>JAJQCX010000112.1 GCA_021202495.1 Clostridia bacterium | reverse complement strand
CGCTCATTCCTATTTCCCACCACAACGTAAAATTTCAAATGAAACTAAATACTACTGCCAAACCGGTCAAAAATCAGGCGTTTCTGCTGAATATCAATATCATATATCATTGCCCATAAAGTACAAGTCCCCTGCAGCCGGATTAACCCGGCTGCAGGGGATTGTATTTTATAGGTTCAAGTCTAAAAATTTATATGTCGGCAAATTCAGAACCGCCACCAGGAAGTGAATGCGAATCATCGCCGTCACTAGAAGTATTATCTCCTACTTTTGCAAATACGTCATCTTGTTCAAACAAAAGGACTTCCATAACATACTCATCATAGCTCAATTTCAAAACCTTCTTTCGTCTGTCTATTACTCTGAGACCTGATACGTATAAATAAACGTATACGTTTCTCCATAAACAGTTGTATTGTCTGCCGTAATCCAATAAGGTGTAACGGTAATTTTAGATGCTGTGCCGGCTGAATCCTTATAGCATGCGGTCACAAGGCAAGCCGCATCAGAATTAAAACTACTTGTGTAGATTTGCGGGTTAGTCTCGCTCGTCGTGCTGCCGGCAGTTGTACCGTCAGAAGAAGCTTCAACCTTTGTAGTTGTATTGCTGATTTTACACGAGTTCGTATAGAATTTTTGTTCTATCAATTCAGCCTCAGTTTCACTGTCGTCACAATAAGCCACAAATCCGCCGTCTTCATAGTTCAAATCATTCAAACTCGTGATAAAGCGCCAGTAATATGTTCCATTATCATTAGTCACATAGCATATTACATTCATCAATTCAGCATCCACAAACTTTGCATATGCATCTTCACTCGATTGGAACTCTTCATATGCTGTGTATTCGCCATCCTCGCCAAGCGTATACCATCCCGCGAAGATATATCCATGCGTATTGCCTTCCTCATCCGTAAACGTCAAATCCGTCGTCGGATAAGCTGATGTACTGTAGTTTGCCACAATATTCGCCGCGCTGACCTGAGCGTACATCACGCTCTCGCCCTCGCCCACAGTGGATATCGCGCTTACGCTCGTGTTATCGTCCGACGAAACACCGAGCTTAACCGGGAGGATAACAAGCGTCGTTTCATCATGTCCGTTTCTGTCAAAGGAAACATCGTCTCCGTCAACATAAATCGTCGCCGTCCATGTTGAATCATCAGTCGAGCTTAAAATCTTGAAATTGCCGCTCGTTGTTTCGCTTCCCGTGTAGCCGCTCACCGACAAATCCATAGCAATCAACTCAAGCTGAACATTGATGTTCACATTTCCCGCACGCTCCAAACCTGTTGTCAGGTACGCAGCCGTGGGTTGAGCAGTCTCCGCAAAGTTAACAGTAACGTCGCCCAAAATAGCCATGGTGGAAATGTTGTACGTTGCCTCGTTGCAGTTTCCGTTCTTGTACGCGCCGCCGGTTCCTGCGTAGAACGCACTGACTGTTCCGCCCGTAACGTTCAAAGTAATGTCTTTCACATAGTTACGGTTCAAAAGCTCAAGTTTTGCTATTTTGCCGCCCTTAACATCAGCTGTGCTGTTTGCAACGTAGCCGTAATTGCCGCTCATCGACAATGTGTCAATCTCGCCGTCATTGACGATCAATGTGGAATTTTCAACATACGAGTAGCTTCTGCCACCCATGAAGAGGTTTGCAATATCAGCGCCCGTGTTTATGTTCACATTTGCATTGTACACCTTATTGCGTGCAGCTGTTATTTCTTCTTCGGTGCTTCCGTTGTAATTGCTGAATACCACATTTCCGTCTGCGTTCATCTTATACGTGAACTTCCACTGTCCGTTGTAACCGCCCGCAAAGAGGTTTTCAATCTCGCCGCCTGAAACTGTGATGTTTGCGGTATTGACAATAACAGTGTCCTGTCCGGAGGTTTCGCCCCAGTTAGCTTCAGGTCCGCTGAATCCGCCGCCGTTCACATATGTTACAACAGCGTCGTCACCCGAAATAGTGATATTCGCCACATCGGTTACCATTGAAAAGTCCTTTGAAGTATAGGCTGTATAGCTTCCGTTCTGTGTGCATGCCTTGCCGCCGCCGTATACATAAGTAACCGTGCCGCCCGTTACGGTTATGTTAGCTTCTTTAACTGTCGGAACATACATATAGCTCGTAGTGCCGGTGCTTTCATCCGTTACTACAGAAATGAAATAATAGGCATCGCTTGCTGCCAACGCAGCTAACTCTTCAGAACTATATGTCTTCACCATAGTATCGATTACCGACTGTATATACTGCGACGCAACATAGCTCGTTTCGCCGTTGCCGTAGATTGTTCCAACCGTACCGCCGTTAACTGTTACCGTAAATTTATTCGCGCTCTGGTTGTAATACCATCCGGCAGCAATAATGTCTGCAGCACCGCCGTTTACAATAATCTCGGCGGAATCGAACGAGATGTTATCAAGAGAGGTGAATCCCTTGCTGCCTCCGCGAAGGCTGCCTACCGTACCGCTGTTAAGCGTTATCTTGTAGCTGTCATTCGTTGTGGTGCCTGTCGGCGTCAAATATCCGCCGAAAATGCGCGCCGCCGTGTCGCTCGTGTAGCAAACCTGATATTCGTACCCATCAACCTTGTAAGTCAAAATAAGGTTTGTATCGTCATCTTTGCCGCTCTGCGACGTTATAACAACGTCATGCCCTTGCATGAATACTTCTTCATCGTTAAATACCACGCCATCATCAACAACGCTGTACGTACCGTCGCCGTTGTTCTTCACTGCATAGCCGCTCTCGCAGTATGTCGGGTCAACTTTCACAGTGTACGTACCGCCTGCCGCAATATTCTGTGTGTAGCTGGCATCGTCGCCATCAACCGCTTCGGCAACATAAATTGCCTCCGCATCCTCGGACTGCGTTGTAAATGTGCCGCCTGTAACGGAAATTTCAACGCCTACGGTATATGTCGTTGTCGCATCCGAACTTCCCGAATGTCCGACATACAGCGCGTTGCCGTTTGTGCTGGTGATTTCGCCGCCGGTCACATTGACCACAATAACGCCCGCATAGTTATATGTGCTCGTTACGGAAATCGCCGCGCCGGTATTTTCAACTCCGTTGTAATTAGCTGTAACAGGATCCACATAATCGCCGGTCGCCTTCAATGTGCCGCCCGAAACGTTCAGCACGCCGCGCTTTACGCCGATTGCTTCCGAGCCGGTGATTTTCGCCCAGTCATAAATGTTTACTATGGCATAGCCGTTCATAGCAATGCCCTGATTGGTCATGTCTATAGTTCCGTATACGTTAATTACGCTGACATTACCGGATGAAGTCATAGCTGATACGGAATCAGTATCATTACCAAGATTTCCGCTGACGAAAATTCCCGCTCCGCTGCCTGTAATAGAACCATACATGTTTATAACAGCGCCGTAGCCATAGTAAGTGGTTTTATTGTCAATATATGCAGGGAACAAGCAAATGCCGTAACTTACATCGCTTAAACTTACAGTGGATTCTACAGTCAAAACAGAGTAATTGGATGCGTCTTCGTAACTGCCATAGACATTGATAGGCTGTGAACCGGTTATTGTACCATTCTTGATGGTAAGATCTCCATGATACAGTCTCAATCTGTAACTGCTTCCACAGTCCAAAGTGAAGCCGCCCAGATCTAAGGTTATCGTTTGACCGTCTTCAATCCTTATATCTGCGGACAATGTGACATTTGCAAGCAGCGTCACAGTATCGCCGCTCTCCGCCGCCGCAAATGCGTCTTCAAGCGTATCATAATACATGCCATTAACAACGGCAACCGCATAAGAAGCCACATCATCTGCACTTACAACCGTATAATTGTAAGTAACCTCATCAACCGTCTTGCTTGCCTTCACTACGCAATAATCTTCCGCCGCATAGCTTGACGGATCGCTCGTGAAGTAGCCGCCGGAAATCTCTACAGTTCCGCTGCCTGCAACCAGATCTTGTCCGGCATTCTGGTTAAAGTAACCGCCGATGATATAGACTGTACCGCTTGTAACCTGAAGCAAACCACTCGTTGTTGAGGATTCCGGTGACTCAACAGTTGTTATTGTACCGGTTGCCTCGGAACTGCTATCTTTGATAGTAATCTTAATAGAACCATCCACCTTGGAATCATCAATCTTGAACGCGCCCTTGTCCGTGCTTGTCAAGGTATATCCGTTCAAATCAAGCGTGAACACAACAGCCTTTTCAACGGGAACCTTGCCGGTCTCGTAGTCGTTATTCATGGTGATGGTAATCGTTGCATCAGAATCTTCATTATATGCAGCGATTGCTTGATCCTTTGCCTGAATGAGAGTTGAGTAGTACGTTGTGGTTGTATTGCCGGATGATACAACAGTCAAAGTGAAGTTGGTATGAGCCACCTGATAATAACCGCTGTAATCCACACCGAGGTAGGTGCAATCTTGGCTGCTTAAGTATCCATAACCCTCCGGAATGTAGTTATTCAGCGAATAATTACTGAGGAAATATCCTCCGGTAATCTCCATGGTAATGGAGCTGCCGAGCAACGGACGATATGTCTGGAAAACGCCGCCGGTGATGTTGACTGCATCAGTAGTGATAGTATTAGTGTTTTCAGTTTCACTACTACTGTCCGCACCATATATTATTGCACCATCACTACTTGAAGAAGTAGCTGTGCTATCACGGTCAACAGCAGTGAACAAACCGTCGTTAATTGTAATCGTACCACCGGAATAGCGTATAATATATGTTGAATTAGATCCTCTAATAACAGCACCGCCGTTAACAGTCAAAGTTCCGCCCGAAATAGAGACTGCATAACCTGTTGCCGACATAAGAGTGCCGCTTTCAAGACTAACAGTACCTCCACTCATCTTAAGAGCAAGATTGCTGCCTGTTCCCTTGACCATACCGGTGCCGATTGAAGACTCGGTCTGCGAGCTGTCAGTGATGTACAGCGTACCGTTAGAACAGTCAATGACACTTCCGGAACTCCTAGATATAGTGTGTCCGTTAAGGTCGAGAGTTACGGTCTTATCTGAAGTTGCGCCCAGTTGCTGCTCACTGATATCAGACACGAGCATCATAGTGTAGTTGTTTTCTGCCGCGGCATAAGCTGCCTTCAGCGTTTCATACACATCCACGCAGTTACCATCCGTGTCATACACCGCCGCAACACCGCTCTTAACGGTGTAGGTACCGTCTGCATTTACAACCGCGGCTGTGCCGTCAGCAACATAATCGTCAACGTCATTGCCAAAAGTACCGCCGTAAATGGTAATCTGCGAATCGGTTGTCGCTGCGGCTGTGGCAGAATCACTCGAAAGCACGACGCCGCCGTTGAAGGTACCGTTACCTTGAATGGTTAAGGTTGCCTTTTCGGAATCTGTCGTGTCATACAAGATATAACCGCCAATGGTTCCTGTGTAATCATCATCGAATATAACCGTAGTGCCGTTGGGATATCCGCTCGCCCAATAATAAACATCAAATGCTGCTACTGATGTATCGTTATCCCCGGAATAGATACTTGTGGTGCCGGTAATATGAACCTCACCATTATTGAAGCTCAGGCAGTAATCTTCTCCGCCTACCTGATTTTCAGAATAGAATATCATATTTGTGAGAGTTACATTGGCATAGCTCTGGATTATACGTTTAATATTGTTCGCTCCCTCGGCAATCTTAATAGTTCCGTTCTTCATTACAATTGTGGAATCCTTAAGAAGCTGGAAGCCTTGCGTCTGTGTACCGCTCGATCCCGCGCCGGGACCTGTGAGAATGTAAGTATGTCCGTCAAAATCGATTGTAAGATTGACATAGCTCGGAATGCTCACACCTTCGGCATTATCAATATTCGTAAGGATTTTGATTGTTGTTGCCGCACCGAGATCATCCGCGGAAGTTCCCACGGGAACAGCCGCAACCGCCTCGCCCAATGTGGCATACTTTGTATCGCCAATCTGAGCTACATAAACGGTTGTGTCAGTGACAACACTGCCGCTCTCATCCAGCGTCAATCCGTCCGCGAGATATGCGCTGACGCTCTCGTCGGCGACAGTATTTCCATCGTCATCGATCGTCAAATATGTACCGCCGGAAACCGTAACATTAGCTGACGCATTGCCATCCTCGCTCGAATCTATAACAGCAATTGCACTTGCCGCAGCAGTAACCGATACAGAATCCGAAAGGGTTACTGTTACGTTATCCACATCATAGTAGTTGCTGTCATAATCATATACAATACCCGAATCTGAAACGACTACGCGTGAATCGCCAACCTTACCGGTTGTAGTGCTGTCGCCGGATGCGATAATCGTACCGCCTGTCATGTTGAGCGTACCGCCGCGCATGAGTATGCCGCATCCGCCGTCGGCGTAGATTATACCGCCGCTGATGGTGAGCGTGCCATCCTGCGGATGATAAATGCCGCATGCAACGTAGCCGGAAGTCTCGATGTGACCAATTAAGGTACCGCCTTCGATGGTGATCGATGTGCCGGAATAATCCTTTCCGGTAGTGTGTGTACCATTGCCGGCAACAACAGCGTTGTCATTCGCAACCAAAACGCCGCCGGAAATATTCGCTGTAGCGCCTTTGCCCTTAACCAAAATCGTGTTTTCTTGTGAAACAGCATAGCCGCCGGTTACATTAACAATAGAAACGATAGCTTCTGCATCTTCCTCTCCTGTTACATCACCTTCAGCGGCGAGAGCAACATTTATGGTCGATTCTACTGTACCGCTCGCAAGAGTAGCTGTACCGCCATTTCTAACATAGACTGTAGTCACAGTCGAAGTGATCTTGCCGGAGTTGTAGGTTACAGAATAATCTGATTCAGTGTCAACTGTCGGCTCATCTTCATCTGCTGTACTGTCCTCAATGGTCAAAGTACCCTCTACGAATAGATTGTGACTTTCCATGTCAACCGTCTTACCGTTCAAGTCAAGAACAATATTCTGACCGCTTCCAACGGTGATGCTGCTTGTCTCGGTTGTATCGGCTGTCATGGTGATAGTTGTCGCTTCGGTACTGTTTGTCGAAACAGCCGCAACTGCGGCGGAAAGGGATGCGTACCCCGTTTCGCCAATTTTAGCTACGACAGTCTCAACCGTCCCATCGACATCAACAACCGCGATTCCGTCATCGGAGCCATCCTCGCCGCTTTCGTCACCGGATGCAGAATCGGAAACCGCCGAAAGCTCCTCCGCTTCTTCATTTGAATCTTCATCCGATTCTTCGGCATCTTCCGCGTCCTTGGAGTCCCCGTTTTCCTCCGCGATTACGTCTTGTGTGTCGTCGGACGTTTCCGCATCTTCGTCTGTTGATTCTTCAACAATTGTCTCTGCGTTGCCGTCGTCATCTTCCGCATAGACGGGAGTTATGACGAACGCAAAAACCAACGCAAGCGACAAAAGAAGACACAGCAGACGTTTTGATTTTGTCTTTGCCATTATTCTACCTCCATTTTTATAAAAATTTATTTAAACATCTGAGGATTCGGGCTTTTTTTGACCCGTTCCCCATTAATTAAGGGCATTTTTGAGCAAAGATGCGTACATCAACGGGAAGGTATAGGTTCCCGTTGAAAAATTTTGTTTCTTTTGCCATATGATTTTTTTACTGATTTTGTCCAAAATCACTTGCATTTCTCTGTTTTTAATGCTATAATGACTGATGTGGGGGTGCGTTTTGTGACCATGCAGGAAGGTATAACTTTCAGACGATTTTCAGCGCGGTAAAATTCATTCATTCATTCCAATCGCCTCAAAATCCCGACAATAACGGGCAGTTTGAAAGATAACTGTCCGTTATTTTATTCTCCGAAATAAAAAACACAACATATTGTATTTTTCTATTGACAAATCATCCACATTTAGATATAATGTTGTCTGTAGCTCAAATCGGGTTACAATACAACGCTTCAGCAACAGTTTCTACATATTTATATTGGAGGAATTAAAATGAAAGTCATCAAGCGAGACGGCACAACCGTCGATTTCGATCGTTCAAAAATCGCCGTCGCAATTTCCAAAGCAAACGCCGCAGTTGAGGAGCCCTACCGTATTTCCGATGATAAGATTGAAGAAATCATCTGCTATATAGAAGGCAAACACCGCCAAAGGTATCTTGTTGAGGACATTCAGGACATGGTGGAGTCCGAGCTTATGAAAGCAGGCAAATACGAGCTTTCAAAGGCTTATATCATCTACCGCTACAACCGCGCCCTTGTCCGCAAGGCAAACACAACGGATGAATCAATCCTCAGCCTTATCAAAAACAGCAACAAGGACGTCATGGAGGAAAACTCAAACAAAAACGCCGTCATGGCGGCAACCCAGCGCGACCTTATCGCCGGCGAGGTTTCAAAGGATCTCACAAAGCGTCTTCTTTTGCCGGAACACATCTCCAAAGCTCACGAAGAGGGTGCAATCCATTTCCACGACGCGGACTACTTTTTGCAGCCCATCTTTAACTGCTGCCTCATAAACATCGGCGACATGCTTGACAACGGCACAGTTATGAACGGCAAGCTCATTGAATCGCCCAAGAGCTTTCAGGTTGCCTGCACAATCATGACGCAGATTATCGCCTCCGTTGCCTGCGGGCAATACGGCGGTCAGAGCGTCGACGTGTCGCACTTGGGCAAATATCTGCGCATAAGCCGCGACAAGTTCCGCCGTCAGCTCACTGAGGAATTTGGCGGCGAGCTTTCGTCCGAAATGATTGAGGGCATCGTCGAGCAGCGTCTTCGCGACGAATTAAAGAGCGGCGTGCAGACAATTCAGTATCAGATAAATACTTTAATGACGACCAACGGTCAGTCTCCCTTTGTCACCCTTTTCCTCTACCTTCGTCCCGACGACGAATACATCGAGGAAAACGCGATGATTATTGAGGAAATACTGCGTCAGCGCTATGAGGGCATCAAGAACGAGTGCGGCGTCTACGTAACGCCCGCGTTCCCCAAGCTCGTCTATGTTTTGGATGAGCACAACTGCCTCAAAGGCGGCAAATACGACTACATCACCCGTCTTGCGGTCAAATGCTCGTCAAAGCGTCTCTACCCCGACTACATTTCCGCAAAGAAAATGCGTGAAAATTACGAAAACAACGTCTTTTCGCCCATGGGCTGCCGCTCGTTCCTCTCTCCGTGGAAGGATGAGAACGGCAACTACAAATTTGAAGGCCGCTTCAATCAGGGCGTGGTTTCAATCAACCTTCCGCAGATAGGCATTCTCGCCAAGGGCGACGAGGACGAATTTTGGAAGCTCTTCGACGAGAGGCTCGAGCTGTGCTTTGAAGCGCTCATGTGCCGCCACAACGCCCTTTTGGGCACCGTGTCCGACACAAGCCCCGTCCATTGGCAGTACGGCGCGATTGCCCGTCTCGAAAAGGGCGAGGTTATCGACAAGTATCTCTACGGCGGCTATTCCACCATTTCGCTTGGCTACATCGGGCTCTACGAAGTCACAAAGCTCATGAAGGGCGTCAGCCACACCGACCCCGAAGGTATGGACTTTGCAATCCGCGTTATGACCCACATGAACGAAGCGTGCAAAAGGTGGAAGGCTCAAACGGGCTTGGGCTTCGCTCTTTACGGCACACCCGCCGAAAGCCTTTGCTACCGCTTCGCACGCATAGACAAAGAGCGCTTTGGCACCATCAAGGACGTCACCGACAAAGGCTATTACACAAATTCCTACCACGTCGACGTCCGCGAAACAATCGACGCTTTCAAGAAGTTTGAATTTGAAAGCCAATTCCAAAAGATTTCCTCCGGCGGCGCAATCAGCTACATCGAAATTCCCAACATGCGCAACAACCTCCCCGCCTTGGAAACTCTCGTTCGATTTATCTACGACAACATTCAATATGCCGAATTTAACACCAAGAGCGACTATTGCCATGTCTGCGGCTTCGACGGTGAGATTATCATCAACGACGACCTCGAGTGGGAATGCCCCGTCTGCGGCAACAAGGATCAAAAGAAGATGAACGTCACTCGCCGCACCTGCGGCTACTTGGGCGAAAACTTCTGGAATGTCGGCAAAACAAAGGAAATCAAAGCCCGCGTTCTGCACCTGTGAGGATTAAAACGCCATGAACTACGCTAAAATCAAAAATTTTGACATTGCAAACGGTCCGGGCGTGCGCGTTTCGCTCTTCGTTTCAGGCTGCACTCATCACTGCAAAAACTGCTTCAACCCCGAAACGTGGGATTTTAAGTACGGCGAGCCGTTCGACCAATCGGTCGAGGAGCAAATTCTCACCATGCTCTCCCCCTCCTACATCTCGGGGCTCACCCTTTTGGGCGGCGAACCGTTTGAGCCGGCAAATCAAAAGGCTCTTCTGCCCTTTGTTCGCCGCGTAAGGCTGAACTTCCCCGAAAAAAACATCTGGTGCTTTTCGGGCTACAATTTCGAGACCGATATGTTAACCGGAAAGCTCGGCGACGCCGACACAACGCTCGATTTGCTCTCTCTGATAGACTATTTGGTTGACGGCGAATTTGTCGAAGCGTTAAAAGACCCGTCGCTCCGCTTCAAAGGCTCGTCCAATCAGCGCATCATCGACGTAAAACGCTCGCTTGCCGAAGACGACCTCATTCTATGGGAAGAAGACACTCCGCAAACAAAAAAACAATAATCAGTAAAGGCAGAGCATTTCCCTCCCCCTCAGAAAGGATAACCCACCATGAAACAACAAATCCACATAAAAAAACTCTCCGAAAAGGCGATAATCCCCTCCTATGGCTCAGAATTTGCCGCCGGTGCGGATTTATACGCCTGCTTGGACGAACCTGTCACAATCGCCCCGCACGAAACGAAAATGATACATACAAATATCGCCCTCGAAATTCCCGAGGGCTTCGCGGGATTAGTCTATGCCCGCAGCGGGCTTGCCTCAAAGCGCAATCTCGCTCCCGCAAACAAGGTCGGCGTAATAGATTCCGACTATCGCGGCGAAATCATGGTCGCCCTTCACAATCACGGCGAAACCGAACAAACGGTCGATCACGGCGAGCGCATAGCGCAATTGGTCATAACCCCCTACCTCACCGCCGAATTTGTCACAACCGACACTCTTTCGGACACAGTGAGAGGCTCCGGCGGCTTCGGCTCCACAGGCACAAAATAAAATCTCGACCGAGTTTTTTCTCGGTCGTTTTTTTTGTAAAAATTTTTGATAAATTTTTGACATTCTCCTTCCGTTATGTTATACTGAAATGTACCGAATTTATCAACCGACAAGCGCAGGTGAAACCCAATGCCCGACAGACGCGATTTTGAACGTATGAGGGAGCTTATGCGCGAGCTTTTCGGAGATGACAATTCGCCGCCCTACCGCGACGAGCCGATTCCGCGGCGCGGCGATTACGGCGTCCGTGTTCCCTCCCGCATCCGCTCGATGCGCTCCTTTGCACAGATGAATTTGACCCAAACAGCCCTCTTTTGCCGTCAGGGCAAATTCATGGAAAATTACGAGGACGATTTTAAATTTGACGGCTATTTTTACGCCTATTATCCGACTTACGACAAAATGAATACAAGCGAGCTGCGCGGCTATTTTTCCTGGCGCACAAAGCTCAGGCGCGGCAATATCGAAAAAACGTGTACCTCGTTTGCTCTCGTCTATATCTATGAGCTTTTAAACCGGATAGGCGTTTCATCACCGCTCGACGGCTTTGAAAAGCTCAAAAGCTTCTATCTTTCCTACCGCCTCATGGATTATCAAATCCAGTGCGACCTGCGAGTTTGGCTTTTCGACTATGCGGCGTATTATAACATTGCGCCCGAGCTGCTTGACGATTTGTTGACCGATTTCGACAAGGCGATAGACGTGCTCGTATCGCCCGCGCTTTTTTCGGAAGACGAGGTATTTGACGCAATCAATGTTGTTTCTTCGCACGATATTTCACATTCACGTTTTTACAAAGCGTACCCTAAGGAAACAAAGACGGTACTTGTCAACGTATATATCGCACTTTGCGGCTATTACGCAAAGCATCGCGGCGAGTCGTTTCAAAGCCGTGCGTTCGGCTTTGCCGTACACGAATATTACCATATGTTTTCAAATGCCGTTTTTAAACGCCGCACTCACGAAAACTGCGTCTACAGCTTAAATAACGCGCGGCAGTATGTGTGCATGGACGACAAATGGAGTGTAACAAACTACACCGCTTCTTCAAAAAGCAGCTATTTGGGCGACATTGTGCGCGCCGTCGATTATACGCTGCGCAAAAAGCTTGGCTTTAAATATCAGCTCAAAGAAAAGAAAACATATAAATACATTTTAGCCATCATCGAAAGCGAAATCGACAAAATGACGGAGGAGAAAAAGAAAACTGCACGGCGGGAGGTCGCGATCGACCTTTCAAAGCTCTCCTCAATAAGAGAAGCCGCCGAAACGACGCGCGACAAGCTCATTGTCGACGAAGAGGAGCTAATGGATGAGCCGACAGAAGAAATCGCGCCGCAGCCCGAGGAAACGCAAGGCTCGGATGATGAAAATTCTCCGCTCGATAAAAACGAGCGTGAATTTCTCTCTCGTCTTTTGGCGGGCGAACAGTATGCCGATTTTCTTTCTCAAAACAACATTATGCTCAGCATTGTTGTCGATTCGATAAACGAAAAACTTTACGACACCTTTTCCGACACCGTCATTCTCTTTGACGGCGACGAACCGAAAATAATAGAAGACTACACCGACGACGTGAAAGGACTGTTGACGTGAAATGCCTTTCACGTTATGCCTCAGGCGGATTTTATGCGCCGCCGATTTTTCCAAACCTTCGGTTTGGAAACGGCGATGCGCTCAAAAATCTCTTGTCATTCCTTGCCCTGCTGACAAGAGAGTGTTTAATAATTACTTGTGCCGATGCAGGGCGGCGGAATGGAGATTTTTAACATGAAAATACCCAAGCGCATAGCTTCTTCAATCATAAATTCACTCAAAGGCGGCGTTGTTCCGCGCATAGGGCTGCCGTATATTACAGTCGGGCGCGAAACAGAAATCAACGCACTTTTGCACGACGTTGAAATTATCGTGGACGGCGGCGCCGCTTTCCGCTTCATCGTCGGCAAATACGGCAGCGGCAAGAGCTTTCTCTTGCAGACAATCCGCGGCTACGTTATGGACAAAAACTTTGTCGTCGTCGACGCCGACCTTTCGCCCGAGCGGAGGCTGCAGGGCACGCGCGGTCAGGGGCTTGCGACATATAAGGAGCTCATCCGCAACATGAGCACAAAAACGCGCCCCGAAGGCGGCGCGTTGACGCTCATTTTGGATCGCTGGATTTCCTCAATTCAGAGCGAAACCGCCGCCGAAACCTCTCTTTCGCCGAGCGACGACGCGTTTTCCCGCGCCGTTGAGCGCAAAATCTATGAGGTTATCAATTCGCTCAACGAAATGGTACACGGTTTTGACTTTGCGCGCCTTTTGACGCTTTACTATAAATCCTATGTTTCCGGCGACGACGAGACAAAATCCAAGGTCGTAAAATGGTTTCGCGGCGAATATTCCACTAAAACCGAAGCAAAGAGCGATCTTGGCATAAACATCATCATAACCGACGACGACTGGTATGAATATATCAAGCTTTTCGCCGTCTTTCTCCGCCGCGCGGGCTACGGCGGCATGCTCGTTTTGATTGACGAGCTTGTCAACATCTACAAGATACCGAACGCAATAACCCGCCAGTATAATTACGAGAAAATTCTCACCATGTATAACGATACTCTCCAGGGCAAGGCAAAATATCTCGGGATAATCATGTGCGGCACGCCGCAGTGCATCGAGGACACGCGCCGCGGAGTATACAGTTACGAGGCTCTTCGCAGCCGCCTCGCCGAAGGGCGCTTTTCAACCGAAAATGCGCACGACATGTTAGCGCCCGTGATAAAGCTGCTCCCGCTCACAAACGAGGAAATGCTTGTTTTGATAGAAAAGCTCACCGATATTCATGCACAGCTTTTCTCCTACGAGCCGACGCTCACCGAGGACGATTTGATAACGTTTATTAAAATAGAATTTTCGCGCGTCGGAGCGGATACAAACATCACTCCGCGTGAGGTAATCCGCGACTTTATTGAGCTTTTGAACATCGTCTATCAAAATCCCTCCCTTCGCGTTTCGGACATTTTAAATTCAAGCGAATTTTCCTACGCGAAAACTCCGCTTGAGGAAGCGTCATCCGAAACCGAATTTGCCGAATTTACTCTTTGAGGAGATTTCCTATGAACGTTTTTAACCGCTACGCCCCTTTCATTCAAGATTTTATCTATCGCCACGATTGGGACAACCTCCGCGCAATTCAGGTAGCGGCGGGCGACGCTGTGTTTAACACGGACGACAATCTTCTTTTGTGCGCTTCCACCGCTTCCGGCAAAACGGAGGCGGCGTTTTTCCCAATCCTCACTCTTTTCTCCGAGGATATGCCCAAAAGCGTCGGCGCAATCTACATCGGACCTCTCAAAGCGCTCATCAACGACCAGTTTCAGCGCCTTGAGGAACTGTGCCACGAGGTGGATATTCCCGTCTGGCATTGGCATGGCGACGTTTCGCAGTCACACAAAAATAAGCTGCTCAAAAATCCGTCCGGCATTTTGCAAATAACGCCCGAATCGCTTGAGGCGCTTCTTCTCCACCGCCACAGCGCCATCCCGCGCCTTTTTTCGGACTTGCGCTTTATCGTCATTGACGAGGTTCATTCTCTCATGCGCGGCGACCGCGGCGGGCAAACGATGTGCCTAATTGAACGTCTGACCCGCCTTTCCGGCACAAATCCGCGCCGCATAGGGCTTTCCGCCACGATAGGCGACTTGAAAAAGGCGGGCGATTTTCTCTCGCTTGGCACAAACCGCAAAACCCTTGTGCCGAAGATTGAGGAAAAGGGCGTCAAGTGGCGTATTTCAATGGAGCATTTTTTTGTTCTTGGCGAAGAAGCGTCAAAGGGCAGGACGATACCGAACGCCTTGCCCACACCCGAAAAGGCGACCGACACCGCGCCGCAAAATGCCGACCCCGGCATAGGCTACATTTTTGAGCATACGCGCGGCAAGAAGTGTCTCATTTTCACAAATTCGCGCGAGGAATGCGAAGCCGTGACGACGACGCTGCGCCAATACTGTGAGCAAAAGCACGAGCCCGACCGCTTTCTCATTCACCACGGCAATCTTTCCACCTCCTTTCGCGAAACAGCGGAGGACGTTATGAAAGACGAAGAACAGTATATGTCGACCGTTACCACCTCAACTCTTGAGCTTGGCATTGACATAGGCAGACTCGAACGCGCCTTTCAGATTGACGCCCCCTTCACCGTCTCATCATTTTTGCAGCGCATGGGCCGCACCGGAAGACGCGGCGACCCACCGGAGATGTGGTTCGTCATGCGTGAGGACTATCCCGAGCCCCGCGCCATGCTGCCCGAAACAATTCCCTGGAAGCTCATTCAGGGCATCGCGCTCGTTCAGGTCTATCTTGAAGAACGCTGGGTCGAGCCTCCGCGCCTTGAAAAGCTCCCCTACAGCTTATTATATCATCAAACGATGAGCACTCTCGCCTCCTGCGGCGAAATGACGCCCGCTTATCTTGCCTCCCGCGTTCTGACGCTCAGTACGTTTCGCGGAATATCGCAGGCGGATTACAAAATTCTCCTCCGCCATCTCATCGAAATAAACCACATTCAAAGAACCGAAGGCGGCGGGCTGATTGTGGGGCTCGCAGGCGAAAGAGTGATAAATTCATTCAAATTCTACGCTGTCTTTCAGGAAAATGAGGAATACACCGTCCGCTGCGGCTCGCAGGAGCTCGGCACAATCGTGCGTCCACCCGCATCGGGCGAAAAAATAGCCCTTGCGGGGCAGGTTTGGGTTGTCGATGAGATTGACCACAAACGCCATCTCATCTACTGCACGCTCGTCAAGGGCAAGGTTCCCGCCTATTTCGGCGAATGCCCCGGCGACATCAATACCCACATCTTGGAGCGTATGCGCCGCGTTTTGTCCGAGGATAAATCATATCCGTATTTGATGAAAAACGCCGCCGCACGCCTTTCCGATGCGAGATTTTCAGCAAAAGGATCATCTCTTTCAAGCGAAACTCTCATCAATCTCGGCGGCGATATGTGGGCATTTTTCCCGTGGCTCGGAACATACGCGTTTTTAGCTATGGAGCGCTTTATCAAG
This sequence comes from Clostridia bacterium, assembly GCA_021202495.1. Lineage (GTDB taxonomy): Bacteria > Bacillota > Clostridia > UMGS1883 > UMGS1883 > JAJQCX01. Next base: position 4,162 of record JAJQCX010000112.1, on the reverse strand, counting down.
CTCAAATGCGCCAAGGAGCTCGGCATTTCGGGCTTTAACACTGCGCGCCCCTATTACATGCAGTTTAAAATGACCTCCTCCCGCGACGACTTTTTCCGCACACTCACCTATCAAGCCTCGCTCCCGCTCGACCCAATGGAGCTTCTCTATCCCGGAGAGCTCCCCGTCTTTGAAAAATATGACGAATACGTCCCGGGCGAGCTTGTGCGAAAGGGCTTTGCCTTCGGCGTTCTCGCGATTGACGAAATGAAGGACGCAATTAAACGCCTCTCCTGAATTTATATTCATTTTTTTGCTCAAATACGCAAAAAAGCGCTTCCATTTATCTTCATATTATTGTATAATAGACTTAAGATTTTTTAAGAAAAGAGTATTACGATGAACAGCTTTCTTTCCTCCATTGTCGATTTCATCTCAATGTTTCGCATAGCTGACATTATAGATATCGCAATCATCGCCATTGTCTTTTACCGACTTCGCGGCATAATCCACGAAGCCCGCGTTTGGCAGATATTAAAGGGTATAATTCTTTTTATCGTTGCCACATGGATCAGCGGCGTCTTTCAGCTTAACGCAATCAACTTCATCCTGCGCAACACAATGCAGGTCGGCATTCTTGTGCTTATCATTCTTTTTCAGCCCGAGCTGCGCCGCGTTTTGGAGCGTATCGGACGCACCAATTTCAACTCCTTTTTCCGTGACGAAGAGGTGGACTACGTAAAAACCGCCTCCGAAATAACAAAGGCAGCCTGCGCCCTCTCCCGTGCGCGTCTCGGCGCACTTATCGTCATTGAGGGCAAATCCTCGCTCGACGAGGTTTTCGGCACCGGCACCGAGCTTAACGCAAAGGTTTCTTCGGACTTGCTCATAACAATCTTCTTCAGCAAAACGCCGCTTCACGACGGCGCCGTCGTCATTCGCGACGATAAAATTCTTCACGCCGCCTGCGTGCTGCCCCTCACAAAAAATGAGGAGCTTTCGCACGAGCTTGGCACGCGCCACCGCGCCGCGATAGGTCTTTCCGAGGTCAGCGACGCCTCCGTCATTGTCGTTTCGGAGGAAACCGGCAAAATAAGCATTGCCCGCAACGGACTTTTGCAGCGCGACTACACCGAGCCCTCACTCATGGAAGAGGTAGGGCACATCCTCCGCTCCGTACACCCTTCCGAGGAAACGGGCAAAAAAATACATAGATGGAGGAGCGTTTTCAGTGTTAAAAATAAGTAAGCGTATAAATCGAAATCTCATCACAATGCTCATTTGCGTAATTGCCGCGGTAGGTCTTTGGGGCTACGTCGCTTTTGTCGAAAATCCCGACATGACAAAATGGGTCAACAACGTTCCCATCACAATCTCCGGAGAGGACACTCTTAACGAAAAGGGCTTTTCCATTCAAAGCATGTCACACACAACAATTGACGTCAAAGTAAAAGCAAAGCGCAGCCAAATGCAATATCTTTCAGCCGACACCATTACCGTCACGGCTGACGTTTCGCGAATTAACCGTACAGGCAGCGCGGTTGTCAACGTCACGGTTTCGCTTCCCTCATCGACAAACGCCTCCGTTGCCGAAAGAAAGCGCAGCGAGGTCACATTCACGATTGAAAATCTTATCGACCGGGAATTTGATATAACCGTAAATATTTCAGCCGAGCCTGCCGACGGCTACAGCATCCACCGCTACGAGCTCGACGTTCCGCGCACCGTCACCGCAACGGCGGCTGAAAGCGTCATTTCCTCAATTGCCGAGGTCTTGACAACACCGATAGATCTTTCCTCAGCCACGGCAAACGTCGTCTATCCCGTAACCCTCACCGCCTACGACGCAAACGATAACGAGGTTTCGGATGTAACGTTCGACGTTTCGACCGTCAACGTCACCTTTGAGCTCTACAAAACGGCAACCGTTCCGGTCGAGCTTTCATTTTCAACGAAAAATCCGCTTTTGGACGTTTCATATTCGCCCACCGAGGTTGAAATAACCGGTCCAGTCTCAACAATCGACGCGACCGAAAGCATATTGACCGAGGATATAGACGCACTTTCCGCGTCGGACGGAACAACACTTTCCGCAAAGCTCTCCGTTCCCTCCGAGCTCGCCTTAACGAGCGGGCAATCCTCCTCTGTCACTGTCACATTTACCGCAATCGAAGACGAAAATGAAGAATCAACATAATTTATCATAAGGAGCCGATAATCTTGACAACAGAAGAAAAGCTTAAATCAAATCCCCTCAAAACGCGTGAGGACGCAAAGCGCGCCGTCCGCGACATTCTTGAACCCTTAAAACCTCATTTTTCGCCGAAAAAAGCGTTTTTGGAACTCGGGCACACCAGCGCGGCATATTCCGACGAAACCGCTATGATAGAAGCCTTTTCACGCCCCCTTTGGGCGCTTGCCCCGCTTTTTACCGATGGTGAAGACGAGACTTGGGCGGAAATTTACCGCTCCGGCTTTATCGCGGGCACCGATCCCTCATCCGATGAATATTGGGGTCCCGTTTCCGACTACGACCAAAAGCTCGTCGAAATGGCGGCAATGGGCTTTGGGCTCACGCTTGCCCCCGATAAGCTTTGGGATCCTCTCACCGATACGCAAAAGCAAAACCTTTACAACTGGCTCAACCTCGTCAACGAAAGAAAAGCTTGGGACTGCAACTGGCAGCTTTTTGCCGTCATGGTAAACTTGGGTTTCAGGCGCGTCGGTATGCCCTATAATGAAAAGGTTGTCAAGTCCGCGTTTGACCGCGTTGAAAAATATTATCTCGGCGACGGCTGGTATGCCGACGGCGTCAACGCCCACTGTGACTATTACGTTCCCTATGCCATCTATTTTTATTCGCTCGTCTACGCCAAGGTCATGGAAAAAGAAGACGCTCAATTTTCCGCGCTCATCAAGAGCCGCGCAAAGGAGTTCGCGAACGATTTCATCTACTTTTTCTCTCCCGACGGCTCCGCCGTTCCCTTCGGTCGCAGCATGACGTACCGCTTCGCGCAGTGCGCCTTTTGGAGTGCATACGCCTTTGCCGAGGTTGACGGCTTTTCCATGGGTGTTGTCAAGGGCATAATTCTGCGCAATATTCGTTCATGGTTTCAGCGTCCTATTTTATCCGACGGCGGTCTTTTGACGATAGGTCACGGCTACCCGAACTTAATTATGACCGAGGGCTACAACGCGCCAGGCTCGCCCTATTGGGCTTTAAAGTCGTTCTTCATTCTCGCTCTACCTCAATCGCACCCCTTCTGGCAGTGCGAGGAGGAGCCGCTTCCGGAGCTTCGAAGCATTCATCCCATGCCACACGCACACATGATTGCGGCAAGGCAAAACAATCACGCCGTTCTTTTCAACTCCGGCTACCCCTATACAAATTGCCACACCCACTGCTGCGCAAAATATGAGAAATTTGCATATTCCAATCTCTACGGCTTTTCCGTGCCGAAAAGCGACATGGGTCTCGCCCGCGGCGCGTTCGATTCCGCGCTCGCCTTCTCCGAGCACGACGGCTTGTGGCGCACAAAATCCCAATGCGACGAATACGAAATACACGAGGATTATATCTATACAACATCCTCCCCTTGGGCAAATGTTCACGTTCACACGTGGCTTTTTCCCGCACTTCCCTGGAGCGTCCGCGTTCACGTGATAACAACCGAGCGCGACATTGAAATATCGGACGGCTCCTTTGCCTTTAACCGTTCGCTCGACTGCGAATATAAGCGCGACGACAAATTTGCGGGCGCGTCCTTCCCCGGCGGCGCTGTCGGTGTGTATTGTCTTACCTCAAATCTCACGCCCGACATAATCTCGACCGAATCGAACACAAATCTCCTTTTCTCCCGCGCGTCAATCCCCTCCGCAAAAGGCGAACTAAATAAGGGAACTCACGTTGTCGCCGCCGCCTTTTACGCCGGCGAAGCTTTCCCAACAGATTTTCCGAGTATAACACAAAACGGCAGCAGCGTAACCGTTTCCGCTAACGGCAAAACCTTTAATTTTACACTGCTTTTTTAAAAAAATCTAAAAAAATTATTGACAGATCGCCTCAATGCGACTATAATATTCATTGTTGCGGACAGACCGCTTCAATAGGAACGCTGTCTTAGCTCAGAAGGTAGAGCGCATCCTTGGTAAGGATGAGGTCGGCAGTTCGACTCTGCTAGAC
>JAJQCX010000099.1 GCA_021202495.1 Clostridia bacterium | reverse complement strand
TGTTTATACAGAGACACTTGAAAAATTATCTGTAAATCTTATTATACGAGGAGATTTTGGTATGAAAAGAATGTTTGCTTTGGGAGCGGCGGCTCTTATGGCGGTAAGCGCATTGGCGGGCTGCTCGGGAGAGACCGAGACGACGACAACGACGGACGCAGAGGTTGAGGAAAGCTTCAGCGGAACAATAACGGTTTGCTCGCGTGAGGACGGCAGCGGCACAAGAGGCGCGTTCATCGAGCTCTTCGGAGTTGAGCAGAAGAACGAGGACGGCGAAAAGGTTGACTATACAACTCTTTCGGCTGAAATCACACAGAGTACGGGCGCTATGAAGACATCTATCGCGGGCAACAAGCTTGCAATAGGCTATATGTCGCTCGGTTCGCTTGACGACACTGTAAAGGCTGTTGACATTGACGGAGTTGAGGCGACGACAGACAATGTGAAGAACGGTACATACAAGGTATCGCGTCCGTTCAACATTGTTTTGCAGGATGAAATTTCCGACGCGGCGCAGGATTTTGTGAACTACATCATGAGCAGCGAAGGACAGGCTATTGTTGAGGAAGAAAACTACATTTCCGAAGGCTCGACCGGAAGCTACATCGCAAGCGGTGCGACAGGTTCGGTTACGGTTGCAGGTTCCTCTTCGGTATCGCCTCTTATGGAAAAGCTTGCGGAAGCTTACATGGCTGTAAACCCGGACGTGACGGTTGAGGTACAGATGAACGACTCGACAACGGGCGTGACCTCCGCGATTGAGGGCAGATGCGACATCGGTATGGCGTCTCGTGAATTGAAGGACGAAGAGGTTTCGCAGGGCGTTTCGAGCACGGCGATTGCACTTGACGGAATTGCGGTTGTCGTAAACCTTGAAAACCCCGTTGATGCCCTTACAAGCGAGCAGGTTAAGAACATCTTCACAGGCGAAGTAACCGATTGGAGCGAAATCGCTGAGTAAAATAGGTTAAACACACGGGCGGGGAAACTTTGAAATAAGGGTTTCTCCGCTTTTTATTAAGGAGTTAAAAGAGCATGAAAAATGTGAAAGAGACGGTAATGAAATATGTGTTTTTGGTTGCGGCGTGCATATCTGTTGTGGCGGTTGCGCTGATTTGCATATTCATGTTCGCAAACGGGTTTCCGGCGATGGCGGAATACGGAGTGTTCAAGTTTTTGAGCGGGACGGAATGGAGACCGGGAAACGGAATATACGGAATTTTTCCGATGATAATCGGAAGCATTTATGTGACGGCGGGAGCTATGGTAATAGGCGTGCCGATTGGGCTTTTATGCGCGATATTTATGGCGCGGTTTTGCCCGGATAAGCTGCATGGAGTGATAAAGCCGGCGATTGATTTGCTGGCGGGGATACCTTCGATTGTATACGGCTTTTTCGGCTTGGTGGTGTTGGTGCCGTTGATGCAGAATTTCGGCGGAAGCGGAAAGAGCGTCTTGACGGCGTCGATTTTGCTCGGAATAATGATACTGCCGACGATAATAAGCGTGTCGGAGGCGAGCATAAGAGCGGTGCCGGAAACATATTACGAGGGTGCGCTGGGGCTTGGGGCGACACACGAGAGAAGCGTGTTCTTCGCGGTTGTGCCGGCGGCTAAAAGCGGCATTATGTCGGGAATTGTGCTCGGTATGGGGCGCGCGATAGGCGAAACGATGGCGGTCATTTTGGTGGCGGGAAATCAGCCCGTTGTGCCCGACAGTCTGCTTGCGGGCGTGAGAACGCTGACGGCGAACGTCGTGCTCGAAATGGGCTATGCGTCGGGAACGCACCGCGAAATGCTTATCGCGACGGCGGTTGTGCTGTTCGTATTTATTCTTTTGATAAATCTTTTGTTTTCTGTCATTAAAAGGGGTGAAAATAAGTGAGGCAAAAAAAGACGTTCGCGCAGGTGATGGCGGAATACAAGCGTGCGCCGCTGTCGTTGGCGCTTAAGATATTGGTGGTGCTGAGCGCGGTTTTGACGCTTGGGGCGCTCTTTACGATAATCATTTATATTTTGGTAAAGGGTGTGCCGAATTTAAAACCGGAGATGTTTTCTTTAAAATACACAACCGACAACGCCTCGATGATGCCGGCGATTATAAATACGCTGATAATGACGGTGTTATCGCTCATTTTCGCGGTGCCGGTGGGGATATTTTCGGCAATTTACCTGGCGGAGTACGCAAAGCGCGGAAGCAGGGTTGTGAAGCTCATAAGGGTGACGGCGGAGACGCTGTCGGGTATACCATCGATTGTGTACGGACTTTTCGGAATGTTATTCTTCGGCGTCACGATTGGGTGGAACAATTCGCTTTTGAGCGGCGCGCTGACGCTTTCGATAATGATTCTGCCGCTCATAATGAGAACGACGGAGGAGGCGCTTTTGAGCGTGCCGGACGCGTTCCGCGAAGGAAGCTTCGGACTGGGCGCGGGAAAGCTGAGAACCGTGTTTAAGATAGTTTTGCCGTATGCGATGCCGGGAATTTTGTCGGGCGTAATCTTAGGCATAGGAAGAGTTGTGGGCGAGACGGCGGCTTTGATATACACTGCCGGCAGCGTGGCGCAGGTGCCGATGCTGAAAAATTTGCCGCTGCCGAACCTTTTGGGGTCGGGCAGAACGCTGGCGGTGCATATGTACGCGCTTTTGATAGAGCCGGTGAACAACAGTGAAAACGCGGCATACGCGACGGCGGTGGTGCTGCTTGTGATAGTGGTGCTGATAAATTTGCTGTCGGGTTGGGTAGCAAAGAAGCTGAGCAGTACGAAAGGATAATAATTTATGAATACTAAATTTGAAATAAAAGAC
>JAJQCX010000204.1 GCA_021202495.1 Clostridia bacterium | reverse complement strand
GCAAAAGCCTTATCTCCCAGCGCATCCGCCGCCGCCTTTAACAAAAACGCGGAATCCGCCCCGCCCGAAAACGCGACCGCCGCACTCCCGAGCGATTTCAGATATTCTTTTAATTTATCATACTTATTCATATTGAACACCCCCATGTCATCACTATACGAGCGTATCTTACCCCGCCCGTGATCTGCCGCTGCATTATAAACCGCGACCACATAGTAAATCTCCCCAACGCACTACCGCGCGAAACCGACTCAAGCGGCACGCTTGCGCTTATAATCAAATTTTGCTGTGCAAAATTTATTCCGAAACTTCACACTCCACACTCATAAATTTCATTCTCCCATGTGATTTATCATGCTCGCCGTATACGCCGCCCCAAACCCGTTGTCAATGTTCACCACGCTCACTCCGCTTGCGCACGAATTGAGCATCGAAAGCAGCGCCGACAACCCTCCGAATGACGCGCCGTACCCCACGCTCGTCGGCACGGCTATAACCGGGCAGTCCGCAAGCCCGCCAATTACGCTCGCAAGCGCCCCCTCCATGCCTGCAATCGCGATTATCACCCTTGCGCTCATTATCTCGTCGCTGTGCGCAAGGAGGCGATGTATTCCCGCAACGCCCACGTCGTACAGCCGCACAACGTTGTTACCGAAAGCCTCCGCCGTCACTGCCGCCTCCTCCGCAACCTTGATGTCGCTTGTGCCGCCCGTCGCGACGACTATTTTGCCGCGCCGCTCTTTGGGGCTTTCGCCCACAATGCCTATTTTTCCCACCTCTCTGTAATCGAGCTCAATTTTCTGCGAAACCTCAGATGCTTTTTCTTTATCAAGCCGCGTTATCAAAACGCATTTCTGACCGTTTTCCGTTAAGGATTTTGCAATCCCCGCTATCTGTTCCGCGCTCTTCCCCTCGCCGTAAATTACCTCCGCCGCTCCCTGGCGTAAAGCGCGGTGAACGTCCGGCTTAGCGTATCCCAAATCCTCAAACGGCTTCATTTTAAGCTTCAATTCCGCCTCTTCAACCGCCATTTCTCCTCTTGCGACTCTTTCCAAAATCTCTCTTGCCTCGCTCATCGCATTTCCTCCGTTACAAAACAGCCGCCGCAAAGCCCCGCGGCGGCTATTCCTTATTTTTTTATTACTTCGCGTACTTTTCCGAGCGGGTCTTTCACCAGCAGCACGCCAAGCCAAATCACAAGCCCCAGCGCCACAACCGAAAGTCCCAAAAACGCGTCGTTTAACATGTCCTCCGCCGCAGGAGCAAAATACTCCGCCCCCACTTCAAAATATTCAACAATCGCGTCCACAAACCACATCAGCGACGCACCCCAATACATAAGGCACAGCGTCCCCAATTTAAGCTCTCCGCCCCTCTGCGACACATACCACACAACCGTCGATATTATTGCCGCAAACAATGTAATCAACAGCGTCATTTTTGACCTCCGGCTCTCGCGCACTCCTGTTGTGCGCCTCTTTTCTCTATCGCCCTTGCGCCGACCGCCAATCCTGCCCAAACGGCAGTCACCAACGCCGCCATCGCAACGCCGCTTGTCGCCATTTCATGCACCATCTCAATCGCGTCCGCGGGGTTTGCCGCGTTCGTCAAAAATGGGAACCACAACGTAACCTCCCCGTGCCAAACATGTTCAAACGCAAGCAGCGCGCTTCCGCCCCAAAGCATATTGTTGAGCCAGTTAAGCCTTTTTACGAACATTCCCTTTTCGCCCTCAAGCTTATCCTCTCTCTTTTTGATAATCGTCGTTACAACCGCTTCCGCGGCAGGTACTACAAAGCAAGCCATGTTACAAATCTCCTTTTTTTATTTAATTTCAATCAATTCATATTCTCTCGTGCCGAATCCCAACTCAGCCGCAGCTTCAATCGTGTGTATGCCGTTGCGCGAATTTATTCTCTCCAAAAGATGATCTCTTCCCGGGTCGTCCGCACTTAACACCAAATCTATGCACGCCTGATCTATCGCAATCGGATCGAGCGACGCCAATATGCCTATGTCCTTCATGCAAGGATCCTCCGCCACCGCACAACAGTCGCAGTCGACCGACATATTCGCCATAACATTTATATATGCAGCTTTCCCCGCAAAATGCTCATCCACCATCATTGCCGCGTCCGCCATCGACTCCAAAAACGAATCGTGATCCGACGACCAAATCTTTTCCGGCTCTCCCGCTCCGTGGATATATGCCTTGCCGAACGACGACGCGCAGCCTATTGAAAGCTGTTTCAACGCTCCGCCGTAGCCGCCCATCGGATGTCCTTTGAAATGCGACAGCACCAGCAAAGAATTGTAGTTCATCAAATTTTTGCCCACATAGTCCTTTTTTATGACCTTCCCCTTCGCGCTTTCAAGCACAGCGTCCGGTCCTTCCGCGTCGAGTAAATCCACATCGAAATACTTGCTCCACCCATGCTTTTCCAAAAGCTTAAGATGCTTTTCCGTCGTGTCTCTCGCGCCCTCATACGCCGTGTTACACTCAACCACCGTCCCGCTCAGCTTCTTAATCATAAGCTCCCAAAAATCGGGACCCAAAAAATTTTGGTTTCCCTCTTCGCCCGAATGCAGCTTAACCGCAACCTTTCCCGGTAAATTCACATTCAGACAGTCATAAATTTCCGCTACTTTTTTTGGCGTAATCTCCCGCGAAAAATAAACCGTAGATTTCATTTTCGGCGTCTCTCCTTTCTCTACACCATATTATACCGCAAAACTCATTTTAATTCAAGCCTCTCTTACCTGCTCCGCACGGCAACAGCATTTACTTTTTAGGTGAAAAGAGAATGTCCAACAGCACAT
>JAJQCX010000203.1 GCA_021202495.1 Clostridia bacterium | reverse complement strand
TTTTCATGCCTACAGTGTATCACATGTTTGCAAAAAAGTAAATGCTGTTGCCGTGATAAACGTGAAAACTTCTATTGACACATTGCAAAAGTTGTGATAATCTTATTGACAAGAACGGAAACGGAGGTTGAATTTATATGTTGGTTGGATATGTACGAGTAAGCACGGAAGAACAGAACGAAGCCCGACAGCTAACAGCGATGCGGGAAAATAATGTTGAAAGGATATTCTCCGACAAGCGGAGCGGAAAGAATACGGAACGAGCGGCTTTAAATGAGATGTTATCTTTCGTCAGAGATGGCGATACTGTTATCACCGAAAGCATCAGCCGCATAGCAAGAAGCACACGCGATTTATTAAATATTGTAGATACTCTCACTCAAAAGGGTGTGGAGTTTATAAGCTTAAAAGAGAAGATTGACACAACGACTCCGCAAGGGAAATTTATGTTGACGGTTTTCGCGGCGATGGCAGAATTGGAACGTGAGAATATATTGCAACGTCAGCGAGAAGGGATAGCCGAGGCAAAGAAAGCCGGAAAGTACAAAGGCAGACAGCCGATAAAGATAGATGAGGCAAAATTTAAAGCGGTGTGCGCAGAATGGCGAGCGGAGCAAATATCAGCGACGGAAGCGATGCGGAGATTGGGATTGAAACCTAATACATTCTATCGGAGAGTAAAGGAATTGAACGTGTGAGCGGAGCGGATGCGTAAAAATTTAAAACAAGCACTTGCATTGATACTGTAGTTATAGTATTATTATATAGAAAGGAAGTGTAGCAAATGAGTCTGTTAGCAGTAGTATTGATACTGATAGTTTGGGGCATATATAAAATTTGGGATGCACTCACACCTCCCGCTCCACCTATCGATGATATGCAAGAACACTTAAATTATATCCTCTCTCTTGATACGCCGGAACAGCGGCGCAGATATTTGAGAAGTAGACGCAAGGGCATGAAGTAATGAGCAAAAGACTTTATACCGATGAGAAATCACGGATGAGCAAAAGCCAAACCCGCTAAAACAGAGGGTTTGCAAGTTGATTTTTGATAATAAAATTCAACTTTTATAGCATAATCCTTTTGAGGATGGTTTACACGGCGTTTTCCGTAATTATGCGGGAAGTTATTAAAGCGGTGAAACGAGCTTTACAAGGCGTTTTAAAAGGCGATACCGAGCGGAGGTCAGCGACGACAGCCGCTCATTTTTTATATAGTCAATGATTGACTACAAACTGCAAATATGTGATAACATTATCACCGAAACGGAACGGAGGCGCACGGCATTTAAAAAGGAAGATAAGGAGCGGCGGTCAAGCATAGAAACCGCTCACTTTTATCTCTTTTCTAAGGAAAAAAATGATGCACCTGATGTGTAAAAATATTTGTGGAAAACAGGAAAAAATATTTTTTATTTTTTTGTGAAAAACTGTTGACAAAGCGGGCGGAACATGTTATAATGTGTACATAGTTGAGAGCAAAAATTGAATATAATGGTGCTACACGGTGAACAGCGAACCGCCGGCACTGATAGAACACAATCATTTGAGGATTAGATAGCATAAATAAGTTTTCCGTGGACTGCTATCGGTTGCCTCCTGATTTGGAAAACATTTTATTAACGTTCGGGCATGAAGAAATTTTCGCGGTCACTCAGAGACTGCGGAGGGGAGTAATTGACCCTTGATTGACTGAGACACGGGCATTACGACCGTGGAATATCGACAGCGCAGGAAATGGCGTACTGTGGGTGATTGTAAAGGCTATCCATTTTAAGCCTTACAGATAGGATTATCTGTAAGGCTTGATTTGGGTAGCCTTTTTATTTTTGCAATTGACAAAAAATGTAAATTAAAAGGATGATGTTCAAATGACCGAGACAAAGACCAACACCAAGAAATTCACACAGACCGACGTGTTAGCGTTAGGATGGACGCGGAGAATGATTGACGAATTGTTACCGCAGCCAGAACTGAAAAAAAATCCCCACAGGCGACACGGTGCGCCTATGAAGCTATGGCGTGAGGACACAGTGCGAGAAGCGATGCAGACGGAGGAATTCAAAGCCGCTCTTGAAAAGGCAAATGTGAGGCGACAATCAGCAAAAAAGGCAGTAGCGACGAAAACCGCCAAGCTCACAGATGAGATGGAGCGGATAGCCGCCAGCATAACCGTCACAATCCTCTCCCCCACCGAGCTATATCAGAACACACTCGACAACCAAGCGGAGGTAAGTCGTGAGCGGATGATTGACCACATGGACTATTTGGAGCGGCACGGATTAGACTTTACACATGAGTATCAGCAATATGATATTAAATATTTCATAGCTCCGACACCAGACGATGATGCGACGCTGAAACGGTGGACGGTAAACTATATCCGGCACAAGCTTGTAAGCTATGACAGCAATTTGGACAAGCTACACGGCAAGACAGGTAAAGATGATGGTTACAAGGCATTTAAGACCGCAGTATTAAAGAAGATAGCACAGGCATATCCCGATTATGCGGGAGAGTGTGAGCGGCAAGCGGATGCGGTAGGAACGGAGGGAGGTGATATATGTTGACAATGGACACGATACAGGTATTCTCACAGCGATTAGCCGGATGGTTGATGTTTAAGGGTGCGCCTTTAATAGAGATACGACAAAACAAGAAAGATACACAATTTAACACATTTATATTCCGTAAGACGGGTGGAGTATCAAGGGCGATAACACAGTACAACAACCGTGGCAAGGGAATACTTGACAAGATAGGCAGCATAGACACGGAATCAGCAAATACATACAATAAGGCACAAAGGACGGTAGCAGAACATTGAACGATAACACGACAAGCACGGAGAGCGGCGCACAGGTGATTGAATACCGCGCTGAGACGGATGAGACCATTATATGGACACCGGAAGAAATCATTGAAGCAAAATTAGATTATGTACCAGTACCGTATGCGGCGGAGGAATTGGGCATTGAAAAAAATTACTTATACGGTCTCCAATATCGTAGAAATATTAGTAGCTTAAAAACCGAAAAAGGACATGTATTGGTAAGCATCAGCAACGTAAAGGATTACATAGAGCGAAAACGGGTAAAAATCGAAGCGGAAGAAGATTTAGCGTTTGGAGATTTAAAGATGGACAAAAAGCCCGTATGGCAACCGCTTTTAAGCAAAAAGAACAGCAGTGAGATATATGACTATTACAGGCACGAATACGACTTTCGTTATTTTGTCAGCAATACAGGCTTGATTTTCAATCTTGACAGTAAGGTTTACTTGACACCTGATATAAAGAATACATATCAATATATCAATCTAAAAAAGAACGGGAAGTTTGTGCATAGATACATCCACAATTTAGTCGCTTATTGTTTTTGTAATGGAATGGCAAGGCACGGCGTAAACCGTGTGCATCATATCGACGAAAACCCATTAAACAATAACGCCAAAAATCTCATTTACGTCACGTCAGCGGAGCATGGCGAGCTACACAAACTGCTCAAAAGCGAAGACAAGGAAGACAAGAAAGCATACAGACAACGAATAAAAGAAATACGGAAAGCAAACAACAAATGGTAAAAATCGAAAGGAAGTAATAGCAATAGAAAATTTTATTATCGGAAACGGCAATCTTGAATTATTGGACAAGGACACCGGCGAACTCACCAGCATGGAACACTATGATGTGTATTTAACGGAAGGCTCAACGGTGAAAGCATACTCACCGGAGCAGAAACAAATTATTGAAAGCAAGAAAATCCAAAAGGAATATTACGAAAAAGCCCGCAGGGAATTAGGCGACTTCTATTTCATAATGAACGCCAGCAAGATGGGCGAATTGTTACCGGCAACAGCGGCGAGATTGATATACCTTTGTACCTATTTGGATTTTGACAACAACTTTATGCTCACACAGAGAACGCCAAAGAAAGCGATGCAGAAAAGCGACCTACAATCAGTGTTAGGATTATCAGAGAGCGGCACACGCAAGTTTTGGGATGAGGTATCTCCCAAATACATAACTCAGAGCGCGGATGGACTGAGGTTAAACACCGACGAAATACACAGAGGCTCAATAAAAGGAGCGGATAGCAGCTATCGCAAGATATGGATTAGACAGGTACGGAAATTGTACAAGGCAACACCGCTCACACGCCACAAGCATTTAGGATATGTATTTCAAGTTTTGCCGTATGTAAATATCGAATACAATATCATTTGTTGGAATATCGATGAGACAGACATAGATGAGATTATCCCTTTAACCCTCAGGGAGTTTTGCGAATTGATTGATTATGATGTCAGCCAAGCATCACGGTTGATTGATATATACAAGAACATAACTTTTGAATACAAGGGCAAGACCGAATATCTGATAACCTTTGTGGTTAATAACCGTGATTTGAATGGTGCGAAATTTTATATAAACCCTCACATAGTTTATTCCGGCAGCGATTATCAGAAGGTTGAAGTGTTAGGCGCATTTGTCAAAAAAGGACGTAGAAAAAAAATAGAATCAAAAGTTAAGGTCAAATAACCCGCTAAAATAGAGGGCTTAAATTTTCCGCTCGACATTTTGTGCGGTTTAGAAAAGCCCCTAAATAAGGGAGTTTCCAGGGGTTAAAATTCAAGAAAAGCCCCTAAATAAGGGAGTTTGCAAACAAGGAAATTGACTCGACATTTTGTGCGGTTCAAAAAACGCCCGAAAAGCCCTGTATTCAGGCATTTTAAGCACTTTTGAGTTGATTTTCCCTTCTATATCTAAGAACATATATACGCATCATTTAAATGACAAACCACATGAATTTAAATTTAAGGAGTAGATTATTTTGAAAAACATACAGATACCATACGACTTGTTTATGAAACTGATAACATATTTTTTCGCCGATTCCGATGAGTACACCGATGAGATAAAAGACGAATTGCAAGAGAAGCTTGACAGCATAGTGAGGCGTGACAAATATGCAGAACGTCTAAAATCAAAAAACCAACCTCATTCTAATAACCCTATTTACGCATAGGTCAACCTATGCGTGACGCGGGCGTAACGCCCGTGTATTAAGGTTATTATGGCGAAATGATTTATTATTCCCTCAGGATGATGCAATCCTACAAAATGTATATTATGCACAATTATTGCACATTTATACATATCAAAAATATCTATCTGAGAAAATGTCAAGCCCTCTTAAATTGAGGGTTAGACGCACAAACATAAAAGAAAAACGCCCCATTTATGGACATTTTAATTACAATTTTTTTGACAAGAGTGATAAAACATATTAAAAAGTGGCATTAAGCCAGAAAGGACAAAACAATGAGAGAAAAGCAGAGTTTTACAAAGATTGACATAGCCAAAGATTTGGCGCAGACACTTTATAAGAACACAACGCCAGAGTCGCAGAAAAAATGCGTAGAGATATTAGATAAGATAGCGTGGATTATTGGTGCGGCTTTAATAAACGAAAAGGATGTTAAGTGGCAAGGGTTATTAGCTATCAAGCAATATATTCTCCCGGAGCGCAGAGGACGCAATCCACAGACCGGCGAAGTGGAAACATACCCAGCTAAAAGAAAAGTGAGATGTCACCTCACGCGAGACTTGAAGCATATCGTGTGTGATGACCCCATGACAAGCACTTATTTTGAATATCGGAGGTGAGATAATGAATAGAAACGATATTGTAGATAGGATAGCTCTCAGACTTTACGGCAATACAAAATGTAAGTCAAAACACGAGTGTATCATGTTTCTTGATATGTTAGAGGAGGTAGTAAAACAAGCACTACAACGTGGCGAGGACATCAGGTGGAAAGGTTTTCTCTCAGCCAAGCAATACGACCTCCCCGCACACAGCGGACGCAATCCCAAAACAGGCGAAGTGGTTACATACCCCGCAAGAAAGCAGATATTAGTAAAGATGAGCGACAAAATAAAAGATAAGGTAAACAAACCCTCTGATATTGAGGGCTATCAGGAACAATAATGACAATAAAATGTTGGTTTTATAACGCACAAAAGAAAGGACGATTACATGAGTAATTTTACCGCAAATATCACAGCAAAATTAGACGTAACAGAAGTTGAGAAAAAATTAAGCGAACTGAATGCGAAAAATCCAAAGATAACAATCACCGCAGACGGCACAACCGCACAAAAGGAAGTTGATAACGTAGATAAAGCCGTAGTTACAGCGACAAAAGACACAGAGACTTTCGGAACAAAAATCAAACAAGCGTTTTCTTCTTATTTGGGATTCCGTTTGGTGCGAGAGGCATTTGAAAAAATCACCGAAGCGGTAAAGGATGCGGACGAAGCAATCACCAACCTCCGTGAAGCAACAGGTGATAGTTATTCCGAAACTCAAAAGCTTGTATCAGCCTACACGAAATTAGGTCAGTCGTTAGGTGCTACCACAGAGGAAGTAGCAGACAGCGCAGACGAATGGTTGAGACAGGGTAAAAGCGTAGCCGATACAAACACTCTCATCCGTGACGCTATGATATTATCAAAGGTAGGTCAAATAGACAGCGCGGATGCAACAGAATACCTCACCAGTGCTATGAAAGGTTACAATATCGAAGCTAATGAGGCTATCAGCATTATAGACAAGTTATCAGCGGTAGATATGGTGAGTGCAACGGATGCAGGTGGTTTAGCCGAGGCAATGAGCAAGGTAGCCGTAACCGCAGACACCGCAGGTGTGAGCATGGATAAGCTTTTAGGTTACATAGCAGCCGTGGGAGAAGTCACACAGGACTCAATGTCAAGTATTGGCAATTTTTATAAGACAGTATTTACCAGAATGTCAGACATCAAGTCAGGCAAGCTTGAATTGGTTGACGAAGATGGAACGGTTGAAAGTTTATCAGACGTTGAAACCACCTTAAAGAATGTGGGTATAGATTTGAGGTCAACACTCACAGAGTACAACAACTATGGCGACGTGCTTGATGCATTAGCGGCGAAATGGGATTCATTATCCCAAGTACAGCAAAACGCACTCACAAAAGCATTTGCCGGAACGCGACAGAGTGAGCGATTCCGCGTACTTATGGAGAACTATGACACAGCAATAGAGTACGCCAATACCGCAGCGGAGAGCGCAGGAACGGCGGAAGAAAAATTCAACGCTTATATGGACAGCATTGAAGCGAAAACCAAGAGCCTTCAAGCGGCGTTTGAAGCATTGGCAACGGACACAGTATCGACTGAAACCGTAGGCAATATCATAGACGCAACAACGGCATTGGTTAATTTCATAGACGAAACCCATCTATTAGAAGGAACAATAGCCGGAGCGGGTGTATATGCTCTTGTAAAAGCCTTCACACTGTTAAGAACGGGAGTACTTAGCGCGTATACCAACCTCAATAGCTTTAACAATGCTTTGAAGATGGTTAAGGCGGGCAACATAGGAGAGAAACAGATTCAGTAATTGGCTAAAATGACGGTCAATCTTAGTGATAGCCAGCTTAAAGCTGTGTTATCCTCCAAGAATTTAACCAACGCGCAAAAGCTACAGATTTTACAGGCACAAGGATTAACCAAAGCCGAGGCGCAAGCCAAGCTTGAAACATTAGGACTCAGCACAGCCGAAGACGGAACGACAATCTCGACATATTCTCTCTCAGGCGCATTAAAAGGTTTATGGGCGACAATTCAAGCAAACCCTTTGTTACCATTGACATTGGCTATCACCGCAGTAGTTTCAGCCTACCAATCATACAAGCAAAGCGTTGAAGACCAACGACAATCAGCGATGGACGCAGCCGATGCGGCGAGCGACGAATTAAGCACCATCACCGATTTGTATGATACCTACCTTGACGCAATCCAAGCATTGGATAATAACACAGGTAGCAAGGAAGACTTGACCGAGGCAACAGCCGCATTATTGGATGCGTTAGGTTACGAAGAAACACAGATACAAGACCTCATTGACGAATACGGCGATTTGGACAGCGCAATAAACAGTGTGACGGTCAGCAGCTTACAGAATGATATAGGCGCGTTGACAGATGGTTATATAGCCGCTCAAAAGAATTTGACGGACGCAGCCGAAAGCAAGCATATCTTTAAAGACATGAACTTGACATATGCGTTAAACAGTGCGGACAGCAACACGAAGAACGCATTAAGCGCAGCGGGGATTAACCCCTCCGATTATGCACAGATTTTTTCCGACATTGATTCTACCTTTAAATTTCATACAGACGATACCGACAGACTGATTACAGCCTATCAGCGATTGATTGAGTTGCGTGACATATTGGCTAACAATATGAGCGCGGAGGAATTAGCGGATTCAAGAGTATTCAATATCATATCCACACGAATAAGCGATATATCCGACGAATACGAGGATGTGATAGGTTACATAGACGATATAAATACCGCAGTAGCAAAGCTGAATTATATCCAATATGTAGATACAAACGGCATACCACAAACGACCGAGGAATTTAACGCTTTAACGGATGCGCTTGAAAAAGGAGCGGCGACTAATCAGAATTATGTGGGCACGGAAGAACAAATAAACAGTGCTATACAGAGTGTGTTATCACAGATTCCGTCTCTCTCCGAATACATGACAGACTTGACGGACACCACAACACAAGCGGTACAGGCGTTACAGTCGTGGGAAGAAGTAGGCAGCGTATTTGACGAATACACAAACAGCATGACAAACCTTGCAAGCTTACAAGAGGCTATATCAGATGGTTTTGTAATCAGCGCAGAAAAGGCGCGTGAATTTGCCGACGTTTTCCCCGAAATCCTCAATAGCGCACAAGCCACAGCCGATGGACAGATACAGCTTAATAGCGATGTTGTCAACAGCTTTTTATCAGCGAAAGAAGCCGAATTACAAGCTAATATTGATGCACAGGTAGCCGCTCTTGAAGCTGAAAAGGCGGTGCTTGAAGCAAAGAAATCCTCTGCACAAGCACAGCTTGAAGTTGCGAAAAACGTAGGTGAGGGCGAAGGTCAAATATCGCTCGATGAGGCAGAATACCGAATAGAATTAGGCAATGAGGTAACGCAAGCCCTTATTGATATGGGCATAGACGAAGCCACAGCCTACAAATTAGCAGCGGCGACTATGGCACAGAATAGTCAGGAATTTAACAGCGTAGTTGCCAGTGTTGCCGAAGATGTTGATACCAACCTTTGTACGGCATTTTGGGACGCGGCGACATCCTCATTCACCAATGCTAATGCAATGAAAACCAATCTTGCAACAGTGGTTAAGCAAGCGCATGAACTTGCAAAGGCTATCAAGGCAGCTATCACGGGCGAAGTAGCAGGAACGGAGGAGGTTATCCAAGGCGGCAGCACAGGCGCACAGACCTCAAAATTCAACGTGCAAAATTCTCAGGTAACATTCACGGGCACAGATTATACATACGAGCCAAAGACAGTAACCCTTGACGATTTGACATCTGATATTGAACTTGATATATCAAGTTACGAAACCGCAATTGCTGAAATCGATGGGAAGATAGCGACACTTGAAGCCCTCCGCAATACTTCAATCAAAGATTATACGACAAGCGGCAGCTCATCCAAAAAGAGTGGGAGCGGCTCAAGCTCCAAAAGCTCCACAGCCGAGGACGCTGAAAAAGAAGTTGAGGAATATATCGTAGATATTGAGGCATACCGAGACGCTTTACAGAGGGTAGCTGAATTAGAAGCCGAGCAAGAGCGGCTTGAAAGTCAATTAGACCTTGCAACCACAGACGCGGACAAGCTCGATATTTATAATAAGCTAAACGACATTTACAAGCAGCGTCAGGAAGCCCTCCACACGTTAAACGAACAGCGCAGAGGTATTATATCCGAAAAAGTTGACGAGCTTGAAAGCATTGGTTTTGATATTGAATATGACGCTGAAACAAATACCTTTTACGTTAAAAATCTTGAACATTTGAATGAACTCCAAGCCGAAACAGCGGGTGAATATGAAACCCTCCAAGAAGCCACAAACGCATACCGCAAAGAGGTAGAGCAGACCATAAACGACCTTGAAGATTTGAATGACGACAATCAAACGGCATCCGAAACATGGTACACACTCCAAAAAAATATAGCTGATACAACTGAAAAAATCGACGAATTGAACATGAACGCGCTCAGTGACGCGGTTGACAGGATTGAACAAGCATATAACGATTGTGCGGACGCGATGGAGAAAGCTAATGACGCACTTGATGACCAGATAACAAAGGAACAAGCTTTATATGATATAATGGAAAAGCATTTTGACGCGACGAACGAGTTAGCGGAGGCGCAGCATGAGGCAGACCAAGCAATAGCAGATAGCCGAATATCAAAGGCGTATTTGTCAGAGAGTGAATACGCGTTAATATATAACGAGGAAGATTATGCGGCAGTTTCAAAGACAATAAGCAAGATAGGCAAGCGAATAAACAGCCTCACAGACAAATACAACAAGCAAGTAGAGGATGCGCTCGAAAACGACCAAGCCTATCTGATTGAGAATATATCAGCCGAATACGAGCGGCAAGTTGAATTGAAAATGCAGGAGCTTGAAATTGCAGAGGCAGAACTCGAAGTTACCAAGAAGCAAACCGAATTGAACAATGCACTTGAAGAACGTAATGTGCGGCAATTGGTTGAAAGGGATGGCAAGCTCCAATATGAATGGATAGCTAATACCGACACCGTGCGGACAGCGGCAGAGAGTTTATCGGATGCACAATACAACCTCCAACAAGCACAAGCCGAAAAGAGGCAACAGCAGAGCTTAAACGCTTTACAGGAAACCATAGATAATCTTGAAGACCAACAGGAAAGCAATAACGCATTGGTTGAAGAATTTGGGAACACCGTTGACGCGGTGAAAACCAAGCTTGACGAATTGCAAAACCCCGTTACAAGTTTGGGTGATTCAATCTCTTTGTTACAAACGAGTGCGGTAGGCGAATTTGCCGAGGCTATACAAGACCTTTTAGACGAAATCACCAAGATAACGAATACAGGTTACAGCATAGACGTTGACGGTATAAAGTACACAGGATTGAATGTATCAGGCGGTTATGCGAGCGGCACACGCAGCGCGTCAAGCGGTTTACATTGGGTAGACGAAAAAGGCAATGAAACCTATTTCACGAATGATGGTGTATTGCATGACTTTAGCGGCGGTGAGACGGTACTCAATGCGGAGCAAACACGGAGATTATATGATTTGGTCAGCGGCATGGATGTACCGGTATCTCATGGCAGCGCGGACAGTATCCTCCGCTCACTCAGCTTAGACGCGGCGAAACCATCCGAAACGTTAAAATCAATGCAGAATTATTATAACTCCGATAATAGCAGCAAATACACCTTCACGGGCGGTATAACGGTGAACGAGCCGACAGATTTGAACGCATTTGTAAGAGAATTGAAACAAGCGGTAAATAGAAAGATGAAATGAGGTACGAAATGAATATTGACATTGAAATGATAGTTAAACTAATGGAAACGGTAACGACGGACTCCACAATCAATATAGAAGACGTGAGTAAAGATGAGCTTATAAACATGGTAACGGACGAGCTTATATCAAAAATCAAAACGGCAATAACGGATGCACACTGGAAGTATGCGTATATCCAAGCAATAAAGCCACGGACAGAGAGCGGCACACCTCCGCTCGACGATTGAGCATAGAACAAAAGCGGACAAGGAGCGGTCAGCCGCTCCCCCCGCTCCCTATTTGACGGGTATAAAAAACATTTGCTTGATACCACCTTCACAAGTGGATAATGCACGGTGAGCCGCTCGACGATGAGCCGCTCACAGAGTGACAATTTAAGAGTGCGGATGCGGTGACAAGCCGCTCCCACTTCTCTTATAGATTTGAAAGGAAAGATTTTAATGTTAGAAAATTGCAAAGACGTATTAACGACACAAGACCTTTATAGCATCCTCCCTATTGGGAAGAATAAGGTTTATGAATTATTGGTTACAAACAAGATTAAAAATATCCGTGTGGGTAAAAAGATATTGATTCCGAAACAAAGCGTTATAGATTTTCTTGCAACAGCGTGTTGAAAAATCAAGCTCATCATGTTATTATTATCTTGAATAATACAAGGTGAGCTGTCTATCATATCGGAAAGGAGTAAAAATTGAAAGGCAGTTTACAAATAAAAAGCGGTACATATTATGTTGTATACCGCGAAGATGGCAAACAGAAATGGCACAACCTACATATCACCGCAGACAGAGGACACAAGCGAGAAGCGAATACCGCGATGCAAAAGTTTTTGTATGAGTGCGAACACGGGCAGAGTGAAACCGTAGAAGCACCTCCGCTCGAAATTCCGACACCGATAGTTGAAATCCCCGCTCCGCAGCCAGTGGAGGCAAAAGATGAGGATATACTATTCACAGACTTCTTATCACAATGGGTAGAAGAAATCAAACCGACAGTAAAGCCCGTTACCTATGAAACTTATAAAACTGTTGTAGATGGGCGATTGATTCCCTATTTCAAGGATAAGCACTATTATCTCAAAGACTTAAAAGGCAAGATATTCACCGAATACTTTGTGTATCTCAAAGAGCATGGACGCATGAAAGGCAAAGGCGGCTTGAAAAAGAAAGTCGTTTTAAACGTCAGAGGCGTTATATCCTCCGCTCTCAAGTATGCAGTTGAAAACGACCTTATGAAAAGCAATGTTATTGAACACAGCCGATTGCCTATATTCGACGATGAGCAAACGGAGCGCGTTATCTACACACCGCAGCAATTGAAAACACTGTTGACGTGTGCGGAGCAAACAAATAGCAGTGCAACACTATTCCTCAATCTTGTTATCACCACCGGAGCAAGACGTGGTGAACTGTTAGGCTTGACGTGGGAGAACGTAGATTTTGACAACAACACCATTTACATTTGTCAAAACCTCACCGGCAACACAAAGGTAGCACTTGCAGCACCATCCACTCCGAAAACGGTAAACGGGTACAGGACAGTATCATTACCACCAAAAGTTATGGATATGCTGAAAAACGAGAAAGCTCATCAAGAAGAAAACAAGCAGCTTTTAAAAGACCAGTACAAGACCTATGACTATGACTTTGTTATCAGGCAAGCGGACGGAAGTATCTATCATCCCAACAGTATCAACCGCATTATCCGAGGATTGATAGATGAGGCAGGATTGCCACAGTGCAGAATACACGATTTTCGTCACGCAGTAGCAAGCATCCTTTTTGATAACGGCGTACCTCTTGCGGACGTTACAACGCAGTTAGGACACGGGCAAACAAGCACAACGGAGAAAATTTATATCCATAAATCGAACGTCGCCAAAACCGAAAATATGTCAGTTTTATCCAGTGTAATTGGTTTATAATTCCAGCATTTGAAACAAAGTGTTAGAAAAAGTGTTAGAAAAAATAAAAAAGCGGCTCAAAACTTGCGGTTTTAAGCCACTTTTTGGCGGAGAGAAAGAGATTCGAACTCTTGAACGGGGTTAACCGTTACACGATTTCCAGTCGTGCGCCTTAGACCAGCTCAGCCATCTCTCCGTGTCTTATGCGGGTTACTTTATTATTATAAGCAATCCTTCTAAAAAAGTCAAGCATTTTTTTCAAAATTTCGCGCGGCAAGTTTTCAAATTGTTTATAAATAAAAAAAGTAATCTTCAAAATAAGACGTTAACATAAAAATGAAGCTGTGCTAAAAATTTTTATGAATAATTTCGCGCCTTTGCGCATAAGATAGAATGTTGACAATTAAAGTATTGGGGGAAATGACATTGCTGAAGGAAACGGCAAACGGGGGATTTTTTGATTTTTACGGAGTAAATCTGTTCTTTTTGGAGGCGGTTATCGAAAAGCTTTTGCAGCGTATCGAAGACATCGACGACAAACGCGAGGCAATGGGTGAAAGAAAGCTTTGCGACAATGTGCGCTACAGGATTAAAACGCCCGACAGCATGAAAGCCAAGCTCAAAGACCGCGGCTTGCCGCAGACTGCGGAATCGGCTATGCGGAATGTCTGCGACGCGGCGGGGCTCAGAATAATCTGCCCTTATATTGACGACGTGTATGAAATCGCGCGGATTTTGTCCGCACAAAGCGACATTGACGTTGTCGAAATAAAGGATTACATCAAAAACCCGAAAAAGAACGGCTACAGAAGCTATCACATGATTGTGCAGACGTCCGTCTGCTACATGGGCGAAACGCATTTTGTTACCTGCGAAATACAGATAAGAACAATGGTTATGAATTCGTGGGCAAGCGCCGAGCATCAAATGCGCTACAAAAAAGAGCGCGGAGAGGATTCGGCAAGCGAAGAGCTGCTCAAAAGCTGCGCCGAAAAAATGCTCGCAATTGATTATTCGATGATGGAAATACGAAAGAGCCTCGAAAACGCGGATAATGTGACAACAAAGCTTGCAAATTGAAAAATAAAGTAGTATAATATGCATAATCTCTTTTACATAAATATAAAGTTAGGTGTGAATTTTATGACAGAGGTCATGCAGATTGTAAATACTCACGGCGTCAAGGGTGAAATGAAAGCTCTCTATTTTGCCGATTCGCCCGAATTTTTTAAACAGGTTCCGACTCTTTACGACAAAAACGGACGCGCGTTTAAAATCACGCCTCTGCGCGAGCACAAGGGCGCGCTCTTGATAAATATCGACGGCATCGACGACATGAACAAAGCCGAAGCTTTAAAGGGCACCTCTCTTTTTGCGAAAAGAGAGGATTTTCCCGCGCTCCCCGCCGGTGAATATTACCTCACCGACCTCATCGGTCTTGCCGCCGTGGAAAAGGACGGCGGCGAGATAGGCAAGGTTATCAACATATCCGAAAACGCCGCGCAAAATCTTTTAGTCATCGAAAAGCCCGACGGCACAACCGTTCTTGTTCCCAACTGCGACGCGTTCGTAGAAAAAGTTGATCTCGATGAGAAAACCATAATTATCACGCCAATCGAGGGACTGTTATGAAATTTTCCGTTCTCACACTCTTCCCCGAAATGTTTGAGGCTGTGATAAACACGAGCATAACGGGCAGAGCATTAAAAAAAGGCATAATAGAAGCCGAATACATAAACATACGCGACTTTTCGGAGGATAAGCACAGAAGAGTTGACGACTATCCTTACGGCGCGGGCGGCGGCATGGTCATGCAGCCCGCGCCTATTTACAATGCTTATAAATCCGTCGCCGGCGACACCAAGCCCCACGTCGTCTATCTTTCGCCCCAGGGCGCGGTATTCAATCAGGACAAGGCAAAGGAGCTTGCACAATATTCCCATCTTGTTCTTTTGTGCGGTCACTATGAGGGCGTCGACGAGCGGATTATCGAAGAAATTGTCGATGAGGAAATCTCCGCGGGCGACTACGTTTTAACAGGCGGGGAAATTCCCGCCATGATGGTAATTGACGCCGTCAGCCGCATGATAGACGGCGTTTTGGACAGCAGCGAGACAATGTCAACCGAGAGCCACTACAATCACCTTTTGGAATATCCGCAGTATACCCGCCCGCCGGAATTTATGGGCAGAACTGTTCCCGAGGTTCTTCTTTCGGGACACCACGCAAATATCGAAAAATGGCGCCGCGAGCAAAGCTTGATTCGCACAAAGCTCAAACGCCCCGATTTGTTAAAGAAAGCAGATTTGTCGGACGAGGAACGCGAAATGTTGAAGAAAGTACGCAGAAAGAGGAAGAAAACATGAACGCCGCAAAGCTAAACATCATCGCAGGGCGCGCGGGCAGCGGAAAAACATCCCGTCTTATCGAAATGATGCGCCCCACAGAAAACGCAATATATATCGTTCCCGAGCAATACAGCTTTGCCGCCGAAAAACGCATCACTCACGCGTTCGGCATTTCCGGCATGGGCAGCCCCGTCGTTTTGAGCTTTCGCCGTCTGGGACACTACGTCGAAAACCTCGTCGGCAAGTCCGACAAGGACGCCATCTCCCCCTCCGGCAAGGTCATGGTGATGCAGAGCATAACGAAAAAAAAGGCTGACAGCCTTTCCCTTTTCGGCGGGGCTGCAAAACGCGGCGACATGGCGAGCCTTTCCGCCTCCACAATCACAACCTTTAAGCAATACGGCGTAAAACGCGAACAGATAGCCCAAGCCGCCGAAAAAACCAAAAACCCCATTTTAAAGAAAAAGCTGCTCGACTGCGCGCTCATCTACGATGAATATTCCGCCCTTTTGGAAAAGGGCTACCGCGACTCCGAGGATGCGCTCGAAATTTTAAAGCGCAATATCGAGGAAAGTGCGGTTCTTTGCAACAGGGACATTTTTATAGATTCCTTTATCGACTTCACCCCGTTGGAATACGAAGTTATAGAAGCGCTCCTTCTAAAGGCAAAGAGCGTCACAGTGTCGCTCACAACAACTCTCTCCCCCGACGCGCCCGACGAATTTGTCACCGCGAACAACGCGTTTTCGCGCCTTACCGCTCTTGCCGCCAAAACGAATGCCCGCTTTGACAAGCCTGAAATACTGCAAGGCGCAATGTACACCGCCTCCGATGAAATGAAAATAACCGAAGCGAGCTTTTTTGACGAAACGATAAAATTCACACGGGAGACTGGCAAAGTTCGCCTTTACAAGGCAAATAACGAATATTCCGAGGCACACGCCGCAGCCCGCGAGGTCGAGCGCTTGTGCCGCGACGAGGGCTTTCGTTACCGCGACATCGTCATTGTCGCGCGCGATCTTTCGACCTATGAACGTGCGCTTGAAAAAGCCTTTGCCGAATTTTCGATCCCGCTTTTTATCGACAAAAAAACGCCGCTCTCCAAGGAGCCCGCGGCGCAGTTTGTCATGTCCGCAATAAACATCATCCAAAGCGGACGCAAAAACGACTCAATGTTCGCCTATATGAAAACGGCGTTTTCACCGCTTGACCGCATCGAAGCTGACGAACTTGAAAACTATTGCCTCGAAGCGGGCGTCACGCGCGGCGACTGGTATCGCGAGGACGATTGGAAAATGCCGCCCTCCCTTTTAAACGAGGACGCCGATGAAGAATATATCAATAATATAAATTCCCTCCGCCGCCGTCTCTTGGCGCCGCTCGAAGACCTTGAAAAAAGCCTCTCCGGCAGAAAAAGCGGCGGAGAAATAGCACGCGCGTTTTACGAATTTATGCAAAGCTGCAATCTTGAAAAAAAGATAACCGAAATCTCCGAAAAAATGCAGCAGCGCGGGGAAACGGCCGCCGCGCTTCGTCAAAATCAGGTCTATGAGCTGTTGCTCGAATCGCTCGAAAGCTTTGAGGGCGCATTCCGCGACGAAAAGCTCTCAGCTGAGGAATTTTGCTCCGTCTTTTTCGCGGGGCTCGAAAGCGTCGAGATTGGCGTCATTCCCGCCGTCACCGACACTGTTTGCGCAGGCAGCATCGACCGCGCGCGCGGACACGGCGCGGAGTGCGTTTTGATTATCGGCGCAGCCGAGGGCGTTTTTCCCTCAACCGTCAAGGAAAGCGGCATTTTTTCCGACGCCGACAAGGCGGAGCTTGCCCAATATGGCATTGAACTCCCGCCCGGCGTTGTCGGGCAGCGCTACATGGAGCAAAGCCTTGTCTACGGTGCTCTCACCTGTGCGCGAAAGGCGCTCTATGTCTCATATCCCGCAGTCTCCGACAGCGAGGCGCGTACCCCTTCAATCATCATGCGGCGTCTTCACTCGGTTTTCCCGAACGCCGTCAAGATTGATGAGACAACATCTCCCGACGCCGCTTCAATCGGCAGCGCGCAGAGCACCTATGAATTGTTCGTGCCGAAATTTGCCGAAATGCAAAGCGGAAACGAGGTTGAGCCCGAATGGTACAGCGTGCTCGATTTTTACGAGCATCACCCCGATTGGCAAAGCAAAACAGCCGAGATAAAAAAATACACCGGCTTTGAAAATAAAAGCGAGCAGATAAAAGCCGAGCTTATCCGCGCCCGCTACGGCGACACGCTCAAGACGAGCGTTTCAAGCCTCGAAAAATTTTCAGCCTGCCCGTTTTCGTATTTTGCAACTGTCACGCTGAATTTAAGAGAGCGCCGCGAGCTTGAAATGACAGCCGCAAATTCCGGCACCTTCCTGCACGATTTTGTCGACCTTTTCGGCAAATCTCTCGCGGACGACGGCAAGACATGGAAAACTGCCGACGAAGAATATATAGACAGAAAAACCGAGGAAATAACCCTTGAACTTTTATCGGGCATCAACCGCCATCTTTTGGAGACCTCGGCAAAGTCGCGCCGCATTTTCGTCAATCTCAAACGCATTGCAAAAAAAAGCGTGACAATCCTCTCAAACCACATGAAAAAAGGGCTTTTCGAGCCCTTGGGATATGAAATAGAATTTAACAACGGCAAGTTCAAGCCCCTCCGCTTGACGCTCCCAACCGGGCAAAAAGTCTCGCTTCGCGGCAGAATTGACCGCACCGACATTCTAAAATGCGCAAAGGGCGAATTTGTGCGAATTATCGACTACAAGAGCGGCAAAAAAAGCTTTTCGCTTTCGGGCATCTATCAGGGCTTCGATTTGCAGCTTGCCGCCTATCTCACCACCATTTGCGAAAACGGCGGCTACAAGCCCGCCGGCGTGCTCTATTTCAGAATTGACGACCCCATAATTGACGCTCCTTCTGATACCACAATCGAACAATCGCTCAAAAAGAGCGCCGAAACGCTCAAAATGGACGGGCTTGTCCTCGCCGACGACGACATTCTCTACGCAATGGACAAAGATTATGCCCAAGGCTCCGACGTTATAAACGTCAAAAGAAACGCCAACGGCTCGCTCAGCGCACGCTCGCAGGTCGCCGACGCAAAGAGCTTTGCCGCCATGTCCTCCCACGTCAAAAAGATGATAAAACAGCTCTGCGGTGAAATTTTGTCCGGCAAGACCGACATTTCCCCCACAAGAGACGCCTGCACATACTGCGCCGTGAGCGAGGTATGCGCATTCGATTCCTCTCTCAAGGGCTGCAATTACCGCAAAAAAGAAAAGCTCAGCGACACCGACGCGTTACTCAAAATGATTCAGGAAGAAAGGACCACAGAATAATGAACACAAAAGAAATTGCATCACAAATGCGCTCTCTTGCCGTTTTTCGCTGCGTCACGAGAGACAAAACTATAGAGGCGTTTATAAAAATGTCAGAAAACCCCACCGCGTCAAACTGCGGTGAATTTGCCGAAAGCCTTTACCGCACCACGGCGAATTTTTCGCGGTATCTTTTAAACGCAGTTCTCCTCTCCGAAAACATTGTCAGCGTGAAAAAAGCAACTGACGCTCCCATTGAGCCCGTTATCGCAGACCGCGCCAAGGCGGAGCTTAAAATATTGCAGACAGCCTCCCGCGTCACGCCCGATGACGTCGATAATCTCGCCGCATGGCTCACGGAAGATCTCGATTTCGAGCCGGAATTTAAAGAGCGCCTCAATAACATTAAAAAGACGGGCTTCGGTGTCTTTGCCGAAAACAATATGTTTACCTTGGAGGACGGCAAAATAGTCCCCGCCATTTTCCGCGACAACATTTCGCTTTACTCGATAAAGGGCTACGACCGCCAGAAAAACGCGATTGACAACAATCTCAAAGCCCTGCTTTCCGGCAAGGTTGCCGCCAATATGCTGCTCTACGGCGACAGCGGAACCGGCAAATCCGCCACGATTAAGGCAATGGCGAATAAATACGCACCCCAAGGCTTGCGCCTGATCGAAATAAAAAAGAGCCAAATTGACGAAATTCCCCGAATAATGGGGCTTCTTTCCGACAATCCGCTCAAATTTATCATTTTTTTGGACGATTTAGCCTTCGATTCCTCCGACGATTCCTTCTCCGCCATGAAGGCTGTACTCGAGGGCAGCGTTGCCGCCCGCGCCGTCAACACCTGCATCTGCGTCACGAGCAACCGCCGCCACCTTGTCAAGGAATCCGTAGCCGACCGCACCGCGGACGATTTGCACGTTAAAGACAGCATGGAGGACATAGGCGCGCTCACACAGCGCTTCGGCTTGAGCATTATTTACGAAAAGCCCGACAAGGCAATGTACCGCCGCATAATAGAAGAGCTCGGCGCCGACATGGGGCTCACAAATATCACGGAAGAGCTTTTCAAGGAGGCGGAAGCCTTCGCCATCTCCAAAGGCGGCAGAAGCTGCCGCACCGCAAAGCACTTTATCGAAGAAGTCCTCCGTCGGTGAAAGGTCAGTGGCTTACACGCGCAACCAGCCTGTTAATCTTAAACCCCATCCCCGAAAATCTTTCCTCGTATTCCGTCATTATATTCCCCTCAAAGCCGGAATTGTGCAAATCATATGTAACTTCACTCAATTCAAATCCGTTTTCCTCAAAGCTTTGGATTGAAAATTCAAACAGCGGCAAATTGTCCGTCTTAAAATGTATTTCACCGTTCGGCACGAGTATTCTCTTATATAAATCAAGAAAATTCTTGTGCGTGAGCCGCCTTTTGGCGTGTCCCTTTTTAGGCCACGGGTCGCTGAAATTGAGGTATATCCTGTCCACCGACCCCTCGGGCAGCCACAGCGCCAAATTTTTCACATTGCCCGACACAAAGCGGACGTTTTCAAGCTCCGCCGCCTTTGCCTTTTCCGCCGCCAGCACAAGCACATTGTCAATCATTTCGGCAGCAATGTAATGTATTTCGGGATTTTGCGCGGCAAGCTCCGTTATAAACCGCCCCTTCCCGCACCCAATCTCCAAATGCAGCGGATGCGTGAAAAATTCCCCCTCCGGGGCTTTTTCAATGTCAATAAAAAGTTCTCCGCACTCTTCCATTCTCTCTCCCAAATGCTTTCTCGTTCTCATTCTCATAAAAGCTATCCTCCGATGTTTTTATCAACAATATACTATGATTATATCGTGATTTCTCATTTGGGTCAAGCTTTTAAGCATATATTAACATAGAAAATAAGTATTTTACATTTCAAAAAAACGTGCTATAATAC
>JAJQCX010000021.1 GCA_021202495.1 Clostridia bacterium | reverse complement strand
TCCGGCAAAATCGCGTGCTCAACGCCCGCGCAGCCGCCCTCAAAAAACTTCTTTTTCCCGTGCTTTTTTGCAAATTCAAGGACTCTCTTACAGTTTTGCGCGCTCTTTATGTCCTTTGTCGGGGTAAAGTGATCCAAAACAAAGCACACCTTATTCGTGTCCTTAATTTCAAGCTCACCCGCTTCAAAAACATTGACTGCCACAGGTCCCGTAACATCGTTTGCCATCGCAAGGTCGATGTTAATCAGCACCAGCTCGCCTGCCTTGACCTCTTGCTTCCCCGCCTTCGCGGCAAGGATTTTCTGCGTCATGGTCTGTCCCATAATATGATGCCTCCTAAAAAATGATGCTAAAATTAAAATCTTATATATGTTAACGCTGATTTATCGCGTTACTTTCCGTTTTTCTCGTCTTTTATCAATTTATATATTATCGAATCGACAAGCGCCTTCCTCGACGCCATAATAACGTCCTTTGAAACTCCGACCGTCGTCCACCTGTCTCCCCCGTCGGTCGATTCCACAAGCACGCGCACCTTTGCGCCCGTTGCCGCCGCCGAATCGAGCACTCTTACCTTGTAGTCCACAAGGCGCATATCCTTTAGCGACGGATAAAAACGTTCAAGGCTCTTTCTCAGCGCAATATCGATCGCGTTCACAGGACCGCTCGCCGAATCTGCGGCCGTTATTTCATATTCGCCGCCGACCTTGACCTTCACAATCGCCGAGGAATAATCCTCCTCGCCGACCTCCGGCAGCCTGTCCTGCTCTATCATGATTCTGAAACGCTCTATCTCAAAAAACGTTTTATTGAGCCCCAGCACGTTTGTAATTACTATGTACAAGCTCGCCTCCGCAGCCTCAAATTGATACCCTTCAAATTCAAGCTCCTTCAGCGCGTCCATAACCGGCTTTATCATCGGCGAATTTTTGTCCGCCGTCGGGTCAACCTTTTGTATCAGCGGCAAAACCGCGCTCTTTCCCGCAACCTCGCTCACCATGAACGTGCGCTCGTTGCCGACCCTCGCGGGCTCGACGTGCTCGAACGATTCCGAGCGCTTCTTCACGCCGTCTATGTGCATACCCGCCTTGTGCGAAAACGCGTTTTTGCTAACATACGGCATTCCGCTTATGCCGATGTTTGAAATCTCCGCCACCGTGCGCGAAATTTCCGTCAGTCGGCGCATATTTTCCTCGCCTATCACGTCATAGCCGCGCTTTAACTGTAAATTCGCCATTATTGTGCCCAAATTCGCGTTGCCGCACCGCTCGCCTATTCCGTTGAGCGTACCCTGCACGTGCTCGGCTCCCGCCTTGACCGCCATTATC
This sequence comes from Clostridia bacterium, assembly GCA_021202495.1. GTDB lineage: Bacteria > Bacillota > Clostridia > UMGS1883 > UMGS1883 > JAJQCX01. The sequence goes on along the minus strand of JAJQCX010000021.1, from coordinate 1,576 downwards.
GAATTTGACACCGCCATGCCCGAATCGTTGTGCGCATGTACTCCCACAGGGCAGTCCACCGCCTCGCACGCCGCTTTCGTTATGTCGTATATCTCATCGGGAAAGCACCCGCCGTTTGTGTCGCAAAGACACACCGCCTCGCATCCCGCCGCACACGCTGTCTTTATTACCTCAATCGCGTACTCCGGGTTTCTCTTGTATCCGTCGTAATAATGCTCCGCGTCAAAAATCACGCGCCGCCCGTGCGACACAAGGTACTCTGTCGTCTCCTTTATCATCGCGATGTTTTCCTCAAGCGTCGTTTTCAATATGTCCGTAACGTGCAAATCCCACGACTTTCCGAAGATTGTCACATATTCCGTTCCCGCACTCAAAAGCGCCGCCGTCATCTGGTCGTCTTGAACCCGAACCCCAACTCTGCGAGTGCTCCCGAACGCCACAAGCTTGCTGTGATTGAGCGTAACTTCTACCATCTCGCGGAAAAACTCCGCGTCCTTCACATTTGACGACGGATTTCCCGCCTCAATCAAATCAATCCCCAGCTCGTCCAACAGCTTCACGATTCTTATCTTGTCGTCAACCGAAAACGACACCGCCACACTCTGCGCCCCATCGCGCAATGTGGTATCTAAAGTATTTATCTTCTTATTGTTCATGTCAAATCCCCTTTGCACCCGCGTCCGAACTTCTCGCAATCGTCCTCGTAGACGCGGACAACATCTTTTTTATCTCTTCGCAGTCGCCATTTACCGAAACAAATTCTTCCTCAGTCAAATACTCTGTTTCTCTAAGCAGCTCCAACCAATAAGCTGTTTCGGCACATTCTTTTAACGCGATATATAATTTATTCAAAAAATCCTTGCGGCTTATCGCGCACTCACTTTCGGCAATGTTCGCCCCAATGCTCGTCCCGCTCCGCAAAAGCTGTTTTGAAAGAACATACTCCTTCTTTTCCTCGCACAAGTAATTATACAGTTTAACTATCCTAACTGCAAACCTTTTACTCTTATAACTGACAGTGTTTCGTTTGTCCACTCGCCCGCCTCCAACCCTCTTTTTATCAGCGTACAGCATCAATTCAAACAAACGCGCCCCGCGCGTTTGCTCCTCAACTCCACACTCCACACTTCACACTCCACACTTAATCACATGCTATTATAAGACAAAATTCCTCCGCCGTCAAGCACGTTTTATCTTCATTGGCGCTGTAGCACAAATAAATTTCAAATTTTTTTAAAAAAAGACTTGCAATTTCTTTTCTTATTTGCTACAATAATTAACGCACGATATGACAATCGGTCACCGCGTCCGAAACGCGGCGGCTTTCCGTGAAGCCCGTTTTGACGGCGCTTCCGTAATCTTTTTGCTAAGGAGGTATATTGGTATGGCAAAGTGTGATGTATGCGGCAAGGGTGTTTCCTTCGGTATTCAGGTAAGCCACTCTCACCGTCGTTCCAACAAAATGTGGAAAGCTAACGTGAGAACTGTCAAGGCGCTTGTAAACGGCACGCCCAAAACGCTCCATGTGTGCAGCCGTTGCCTTCGCAGCGGAAAGATAGTCCGCTCCATCTAAAAG
>JAJQCX010000009.1 GCA_021202495.1 Clostridia bacterium | reverse complement strand
TCTTCATAGTGTTCCGTCCTTTCACCCCAAGGGGAATAGATATATTATATTATAAACGAAAATATTTAAAATGTAAATAGTTTTTTTTACATTTATTCATAAATAAATTCACAAAATTTTATTTTTTCGTAAATTCATCTTCGTTCAGCCTTCAAGAACCGTATAAAAGGTCGACGCGGTCTCTTTTGTTGCGTGCTCCGCAACGCTTTCGACCCGAAGCTTTATCGACTTTTCGCCGAAGACTATCTCCACAATGTCGCCCACGCCAACGTCGCTCGAGGGCTTGGCTGTTCTTCCGTTTATTTTAATTCTGCCGATGTTCGCTGCCTCCGCCGCAACGGTGCGCCGCTTTATCAGGCGCGAAACCTTTAAGTATTTATCAATTCTCATATCACTTGCAGTCCTTAAAAAATGCTGCGAACGCCTTGTAGGACATATATATGTCCATTTTGGCTATTGCTTCATACGGCGCGTGCATCGAAAGCACCGGAACGCCGCAGTCGATTGTCTGAACGCCCAAGTTTGCGACAAACTGAGCGATTGTTCCGCCGCCGCCCGCGTCGACCTTGCCGAGCTCCGCTGTATGCCAAAGAACGCCGTTGTCGTTAAATATTTTGCGAATCATGCCCATAAGCTCCGCGCTCGCGTCGTTTGAGCCGCTCTTTCCGCCGGAGCCGGTGTATTTTGAAACAGCGATTCCCTCGTTAATTCTGCCGCTGTTCATCTTGTCATATTGGTCGGCGAACTTGGGATCGAACGCCGCCGCAACGTCGGCTGAGAGGCAGTAGCTCCGATCCAGCATGCGCAGTCTGTTCAAATCCGTCGCGCTCTCGCCGGTCTTTTCCATCATTTCTGCAAGCGTGAGCTGCATGAAATAGCTCTTCGCGCCCGTATTGCCCATGGAGCCTATCTCTTCCTTATCGGTCAGAATGACAATGCTCGTGCGCTCGGGAGCTTCGCACTCAAGCCCCGCCATGATTGCCGCGTATGCGCACACCCTGTCGTCGTGACCGTATGCCGCAACAAGGCTTCTGTCAAAGCCCAAATCCTTTGCCTCAAACGCGGGCACAATTTCAAGCTCGGCGGAAATAAAATCGGACTCCTCGATGCCGTAGCGCTCCTCGATAATGGACATTATCTTGCTCTTTACCTCGCCCTTTTTGCGTCCGGTTACCTCTTCGTCCTCCTCGCGCTCGTAAGGAATGGAGCCCAAAAGAAGCGTGAGCTGTTCGCCGGTTATTAAATCGTAGCCGTTTTTCGACATCTGATTGCGTCCCAAGTGCGGCAAAATATCGGTAATGACAAACGTCATGTCGTCGTCATAATCGCCGATTGAAATCTCAAGCTTTGAGCCGTCTTCGCGCACGATAACGCCGTGAATCGCAAGCGGAATCGTCGTCCACTGATACTTCTTTATTCCGCCGTAGTAATGCGTTTTGAAAAACGCAAGCCCCGCGTCGTCATAGAGAGGATTCTGCTTAACGTCAAGACGCGGCGAGTCGATGTGAGAGCCGACAATGTTGACGCCCTCGCTCATTGGCTTTGTGCCTATCACGGAGAGCATGACGCCCTTATTTTTGTTGACACAATATACCTTGTCGCCCGGCACAAGCTTTTCCTTTGAGTTAAGGTCGACAAACCCCGCCTTTTCCGCCATTTCTATCGTCGTCTTAACGCTTTCGCGCTCTGTTTTCGACTTGTTTAAAAAACTCTTGTACCCCTCGCTGAAATCAAACACCTTCGCCTTTTCGTCGGCGTCGATAACGTTCCATCCGTTTTTAAATTCAAGCTTCATTATAAACCGTCCTTTCGGAAAATAATCATTTGAGAATAATATAGCACAATTTTTCCGCCGGTTCAATATAAATTTTTAAAATAAAACCCCGATGGCACAAAACCTTCGAGGTTTACCGATTCAATTTTATTCCGCTTCAGCCGCTGCCGCGTTTTCATCCGCGGCGGGGAAAACAACCTCATACGTATATGTCTGCGGAGGAAGGCTCATTGTCATGGCTCCCGCGTGGTAAAACGAAAGCTCGTCGCCGACAGACACGTCTTCAATTGTGTAAATGCGGCGGTTTATCTCATGGCGAAAACGAGTGCTTTCGTCAATATTGAACACAACCGTGCCGTACTGCGCCGTTTCGGCTTCGATGTATGTGTCGCTTATCTCGGTAACTGTTCCTGTTGTTTCAAAAATCGAGGCTTCGGAATATTTTGCGCTGAGAGAATACACGTTGGCGAAAAATATCGGCTCGGCATATGTCAAATTGTCGTTTGAGCCCTCAAGGTAGAAAATATTATTTCCTATCTCCTCGGTAAAGGAAAAGCTGTCCTTTGAAATTGTAACGCTTTTTGAATCGGCGTTATATGTAACCGTGTAGCCCTCGTTTTCAAAGGTTTCGCGAACGGGGCTGACTTGGGGATCCTCCGCAAAGACCCGTGTTGAAAAAAGTGTGAGCGCACAGAGCGCTGCGGCTGTTGTTTTCTTAAAGCTCGTCTTCATAATTTTTAATCTCCTTTCTCTTGCTGCTTCCCTATTATACATACTCGCTTCGGCTTGCCCCGAGACGGGCGGTGGAGGAGATTGCCCGCCTCGGGTTTGCCTCAGCGTTTGTATCGGCGCGGAAAGCGTCCGTAAGGGAAGCGTTGATCAATCGGTGCTTCCTCAAGGCGCGCCGAACGGGTCCGACCCGTATGTATGTGAAAGAGTGTTTGTAACCCTTTCGTATATAATACTTTTAAACCGCACAAAAAGTTGCATCGAATAAAAATTTTTTTGCCAATACTAATCTGTCTTGCTCGTAGGTCGGGGGTATCCCCCGCCGCGGTCTGCCACTCTTTCACGTTTTTCCCACATTGACGCAATTACGGTTGTAGTACCTAGTCTCAATTAAAACTTTACATTTCAATAACAGGATATAAGTG
>JAJQCX010000103.1 GCA_021202495.1 Clostridia bacterium | reverse complement strand
AAAACCAAAGACGCTTTGGTTTTTGACGATTTTACGCGGGGGCATTTCCTCCCCCTTAGGGTAGAGGGAAGCGTCCCCAATGCGCTTTAAACCGTCCACGGCTCCGCCTCTCTGCGTTGACGCCGCTTGATATGCGACAAGCATTATCTGCACGGCGTCGCCTTGACAGGCAAAGCCGTGAATGGCTTAAAGTCCGAAGGAGTTTTCGGTGTGAGAGCCTTTGCGGGACGCCGCTGAAATGCGCAGGCAATACTTTGTGTATTAACGAGCATTTCAGCAAGTATCCGCGAAGGCTCTCGCTCCGAAAACCGCATCGGGGACGTTCCCCTCTACCCTTACCCCTCCACCGAGACAACGCGGAGCGTTTTCTCGGCGCTCTTTTCGGCGCATGACGTCACTTTTTATGGCTGAACTGTAACTATTTGAATAAAAAGCTTTGCATCGGAAATAATAGGTGCAGAGCTTTTTATTTTGGAGGCGGAAACAATGAAGGAATTGAAAGGAACAAAAACCGAGGCGAATCTTATGGCAGCGTTTGCCGGGGAAAGCCAGGCGAGAAACAAGTACACATTCTTTGAAGCGAAGGCAAGAGAGGACAAATTCATCGAAATTGCCGACATCTTTAAGGAAACAGCGGAAAACGAGCGCGCACACGCGGAATTGTGGTACAAGCTGCTTTCGGACGGAATCGGGCAGAGCTTGGACAACCTCAAAAGCGCCCGCGACGGCGAAAGATATGAATGGAAGACGATGTATCCCGAATTTGCGAAAACGGCGCGGGAAGAGGGATTTGAAAAAATCGCCGTATTGTTCGAGCTTGTCGCGGAAATTGAAAAAAGGCACGATGAACGGTTTGAAAAATTAATCGGGCTGATTGAGGAAGGGCATCTATTCCTCCGCGACGGCGAGGTGTGGTGGCAGTGCATAAACTGCGGCTATACGGTACGCCTTAAAGATGCGCCCGATCATTGCCCGGTATGCGGACAGCCGCAGGGCTATTTTAAAGCAGAAAATGAAAGGAAGTAAAATTATATGTATGAATTATCGCCGCTTTCGGGGGCGCTGAGAGGGCTCAGCGATTATGAAAAGGTGTTTTTCCCGCACACAGATTTTCAGATGATGAACTGCGACATTGAGGATATGGGGAAGAGCTACGTTTTGTCGGCTGATATGCCGGGATTTGACAAGGAGGATATTACACTTGATGTAAACGAGGACATTTTGACAATTTCCGCGCAGAGGAACAGCGAAAACGAAAAGTCGCATCAAGGCTATACACGGCGCGAGCGCCGATACGGCAAAATTTCGCGCAGCTTTAACATTTCAAATGTCGAAAAGGACGGGATAAAAGCGACCTATCGCAACGGTGTGCTGTGCGTCACGCTGCCAAAGCAGGAAAGAGAAGGGAAACATTCTTCGAGAATTTGTATTGATTAAAAGAAAACGGGCGTTCCGCTCTCAGATAGAGAGGGAACGCCTGTTTTAATGTAAATGTTTTTATATGCTTTCTCACGTTTGTTTATTGCAGTAATCCTCGACCAAACGTAAAAGTTCTTCCGCCGTGGCAATCTGCTCATCAGCCTCATCTTTTAAAGCGATATAGAAATCATCGTAATCGCTTGCATGGCGTATTTCTTCGGCTTCGGCTATTTTTCTGCCCAATACCTTTGGGAAGATTTCAGTCTTTATATAATCCCTGTTGAAATTGGCAATGACATCTTTGTGCCGCTTGTATGCAACGCCGTTTAACGCATGAACCGCGTTTATTGCGTTTAATATTGAATAATAACTTCTGTTGTTTGCAGATTTGAATTTCCCTAAATCCATTAAAATTTTTGCGGTTTCCAAGCAATCCTTTGCCGAATCTAATCTGTATAACGCCAAATCTTTTTGCGTTCCGGTTTCATGCTGCTCCATACAATGCAACTCCCTCTTTGTTGATGTTGGCGTAAAACGGATAATTTTCAACCCATTTCATAAAATGTTCCTCGCTCTTTGCGATGGGCTTGATGTCTGTGCCGTAATAGTCATTGAAATCATATGTGATTTCGGAAAGTTGGTGTCTGTAATTTTTAATCTCCAAATCTGACAAAGCCAACAAAATCATTATGTCAATGTCGGAGTCTTCTTTGAAGTCGCCTCTGGCATAAGAGCCGTATAGAATAACTTTTCTGAGATGCTCACCGTAAATTTTCTGCATTTCGGAAACATATTTTTCGATTATATTTTGTATTGTCTGCGGCATATTAACACCTCTTTTAACGTTTAAGTTTTTTTATAATTATATATCTGCCGCAGCAATTTGTCAAAGGATTTTATGGGCATATTCAAGGCAGGAACGGTTTATATAATATGTATTTTTTCCGTATCAATTGCGCTGCGGGGTTTTACGTCTTCGTCGGGGATTCCTATTGCCATAGCGCAAAACGGGATTGAATCGCAGCTTAACAGGTCTTTCGCCGTCTGCATTTTGTGTTCGTCGGGGTACAAGCCTATCCAGCAGCTGCCGTAGCCCATATCGGAGGCGGCGAGCAGCATGTAGGACTGTGCGGCGGCGCAGTCAAGCCACATAAAATTCTCAGGCAACGGCTCTTGCAAATCCGGGCGGGCGCAGAGGATTATAAGCGCGGACGCCTTTTTCCAGCCTTCGCCCGGAGCGTGCTCCATGACGATTTTCTCTAAAATATCGCGGTTTTGAATTATATAAAACTCCCACGGTCTGCGGTTTGCCATGTTGGGAGCCTGCATACCGATTTTGACTATTTCTTTGAGTTTGTCGAGCGGTATTTCGATATTGGGTTTGAATTTTCTTATGCTTCTGCGGTTTTGGACGACGTTTTTGAAATCCATTGATGCAATGCTCCTTTTTGCGGATTTTGTTTACGCATATTATATATTTGTTAAGGCGATTTGTCAAAGGGTTTTGGGGCTGTGATTGCAGCGGGCGGGATTTATAAGTAATAAGTGGGAAACGTTAGATGTGGGCGAGGACGGTAAAAAGCGGGCGTTCCGCTCTTGGGTGGAGAGGGAACGCCCGTTTTTTTGTGGTTTTGTGTTAATTTGTTATGACAACGGTTTTTGT
>JAJQCX010000153.1 GCA_021202495.1 Clostridia bacterium | reverse complement strand
CGGTGACTCCTCCTTTTGCTTTTATTATATGATCATAATTTGAGTTTGTCAACGATATATGTTTTATGGAAGCGGAACGTCATTTTCACCGGTATATTCGAGAATTTCTATTTCGCATGAAGCGGATTTTACGCCGGCGGAGGAGGCGGTGCAGAGGATTTTCCCGGGTTGGTTGAAGCGGGATTTTACCATAAATGCGCACCTTCCGCCCTCTAAGGCGATTTCGCTTTCTCCGATGAAATCCGCATCGCCGTGGAGCTCAATTTTTACCTTATTTTCGGCAAAAGGAAGCCTTGTGCCGTTCTTGTCACAGAGAGTTATGGTAATACTTGTCATGTCGGATCCGTCGGCGACAAGCTTTGTATAATCGGGAGAAAGGGCTAAATACGCCGCTTTTTCGGGAGTGCGGCGAGTGGCGCGGGCGGCTTCTTTGCCGTTTAAAAATCCCACGGCGGTAAGCTCTCCGGGCTCGAATTTTACGTTTTTGAAAAGAAAGGCGGGATGAGGAATATTTACGTAAAAATTGGGCTTTTTTCTTCCCTGCGATTTTCCGTTTATGAAAAGCTCGACCTCATCGCAGTTGGAATAAACTTCGATATTTTCGGGAGAATTTTCGGTCCAATAGTTAGAAATGTAGATTATTGCGTTTTCGGAGGACGATTTTTGGGATAAAAAGAGGAATGATGTAGACTTTTTGTGACGGAATATGTCGTAGAGCCCGCTGTAGAAAACATGACCGCTTTTTGTGTAGTTGACCTCGTTGTTATAGTCGAACATACTCCACGCAAAGCCGCCGCAGCAAAGTGGATTTTTGTAGTAGTAATCCATCACGTCGGCGAACGATTTTGTGAACGCCATAGCCTCGGCGTCGCTTGCGCCCGGGAGCCCGCAGCCGTCCGTCCAATGCTCCCACGAATGCTCGGTTGAAACAAAGGGAGTGAAGCGCGGCGTTTCGGGGTATTGATAATTTGCGCAGAAAATGTCCTCTATATGTTCTGTTGTGTCATAGTTTTCGTTCCGTCGCACGCCGTGCGTCGGGCGCGTGGGGTCAAGCGATTTTGCAAGGGCGCAGGTCTTTTTATAGAGCGCGGCATTGTCCCACGATTCGTTTACTCTCACGCCCCATGTGACAATTGATGGGTGGTTGAAATCGCGAAGAATCATCTCTTTTATGTTTTCCATGTAGACCGCTTGCCACGCTTCGTCGCCGACATGCTGCCAGCCGGGCGCTTCTTCAAAAACAATCAGCCCTATTTCGTCGCAGCGCGACAAAAAAGCGGGCGACTGAGGATAGTGCGAGCAGCGCACGGCGTTAAAGCCTCCGGTCTTTATCATGTCGGCGTCGCGCTTTTGCAGCTTGTCGGGTACGGCTCTGCCCTGCCAGGGCCACTGTTCGTGGCGGTTTACGCCGCGAAGCTTTAAGAGTTCGCCGTTTAAAAAGAAGCCGTCGGATTTAAATTCAAAGTGTCGTATGCCAAAATTAACGCGGCTGATGACACACATCTCGCCGTCCTTTTTTACGCGAATTTCGGCGGTGTAAAGATAGGGAAAATCGGGGCTCCAAAGTTTCGGGTCTTCAATTTCGGTTTTTATTTCAAATGTTTCACATTCGCCTGCGGGAATAACTCTCTTTTCGGAAACGGCGCTCGAATTATCGAGAACAATCAATTCCGCGCAAATTTCTCTCGCCTCATTTGAGGCGTTTTTTATTTTGACGGTGGCTGTGACATAGCTTTCGGGCGTTGTTATAAATATATTTTCTGCATATATTTCATCTGCAATTATCATATTCACGTTCCGCACAATGCCGCCGAAAAGGCAGTAATCGACCTCGCCGCCCTCGGGCGGTATGTCGCAGCGCTTTGTGGAATCCACTCTTACGGCGATGAGGTTGCCGCCTTGGGTTAAAAAATCTGTTATGTCAAGCTTAAAGCCTGTATATGCTCCCTTGTGGCCGCCGACGTATTTTCAGTTGCCGTCATCATCGCAAAAGGTCGCAACTGCTTCTAATTAGACAAAGACTCGCTTGCGGTTATATTCTTCGGGCAGTGAAAAATGACGCCTGTACCACGAAATAAAGCGGTAGGACTCAATTTGCTCCAAAAAGTCGTCTCCCTTGTGCTTTTCGAGTACCTTATTTGCGTGGGGAAGAGAGACGTTTTGAAATGCGCTCTCGTCAAGGGAAAGAGAAAAACCGTCTTGGTAATCGTGCGGCGAAAAGAGCCAGTTTGTGTTGAAATTAAGTTTAATCATTGCGCCCGCCTCCGTGTAGTTGTTGTTTTTATTATATCGTCCGACGCGGGCAAAGGCAATATTTTTGTTTAAATTTAATTGACAAAAGAAATGCGCCATAGTAAAATATACATATACATCTTACTGTATCGGAGGAAATGACAATGCGTCAATGTATGGATTCGGAAAATCTGCATCGAAGATTTAAAAAAATAATCGGACAGGTACAGGCGCTCGATCGAATGATAGACGAGGACATTCCCTGCGAAGACATTCTTTCGCAGATTAACGCCGCAAAATCCGCGCTGCACGGCTGCGGAAAGGTTGTGCTTGAAGGACACATTCAGCACTGCGTCAGAGACGGCATAGAGCACGGCGACGCGGACAAGACGATTGCGGATTTTACGAAGGCGGTAGAACGTTTCGCCAACATGGGATAATTAGAGTTCGGCGGCTGCGCCGCCGAACACGGGGACAACGTAGTCACGTTTTCCCCGTAAACCTCTTTCACATCGCGCGCTTACGCTTACGCCCGCGCTATGCGCGGGCTACCGCGATAGAGGAGTCAAAAACCAAAGACGCTTTGGTTTTTGACGATTTTACGCGGGGGCATTTCCTCCCCCGCTCCCCCTCCGCAGAGACAACGCGGAGCGTTTTCTCTGCGCTCTTTTCGGATAGTTCTATCATTTCAAAATTAAACTTGATAAAAAGCAGCTGTATTTCAGCTGTTTTTATTTTTGCCTCTTGACAAACCTGTACCCCTATATGTATAATATACTCATGCCCCAATAGGTATATTTTATAAAGTCCAATGGTGAAAAGTCAATAGGCTGAGCGAAGAAAATTTCGAAGGAAA
>JAJQCX010000202.1 GCA_021202495.1 Clostridia bacterium | reverse complement strand
ACACCCCTGCACGAAATTCTCCGCACAATCATTGCCTCATCGGGCGAATTTGAAAATTCGTTCAAATCCGTCCAATCGGTCTTCGACAGCGGCAATTTCACCGCGCTCGTTTCCGACAGCTTTTTCTTTAAGCATTTGACTTGATAAACATAATCTATAAAAATTTTAAATACAATCTATTGAAAGGATGATTTCCATGAAGGTACTTTTAATTAACGGCAGCCCCCACAAAGCAGGCTGCACCTACACCGCGCTTTCCGAAGTGGCATCCGCGTTAAACGCTGACGGCATCGAGACGGAAATAATTTACGCGGGGCAAACCACATCCGGCTGCATGGGCTGCGGCGCCTGTTCAAAGCTCGGAAAGTGCGTCAACAATTCTGACGCCGTAAACGAGACAATCGCAAAGCTTGACGAGGCCGACGGCTTCGTTTTCGGCACTCCCGTTCACTACGCCTCCGCCTCAGGCGCGATAACGAGCTTTCTCGACCGCCTCTTTTACGCTGCGGGCTCCAAAATGCAGTATAAGCCCGGCGCGGTCGTAGCCTCCGCCCGCCGCGCAGGCACAACCGCCGCGCTTGACCAAATCTCAAAATATTTCACCATTTCCAACATGCCCATCGTCGCATCCTCTTATTGGAACATGGTTCACGGCAACACCCCCGACGAGGCAAAGCAGGACCTTGAAGGTATGCGCACAATGCGCATGCTCGGTCACAACATGGCATGGCTCATAAAATCCATCAAATGCGCCTCCGACAACGGCATAACAATCCCCGAAGCGGAAGAGCGCGTAAAGACGAACTTCATACGATAACAAAATCCTCGGCAGGCTTACCCCGCCGAGGATTTTGTTTTTCGACTTTCTACTGAAAATTTTCTCGGTTTTTAATATAAATTTTCAATAGAAACAGCTTTAGTTTTCATCACAACTTGTCCGCTATATCCAATATCAATCTTTCCGTCTTGTCCCAGCCGAGGCACGGATCTGTTATCGACTTTCCGAAAACGCCCTCCTCCGGCTTTTGTGCGCCGTCCTCAAGGTAGCTTTCAATCATCAATCCCTTGACAAATCCCTCAATGTCCTTATTTCTGCGGCGGCTTGAAAGCACTTCGTCGGAAATTCTTATCTGCTCCAAATATTTTTTGCCCGAATTTGAATGGTTGGTATCGATAATAACCGACATATTCGGCACATTTTTCGCGCTGTAAAGCTCGTACAAAAGCGTCAAATCCTCGTAGTGATAGTTCGGTATCGTCGAGCCGTGCTTGTTCACATATCCGCGCAGTATCGCGTGAGCATACTCATTGCCGAGCGTTTCAACCTCCCAGCCGCGGTAGAGGAACGTGTGGCACTTTTGCGCCGCTACAATCGAATTGAGCATTACCGATAAATCCCCGCCCGTCGGATTCTTCATTCCGACGGGAATGTTTATTCCGCTCGCCGTCAGACGGTGCTGCTGGTTTTCAACGCTGCGCGCCCCTATCGCCACATAGCCCAAAATATCCGACAAATATCTGTGATTTTCAGGATAGAGCATTTCATCCGCGCATGTAAAGCCCGTCTCCTCAACGGCTCTGGTGTGGAGCCTTCTTATCGCAATGAGCCCCTCCAGCAAATCGGGCGACGAAAGCGGGTCGGGCTGAGACGCCATTCCCTTATACCCTTCGCCCGTCGTGCGCGGCTTGTTCGTGTAAATGCGCGGCACAATGAGGATTTTATCTTTAACCTCGTCCTGCACCTTTTTCAGACGGTAAATATATTCCATCACCGCGTCCTCTCGGTCCGCGCTGCACGGACCGATTATCAAAAGAAATTTGTCGCTCTCGCCCGAGAACACTTTTTTTATCTCCATGTTGCGCTTTTCCACAACCTGCGCCGTCTCAAACGAGATGGGAAACTTCTCCTTTATCTCCATCGGTATCGGCAGCTTTCTCAAAAAATTCATATTCATTCGTACTACACTCCCAAACTTTACAAACTTATCTTATTATATGCGAAATTTTTATCAGCTTCGTTCCCATCGGCAGCGTTTTTAACTCGTCGTCGTCAAAAACGCGCAAAATCGGAAACAGCATCACGGCATAAACTATAATTCCCACAACTATCGAAAGAAGGGTTGCCACGGTCATGCCGAGTATATTTTCAAGCCCGCGCGAAATGAGCCAAACCACAACGCCCATTACCGCTGTCGCGGCGGCGGGTTTCAGCAAATATTTCACAAGCGGAAGCTTAAAATCAAGGTTTTTCTTCATAACAACAAACGTCACCGCGCACGCAATCACCTGACAGAAAATTGATCCTATCGGCGCGCCGTATATGTTTATCGCGGGATTCGGTATCAGCGTCAGATTGATAATGAGCTTCACCGCGCCGCCGCACAAAAGCCCGATCGCCGGCACAAAGACTTTACCCATGCCCTGCAAACTTCCGCTGTTTGTCTGCGTTATCGCCGAGAAGAATATCGTCACCGCGCTCATCGCAAAAAGCGTCGCCCCATCGGACGCGTTCGGGTACAAAATGCCGAATATCTGATTTGCGAGGAGCATACAGCCGACAGTCGCCGGAAGCGCAATCACAACGCTCATCAAAAGCGAGATTGAAACCTTCTCCCCCGCCGTCTTTTTGTCGCCCTTTGCCAACGCACCCGCAACCGTCGGCACCAAAACGGTTGAAAACGCAATGTTTAACGCGAGCGGCAGATTTATTATAACGTCGCCCTTCGATAACATTCCGTTAAGCCTGTTTGCCTCATACTGCAGCGCCTCAACAGTGTTAAAATTATCCGCCAATGCTTTTTCGAGCCCGCGCACAACAGTCGTCAAATCGAGCACCCTGTTTAAGCTTGAGACAATCGAGCCGAGCGAAATCGGTATTGAAACGTAAAGTATGCCCTTCGCAATTTTCCAAAACGAAGTCTTTTTAATGTCGGGTGCGCTCTCAAGTCTTTTCTTTATGTCCTTTTTGTTCGCCTTATAAAAGCCCGCCAAATAGAGCAGCGACAAAGCCGTCGAAAGCGTCGTCGCCATCGTCGCGCCCGCCGCCATATATTCCGGCGCCATGCCCGCCATTGCCATAACGATAAGTATCGTCGAAGTACTCTTTAAAAGCTGCTCCAGCATTTGGCTCGTGCTTGTCGCCTTCATGTTGTGCATACCTTGGAAAAAACCCCTCACAACGCTTGACAGCGACACAAAAAATATTGCCGGAGCAAGCACACGCAGCGTATACTGCACGTTCGGCTGATGGCATATCACAACCGCAATCTTCTCCGCAAACACAAAAAGCCCTATCGACAACGCTCCGCCGATAACCGCAAAGAGAAGCAGCGCCGTTTTAAATATCCTGTACGCGCTCTTAAAATCATTCGTCGCGCACTTTTCCGACACAAGCTTTGCGATGGCGTTGGGTATGCCGACGCTCGAAATTGCCAACAGCAACGTATAAATCTGATAGCCGTAATTGTAATATCCGTTTCCCGCATCGCCGAAGCCCTCGATATTCGTCATCACAACGCGGTACAAAAATCCCAAAATCTTAATTACAACCTGCGAACACAAAACAGTCAGCACATTCATCATAAAGCTCTGCCTTTTGTTTTCCGCCATAGCCTCACATCCTTTGTTTTTCAATTATATGCTCATTCCCCCAAAAAATCAATACATATTTTTCGTATATAAAAATATCTTCTCTTGTTGATTTTTTTCTTTTTTAATGGTATCATATACTAAATGATCTTTAGGAGTGATTTAATTGTTCACTGTCGGCGCACATCTTTCAGCCTCAAAGGGCTACGTTCATATGTACGACGAAGCCGTTTCCATCGGAGCGAACACCTTTCAGTTTTTCACCCGCAATCCGCGCGGCGGCAAGGCAAAGGCTCTCGACGAAAACGACGTTTCGCTTTTTCTTGAAAAATCAAAAAACAATTTCGGCACAATTTTGGCACACGCGCCCTACACGCTGAACGCCTGCTCCGCCGATGAAAAAATACGGAATTTTGCCCTCATAACCATGGAGGATGACATAAAACGCCTCGAAAAAACTCCCTATTCAATGTATAATTTTCACCCCGGCTCTCATGTCGGACAGGGAATCGATGTCGCGGTAGATCAAATATCGCAGCTTTTAAACTCCGTTCTCTACCCCGAAATGACAACAACAGTCTTACTTGAAACAATGGCGGGCAAGGGCAGCGAGGTCGGCAGCCGTTTTGAGGAAATAAGGCGCATTATAGATGCTGTCGAGCTCAGCGAAAAGTTGGGCGTCTGCTTCGATACCTGCCACGTTTACGACGCGGGCTATGACGTTGTGCAGAACCTCGACGGCGTTTTGGAGGAATTTGACCGAGTCATCGGACTTTCGCGCCTCAAAGCCGTGCACCTTAACGATTCAAAAAATCCCTTTGCCTCCCACAAGGACAGGCACGAAAAAATAGGCGAGGGGTCGCTTGGCGTCGAGGCTCTCGCAAGGGTTATCAATCACCCCGCGCTGCGCAACCTCCCGTTTTTCCTCGAAACGCCGAACGACATTCAAGGCTACGCCGAGGAAATATCACTTTTAAAATCACTCAGAAAATAAAGGATGAATTGCCATGAAGGACGGATTTATCAAAATTGCCGCGGTCACAACCCCCATTGAGGTTGCAAACTGCGCCTTAAACGCTCAAAACGTCGCCTCCCGTGCGCTCGAAGCCGCATCAAACGGCGCCAAAGTAATCGTTTTTCCCGAACTTTGTCTCACGGGCTACACCTCAAACGACCTTTTTTTACAGCGCACATTGCTTAACGGCGTAAAGAACGCGCTCCGCTTTATCTTGCAGCAAACCGCAGCGACCGACGCGCTCATCTTTGTCGGCGCGCCCATCGAATACAAAAATTCGCTCTATAACTGCGCCATCGCTTTAAAGGGCGGCAAAATTATAGGCGTCGTTCCGAAAAAATATTTGCCCAATTATTCCGAATATTACGAGCTGCGTCACTTTGCGCCCGCACCCGACGAAATGTGCGAAATAACGCTCTGCGGCTTTACGGTGCCGTTCGGCTGCCGCATTTTGTTTGAGTGCGAAAACATGCCCAACCTCATGGTTGCTGCGGAGCTCTGTGAGGATTTGTGGGCTCCGCTCCCGCCCTCGACATATCACGCGCTTGCGGGTGCAACACTCATCGTCAATCTCTCCGCCGGCGACGAGCTTGTCGGCAAAAGCGAATACCGAACCGAGCTTGTGCGCAACCAGTCCGCGCGCCTCATCGCCGCCTATGCCTATGCTTCGGCGGGAGATGGCGAATCAACAACCGACATGGTTTTCGCCGGGCACAACATGATTTGCGAAAACGGCACGCTTCTCTCCCAAACAAAGCGTTTCACAACCGACACATGCTATGCCGAAATCGACGTTGAACGCCTCTCCGAGGAACGCCGCCGCCATACAACGTTTGACACAATTACGACCGGCTACACCCGCGTTCCCTTCGCTTTCGATAAAATAGAAGAAACACAGCTTACCCGCACATTTTACCCGCATCCCTTTGTTCCCGCAGACCCCGCGCATTTAGCCGAACGCTGCGAAGAAATCTTGACAATTCAAGCCTGCGGGCTCAAAAAACGCCTTCTTCACACCCGGTCAAAATGCGCCGTCATAGGTCTTTCCGGTGGGCTCGATTCCACTCTCGCCCTTCTTGTCACGATAAAAGCGTTCGATTTGGCAAACCTCCCCCGCAAGGGAATTATCGCCGTCACAATGCCGTGCTTCGGCACAACCGCGCGAACGCACAATAACGCGCAAATCTTAGCGCAGGCTCTCGGCGTAACGTTTGAAGAAATCAACATCGAAAACGCCGTCAAGCTCCACTTTTTCGACATCGGACAGGACGAGCGCGTCCACGATGTCACATATGAAAACTGCCAGGCGCGCGAACGCACGCAGGTTCTCATGGACGTTGCCAATAAAAACAACGGTCTTGTCATAGGCACCGGCGACCTTTCGGAATTTGCCATGGGCTGGGCGACGTATAACGGCGACCACATGTCAATGTACGCCGTCAACGCCTCCGTTCCAAAAACTCTTGTCCGCCACCTTGTGGCATATTACGCCTCCGTTTCGGACGCTTCTCTTGCGGCGTGCCTCTCCGACATTCTTCAAACCCCCGTCTCCCCCGAGCTTCTCCCGCCCAAGGACGGCGAAATTTCTCAGGCGACGGAGGACATCATCGGTCCCTATGAGCTGCACGACTTTTTCCTCTATTACATGCTGCGCTTCGGCTTCACGCCGAAAAAGCTCTTTCGTTTGGCGTGCCGCGCATTTCCGTCCTACGACAGTGCAACGATTAAGAAATGGCTTTCCGCGTTTACGCGCCGCTTTTTCGCCTCACAGTTTAAACGCTCGTGCATCCCCGACGGTCCCAAGGTCGGCTCCGTCGCCATCTCTCCGCGCGGCGACTGGCGTATGCCCAGCGACGCCTCCTTTGCCCTCTGGCAAAAAGAATTGGATGAAATCGAGGTGTGAAAACATATGCTTCCACAGGACAGCGCAATTCTCTTAAGCGTCATAAACACACGCCTGCGCGATTTTTACCCCTCGCTTGACGCGCTCTGCGACGACCTTGACGAGGACAAAAACGAAATAATAAAAAAGCTCGCCGCCATAGGCTACACCTATAATCCCGAGCAAAACCTATTTAAATAAACCTATTCAAATAAGAGATGAAATTTTAAATGAAAAACAAAATCTATTCCGGTATTGACTCTCTCCCCTGCGGCGATGCTTCGGACAAAGTAACTTGCGGCTGCCTTGTTTCCGAGGGCGGCGCATTTCGCGGCGTTTACGCCCAGGGCGTCATGGACGCACTCATGGAAAACGACATAAATATGCAGTGCGCCGTCGGAGTTTCTGCGGGCGCAATGAGCTCGCTCAACTATGTCACAGGTCAAATCGGTCGCTCCGGCAGGATAAATCTGCGCTACCGCCACGACAAACGCTATGTCGGCGCGCGGAATTTCGTCAAAAACCGCGGTTTAATCGGCTTTGACTTCGTGTTTTACAATGTCCCGAACGACCCTCTTAACGAAAAACGCCTGCGCGACCCCTCCCGCCGCTTTGTAGCGGTCGCCACAAACTGCGAAACCGGCAAAACGGAATATTTGGAGCAGTCCAATTGCTCGAACATTTTCACGGCAATCCAAGCCTCCGCCTCCATACCCTACATATCAAAAATGGTAAAGCTTGACGGCAAGCTCTTTTTGGACGGCGCGTGCAGCGTCAAAATTCCCTATGAGTGGGCATTGGAACAGGGCTATGAAAAAATCATAGTCATCAAAACACGGCACAAATCCTTCCGCTATGAGTCAACCGAGGAAAGCCACCTTCCCTACAAGGTCTACCGGAATTATCCTTCCTTTGCCGACTCCTACGCCCATATGCACGCCACCTATAACCGCGAATGTGACGAAATAGAAAACCTCAATCAAAAGGGCAGAATTTTTGTCATCAGCCCCTCCAAGACAGAATCCGTAAAACGCCTCGAGCCCGACATGGAAAAGCTCGGCGCACACTACTACATGGGCTATAACGACGCAAAAAATCTTCTCCCTCAATTAAAAAAATACCTCTCCGACTGATTTGCCACGCAAATCAGTTTTTTTATGTACCGCTCGCAATGACTTTAATTTTTCCGCCAAACAAGGAGCAGCCCCGCTTCATTGGGCTGCTCCTTTATTTCTCCTACTATAACACTCTTACATCGTATATCCCACTCTCGACACACCGATAACACCTCTGCGGAGAAAAGTGATTCCCAACGTTTCAGGTTTAAATGTATCGGCTTCAAAGGTTTCAAATTCAAATGTCTCAGGTTTAAAACTTTCGGCTTCAAATGTTTCATAATCAAATGTTTCAAGCCCCATTTCATTCAAAACTTCTTTCGGCAAGGTATAATCCTGCTCAACAAGTCCGAACATTGTAAATCCCGAATCAACACAAAACGAAACCACGGCTTTCTGTCCCACATTATAAGTGAATGAGCCAACGATTGAGCCCACAAAGCTGCCAATCAAATAGCCAAAAACGGGGATTTCAATAAATGCCTGCGATATGCCGCCTCCTATAAGTGAGCAAGTTGAAACATACATTTCTCTGATAAGCTCTTCCGTGAGCTGCCGCCTTGTCTTTTTTCCGACCGCGACACAATACGCGTTTTTGATTACGTTCATAGTTAAAACGGTTGCCGTACCGATTACCATAGGGTCAACGGCAATAAGTGCCTCGCCGAGCTTTCCGGTCTTACAAAAAGTTGTAATCGCAGAGGATATTGTGCCGCGTACAAAGCCCTCCGCGCCTCCCGACATTGCCGCAAATCCCACCTCTTTAAACTGCTCCGCGTCAATTTCTCCGTTCACAATAAGATATGAAACAGCTTTGTATATTTCCGGCGCGGCCTTTAGGATAACAGAGAGCATGGCGGCGCTCATTCCCGCTTTAACAGCCTGCCGCATAACGTCCTCCATGCCGATAATATCTCTTGGACCAAGATTAAGATCCTCCGCCGTGATATCTCCACGCTTTGCAAGCGCGGCAAGCGCTCCGGACTCCTTTTCTGATAACGGAATCGATTCCACGCCCTCGTTATCCTTCAATCTGTCGGTCAGAAAATCGAGTGTATCTTGATAACCATCCACCAAATCGGGACGGCGCGCCGATTCTTTAGCAATCTGCCGCTTGAGCCAGTTTGCCGATTCCTCCAATTGGTCACGCGGAACCAATCTCATTTGCCCCGAATAAATCGGATCGTTTAAAACCGACTCATCCTTATAGCCTCGATCCTTCAGAAACTTATCAATGCTATCCTTACCGCCTTTGGCTTGATACTCATTAAGACGTTGACGCACAGTTATCGATTGTGCTTTCGCGCTCTTCTCTCCTGTGGCGTAATATTTAAGTCCGTATTTATCACCGAAATTTGTATCAATATCCACCGATGCAAATTCATTGCTTTCTAAAGCCCATGCCCTATGCTCAGAGCCTTTAACCGCCGCCTTAATATTAAATGTTCCCGCGTGCCAAATCTCCGCAACGTTCCCTTTTAATTGATCGACACTTGTTCCCTTTCCATTTAATTCATTCAATTTGTTCGCAAGCTTTTCGATTTCTTCATTAACCGTACTCACATATGAATTCGACATTTCTGCTCCGACAACGGTGGAAGAATTTTCAACAAAAAACCTGTAGCCCTCCTCAAATCCGACCACTTAACTCATCCTCCTCTTACAAGCCCAAAAACTCGCTGAGAGAATCAAGATAAAACTTCATCACGGCACAGCTGTATTGCTGCTGTTCAATCTGTTTGTTCAGTGTGAATTTCTTTACAATATCTCCTCCGACCGACTGAGCCTTTGCAAGGCTTCCGCCCACAGCCGCCAAAGCCTTAATATCCGTCGCCTTTGCCGCCGCCTCAATTCGCTGCTCGATTTTCGATTTTTCCTTCTTTTCTTCAACCAACTTTTCCAAATCGTTTCGATATGTCATTGCAAAGCTGATAAAATCGTCATACTCCTTTGCCGACACAACTTTATCGACCAACAAAACCGCTTGTTTTCCGAGCCAACCGTAAGCAATGCCATACTTTGCAAAAACAACATTCATATGACTGCTCTTCTCTTTAATAAGCTTGTCATGTCCTATAAAAAGAATGTATTGATTTGACGAAAGCTGTGCGGAATTGGCATTGTAATCCTTTTCAAGCCACACCTGCGCCGCAACCTCCCCATCCTTAACGCCTACCACAGAATCCTCCGTATCATCCTCCAAGCTGATAAGCTGCGCAAGATAATCTCCGAAAACCCTGCATTTTTTCTCACATACAATTATTAATTTTTTCATCATGCTCTCCCCATTCTCTTATAAAATTCATCTTTGGCATAAACAGACACTTTTATTATGCGCCAACTTCGGCGCATTTGTCAACCGGTTTTACAAAATTTCCTCCCATCCCGCAATATCGTTCACGACCTCCCCCGCCGCAATGAGCCCCGCGACGGCGGGCACAAAAGCGCAGCTCGCGGGAGTGGTGCGCCTTCCCGGCACGGCTTCGGCTGTTCCCTTTGGGGTTATTGGCTTTTCCTTTGAATAGACAACCTTTAAATCGCGAACGCCGCGCTTTTTTAACTCATAGCGCATCGTCCGCGCAAGCGGGCAAACGCTCGTTTCAAAAATGTCCGCAACCTCAAAGCGTGACGCGTCGCGCTTGTTTCCCGCGCCCATGCAGCTTATAACGCCTATTCCCGCCGCCTTTGCGCGCATAATTATCTCAATTTTTGCCGTCACCGTGTCAACCGCATCTATCACGTAGGAATACTCACTAAAATCAAATTCTCCCGCGTTTTCGGGCATAAAAAAACATTTGTGCGCGTTTATTTTCACACCGGGGTTTATTAACTTTGCTCTCTTGAGCATTACGTCGACCTTAAATTGCCCCACCGTTTCATCTGTCGCAATTATCTGCCTGTTTAAATTTGAAACGCTCACGGTATCGTTATCGAAAATGTCAAGCTCGCCCACGCCGCTTCGCACCAACGCCTCAACCGCATAGCCGCCCACGCCGCCCACGCCGAAAACGGCTACCCTTGCGTTTTTTAATCGCTCCATCGCCCTATCGCCCAAAAGCATCCGTGTTCTTACAAATCTGTCGTCCATATTACTCTCTCACTTCACAAAACGACCGCAAATGATTACATCTGCGGTCGTCTTTTTTAATTTTATCTGTTATTTCACAATCGTAATCGGTATCGTTTGTTCGCTTCGGTTGCCCGCAAAGTCCTCAACGTAAATCGTAACGTTATATGTTCCCACGCGCGTAACGTCAAACTCACGCACATCCGCACTCACATATTCCGAAAGGTCAATTCCGTTCGCGTCCTCAGCCGTTTCAACAAAGTAGCTCGCCCAGTTGATAGTCGATGTATCCTGACAATCGTCCATCTTCATGTCGTCATACTCATCCTTCAAAATGAGCGTCGGCGGCACGGTGTTGTCCGCGTCATAAATATAGATAGTGTAGCTCTTCGACGCCGTGTTGCCGTAATTGTCCGTCACTTCAACCGTCACGCCGTCTTCATACGTTCCCACTGTGTTAAAGTCCGTCGCGCGGCAGTCAATCTTAACTCTGTTGGGCTTAAAGTAATCCTCCTCCGCGTCCGGGTCGTCCTCGTCGGGTGCGGAGCGGATGTAAATAACGTCGCCCACCTGGTTCATTTCATACGTTCCGTCAACGTTGTCGCTCGCGGCGAAAATCTCCGTCCAATCGATGTCAAGCGGATGCGTTCCTTGAGAGAACACAATCGGCCCGCTTTCGACCTGTGAAATTGTCGGCGTAACGTCGTCAGTCGCCTCCGTCTTCTTCAGCGCCGTGCCTATCGTGTTCAAACTGTTTTCAATCGACGCTTTTTCCGATTGCACAGCTATCGCATACTTCGCCGAGCCGTTAACTCCGTAAACCGATTCGCCGAAAATATTTACCGTATACGACCAAAGAAGGTTCATCGCCTCGCCGAACTCGTTTTCCTCAAGGCTTCCCAGGAACTTAAATATTTCAAGGTTGTCGTCGCCTATTTCGGAGTGGAAAATATCGATACCGAACTGCAGCGCTTCGCTCGCCGCCATCGTTTCCTTGTATTCCTCTATCGAATCAACTCTGCCCAAATTCTTATAGAATTCAACCTTATACAGCTTATATGCCTCAAGAGCAAGTCTGCTTTCAGCCTCGTCAAAGCCTCTCACAAGCCCCACGCTGTCCGCGCAGGAGATTGCAATCTCATAATCCGTCGTGCCGTATTCCGCATCCGGAATGTCGTCGGGTCTCGGGAAGAAGATAATTCCCATCGATTCGTCGCGCTCCGCAAGGCTCGTCGACGCCGTGCCCATTCTCCATCTCGCAAGGTTTGTGAAAACCGTTTCGCCGTTCATAAACGCGTTTACGGCATTAAGATAGCCGTTGTTAGCGGATTTTCCGTAGCTTGCCGAAGAGCAGCTCACAAGCCCCTTGTCCATAAGGTCAGCCAAATATTCCGCCGCCTCTATCGCCTCGGGCGTGTCAAATTCCATGTTTTCGCCGTCGTACATGCAGGCGCCGTTTGAGTGAAGCGCCTGAAGAATCGTATAGCTGTAGCTCGTGTTAAACGGCACAATGTCGTTGCCCGTCGGGCTCTTTTTGCCGCGGTAATACGTCTGAATTTTTTCAAGATAATCTCTGAAATTATCCCATGTCCAATTGCCCTCTTTTAAGAGCGTAGAGGGATAGATAACCTCGTCCTCGCCGGTTTCGGCGTTTGTCCTGTGCAGCGAGGGAACGGCCTCAATCATGTCGATGTTAAAACAGATAGGCCAGTCTGTTATGTAGAGCAAATCGCGGTTTAAAAGATAATAGCTGCCGAAGGTCTTTCTCGTCTTTATCCATTCCGCATCGGGCTCGTCAAAAATGTCCATGTAATTATCGAGCGGCTGCAAAACGTTCTGCGGCATAACTCTTCCCTGGAAACCGTTGGAAAGTATCGCAATGTGGCAATAGGGATCGCCCGCCAGAACCGTCTGCAAAATGTCCTGCGTAACGCTGTTAGGCCACGACTTCCACTCAATATCAACGCCCAACTCTTCCTTTACGGTCGCGAGCGCCGCCTGTGCCGTGCGCATTCTGTCCGCCGACATGCTCGCCTCACCGGTCACGCTGTTCACCCAGTTGGGGTCGTCCTCGCTCTGCGCGTGCGTGCCGATATATATCGTCGTCACGTCAGTCGCGGTTTTTTCCTCACGGTTTGCGCAGCCGGTGAAAATTCCCGTCGCAACGCCCGCGCCCAACACGCACGCCACAACGATTTTAACAAACTTATTCATGTCTCTCCCTCCGTAAAATTCGTAGATTTTTCACAAAAAGGTTTTCGCCTCTCGGCACAATTCTGTACAATATATCATAATACAAAACACCAAAGATGTCAAGGCTTTAAAATTTTATTTTGCGCAAATTTTCTTGCGAACGTAACAAATTAAGCATCACAATAATGTCACGCACAGAAAAGAGCGCCGAGAAAACGCTCCGCGTTGTCTCGGCGGAGGAATGCAGGGGAGGAACTTCCCCTGCGTAAAATCGTCAAAAGCCAAAGCTTCTTTGGCTTTTGACTCCTCTATCGGGGTAGCCCGCGCATAGCGCGGGCGTAAGCGAAAGCGCCCGATGTGAAAGAGGTTTACGGGGAAAACGTGACTACGTTGTCCCCGTGTTCAGCCGCGAAGCGGCTGAACTATTTTTTCTCCCAAATTGCGTTATATGGTTTTGGTCAACGCCCGTCATCACAATCGCATCCGACTGTGTGTCGCGGTCAAAGCCTTCTAAGACATACATTGTCATAACGTCGCCCGCCTTGTAAAATTCGTACTTTTCCTCGTTTCCGTCGGCTTCAAAATAAAGCGTCACGGTGTAGTTTTCGTCAAACTCCCAACGCCCGAGCCCGTCCGCGAGCGTCCCGTCCTCACAAAGCGTGATTTCCGAGGAATACACCGTCAAATCGCATTTTTTCGACGTGTCCCAGTTGTTAATGTCACTCACGCCGTCCTCCTTAATCGTCACGCCGACCGACGCCAAAGCCCATGTGCCGACAAGCTTTTCTTTTTCAATCTCATGTTCCTTTTCGCCGTAATAGCTTATCGGCGAAACAACGGGCCAGCCGTCCTGAGTCCACAGCATTTTTCTCACCGAAAGCTTTGCCATGCCGTCGGGCGTCTCTCTGCAATGCTCAACAAGATACCAACTCCCGTCATCGTCGCAAAGCACGCTGCAATGCCCGCTGCCGCAGTATGCCACTCCGTCGCCGAGCTGATACGAGCCCGTCAGCTTGTAGCCCCAAAATTCGGAATTATCCTCCTGCCCGTCAAACGATGTTCCGACTGCTCTTTCGTTGTGATCCGTAAGCTTTATGTTGCTCTCTTCCGCCGTTTCCTCTTCCCACGCGTTTTCAATCGAATTTCGCGCCACGCGCACATTGTAATTCGTGCCGAGCCAGCCGTAGGAGACAAACATATAGCGGTAATCCTCGCCGTTTATCATATAAGCGCCCTCGGGACCGTGTACGCCGTTCGGCGTCGCGTAAAGTCCGTCGCCAAGCCCCATGGAAGATGCGTGTATCGTTTCGTTTGACGTGTAGTCAACCCCTTCGGCGTGCCCGTCCTCCGTCAGCTTAACCTGAAAAATTCCCTTCTGAAAGCTGCCCCAGATGAAAAAGCGTGTTCCGTCGGTGTCCTCATATATGTTTTGGTCAATCGCGTTGGTGAGGCTGCCCGTTTCGTCGGAGGAAATAACCACGCCGCAGTCAACCCACGGTCCCGTTGGCGTTTCGCCCTTCACCAATCCCACAAGAGAGCGGATGTAGTCAAAATCCGTTCCGTTCGTGGAGAGCGAATAATAGAGCCAATAGGGGTGCTCTGTGTCCTCCTCGGCGTAGAAAATGTCCGGCGCCCAAATTCCGACGTTCATTGCCGAGCCCATCGGCGCAAAAATTTCCTCGCAAAAATCTATTGCCGACTGCGGAATCCTGAAATTGTTGTCAATCCTCTCCCAATTTATCAAATCCTCCGAGCGAAACGTGTCCATCGGATAGTCGTCAACCGCAGTTTCCCCGTCCTCCGTTTCATACTGCCCGTTGTACGCGTCGGTATTGTAGGCATAATAAATGCCGGTCTCGGGGTCTTTAAATATCGCGGGGTCGTGCGCGCCGAACGTCGTCCCAAACGTGTCGTTTCCCTTTGAGATTGCGCCCGCGTATTCAAGCGTGAACGACTGCTGCACCTCATCAAGCTCTTCCCACGCCGCAAAGCCGTCGTTAATCGTAAGCATCAGCCCCGTTCCGGAAATAATCTTAACAGAGCCGTCCTCGTTTTCCGAAAGCGAGAGCTTTTCCGCGTCTCTTCCGAGCGCCGCATCGCTTGTAATATACTGCCGTGTTCCTTTAACAAAAACGGTGTATGAACCATCGCCCGGCGAATTAAACCCCCAAAGCTGACTTTCGGAAGAGCTTTTGTCCTCAAGCGCAATCTTCACTCCGTTTTCAAAATCGGAATAATCCGCCGTCAAATACTGCCCCGTCGCTTCGTCCTTGAGCCAATAATATCTTCCGTCAAGCGCGGCGCTCTTCGCAAGCGTCACATAAATTACCCCCTCGGCGTCATTTCGCTCAATCTCAACTTCAAACGCCTCGCGCATATCATCTGCCGGCATATACGAAAGCGAATTTACAATGACTATCTCCGCGTCAATATTTTTGCTGTCGATATAAAGCGACACATCATCCGCTAAAACCGCCGTCTCCGGCTTTTCTCCCACAATAACGCCTCTTATCTCGTTATCCCAATCAACCTCAAAGCCCATGCTTTCGCATATCGCCCTTATCGGCAAATACGCTTCATCGGCATGCACAAAGCTCTTCGCGCCGTCAAGCTCTTCGCCCTCAAACCAAACCGCAAGCGTGTCCTGCGCAAACGCCGGATACGCACCGAAAAGCATCGCCGCCGCGAGAACCGCCGCCAAATATCTTTTCATAGCAATCTCTCCTAAAATCTTTTCACCGTCTCCTCAATCAGCCTTCTTATCAGGCTCACTCTTTTAAACGGCGTTATAAAATAATAGCCGTCGCAAAAATCCTTTGCCGCTTCAACCGCTTTGAGCGCAATTTCAAAGCCGAGCTTTTCCGCCTCGCTTCTCTCTTTTCCGCGAAAGCTCTCGATTATTCTTTCGTCAACCGTTATTCCCGCAATTTCGTTATTCATATAGACCGCGTTTCTGTAGCTCACAATAGGCATAATTCCGCACAAAATTTTAGCATTGAGTTCTTCGTGTGCCCGCTTCAAATTTTGCAGCGCTTCTTCGGTCATCAAAGGCTGCGTCAGAAAAACCGACGCCCCGTTTGTTATTTTTTCCTCCGCCAATTTTATCTGCACATTAAAATTCACCGCGTTTATGTTGAGCGCCGCGCAGATGTTCATCGGATAGGCAAATTCCGTCTCGTTTAACGTCGCAATAAATTTTATCAGCATGCGCGAATTGAAGTTAAAAACGCTCTTCACCTCGTCGCGCTTGTCGCTCGGCACGGGGTCGCCCGTTATCGCCAACACGTTTCCCACACCCTCGGCGTTGAGCCCCAAAAGAAGAGCTTTCATCGCGTTCAAATTTCTGTCTCTGCACGCCATGTGCGGGAGTGTGTCGATGTCCATTTCACGCTTGAGCTTGCACGACAAAAGTGCGCTGTCCATCCTCGGACGCGCCACCGGACAGTCGGCAATCGTTATCAAGTCCGCTCCCGCGTTGTGCAGCTCCGCCGCACCGGACACGAAAAATTCAATGTCCGTTCCCTCGGGCGGGTCAAGCTCCGCCGCGATAACCCTTTCCCCGCGCATGAGCTTTTCCAAAAAACGATTTTCAACCCTCGCGCCCGCTCTTTTTTCCTCGGAAATAACCTCGTGCGCCGCTTGTCTTTTCACTTCAAGCCCGATCTTGCCGCACTGCTCGATATATTCCGGCGTCGTGCCGCAGCAGCCGCCCATTATCGCAATGCCGCTCTCCGCCGCGTCAAGCATACATTCCGCAAAATACGCCGCATTTTTGCCGTAAACGGCGCGGCTCCCCAAAACTGTCGGATAGCCCGCGTTCGGCATCAGCGAAAGCGGCTTTTTTATTTCAAGCTTTTTCGCAAGCTTTATCAAATGCGAAGGGCCGCTCATACAGTTAAGCCCCGCAGCGTCGATAAATTGAGATGATTCCGCCTCCGCGATGAGCGACTTGTAATATCTTCCCGTCGATGTGTACCCCGCGGGGTTCACCGCGAAAGACAAAATAATAAAGCTCTCGGGATTCTTCCCTTTTATGTATTCCGCCGCCTCCGAAACTCCCTCGTTTCCCGAAAGCGTTTCAAAAAGGAAGTTCGTTATCCCCTCGTCACAAAATATATCAATCTTTTCTTTATATTCCGCAAAAGGCTTTTCCTTATCCTCCACAGGCCCCATGTCGGCAAAGATATAAACATCCTCGCCCTCCGCGGCTCTCTTTGCCGCCTTTGCCGCCGCGCGCAGCAGCTCCGCTGCTCTTTCCTTCCCCGCGTAAGAAGTCGAAAACGTATTCGTCTTTATCGCCTTTGCGCCGCTCTTTATGTATTCTTTGTGAATTTGCTCCGTTATTTCGGGCTCAGTCAAACACGACAGCTCGCACTCTTTTGCGTCCCTGTGCGTCTTTTCCGCAAAATACGTTCCCATCGAGCCGTCAAAGAGCAAATTCTTTTCCTTTAAATATTCTCTTATCTCCATCATCCAAGCACCTTTTTTGCAATATCGGCCGAAGCCTTCGCGTCCTTCGCGTAAAAATCTGCGCCTATTTCCATCGCGTAGCTCTCCGTCAAAACTGCGCCGCCGCACATTATTTTGCACTCGTGCCCGCTCTTTCTTATCAGCGCAATCGTTTCTTCCATGCTCTTGAGCGTAGTCGTCATCAGCGCCGACAGCCCCACGAGCTTCACATCCTCTTTTATCGCACATTCCACAACCACCTCGGGCTTCACGTCGCGACCTAAGTCAATCACGTCGTAGCCGTAATTTTCAAGTATCACCTTCACGATGTTTTTTCCGATGTCGTGAATGTCGCCCTTGACCGTCGCCATGATTATCTTGCCCTTTTTCACGCCGCCCGTGCCCTTCGCCTCGATCGATTTCTTGATAACCTCAAACGCCGCCTTTGACGCGTTCGCCGCGTTCAAAAGCTGCGGCAGGAAAAACACGCCTTTTTCGTATTTTTCGCCCGCCTCATCGAGCGCGGGGATGAGGCGCTTGTTTATTATGTCAAGCTCGTCCTCGGTTTCGAGCAGCTTTTCGCAAATTTGCGCCGTTTCGCTCTTTAAGCCCTTCAATATCGCATATTCTATCGTCACATCGGAGCCGCTTTTTTCCTCAACCTTCGGCGCGTTCGCCATTTTTTCCGTGTAAAAATCGCAGTTTTTGTCCTTTCCCGACAGCGCCCCGAACGCATAAACCGCCCCCATCATCGCGCGGTCGTTTGGGTTAATTATCGGCAAATCGAGCCCGTATTCCATCGCAAGAGTTAAAAATGCCCTGTTTATCGCGCCCCTCTCGGGCAGTCCGAAGGAAATGTTTGACACGCCCAAAACGGTTTTAAGCCCCAATATATCTTTTGCGTATTTCACGGTTTTCAGCGTTTCGTAAACCGCGTCCTGCTCCGCCGAAACGGTCAGCGTCAGCGCGTCGATAAAAACGTCCTCCTTTTTTATGCCGTAGGATAACGCCGCGTTTAATATCTTGTCCGCAATTTTCGCCCGCTCCTGCCACGTTTTGGGGATCCCGTTTTCATCGAGCGTCAGCCCCACAACAGCCGCGCCGTATTTTTTCACAATCGGCAGCACCCTGTTTAATACCTTGTCCTCGCCGTTTACTGAATTGACAATCGCCTTTCCGTTACATACTCTCAGTCCCGCCTCAAGCGCTTCGGGCGAAGATGAATCAATCTGCAGCGGCAAATCCGTCACACTCTGCACCGCCTTGACTACTCTTTCCATCGTCTCCTTTTCGTCAATGCCCGGCACGCCGACGTTAATGTCGAGTATGTCCGCTCCGCCCTCGGTTTCGGCGACGGCCGTCTGCAAAATATAATCCATATCACCCGTCTTTAACGCCTCGCGCAATACCTTTTTGCCCGTCGGGTTTATCCTCTCGCCTATCACGCGCACGCGGTCGATTTTGACAACCTTCGACGGCGTGCAGACGACGCTTTCACCGTCTTTCTCGGCGCACCCGCGCGGAAGATTTGCAAAGACCTTTCTTATCTCTCTTATGTATTCCGGCGTCGTGCCGCAGCACCCGCCGACAAACCTTGCGCCTATCTTCGCAAAGCCTCTCATGCTTTCGGCAAATTCAATTGCCGAAACGTGGTATTCGCCCGTCTCGGGATCCGGCAGCCCGGCGTTTGGCTGCACAATGAGCGGCACGCTCGCATGCCTTGCCGCCTCTTTTGCCATCGGCAGTATCTCTTCGGGGCCGAGCGAGCAGTTTATCCCCACCGCGTCCGCGCCCAGCGCCGACAGCGTTATCGCCATTGCCGACGGCGTGCAGCCCGAAAACGTGCGTCCGTTTTGCTCAAACGTCATTGTCACAAAAACGGGGAGATTCGTGTTTTCCTTTGCCGCCAAGAGCGCCGCCTTCGCCTCGTACAAATCCGTCATAGTTTCAATCAATATCAAGTCGCAGCCCGCTTTTTCGCCGGCTTCTGCGACTTCTTTATACATATCGTACGCTTCTTCAAACGTCAGCGAACCGTTGGGCTCGAGCATTTCTCCCAGCGACCCCACGTCAAGTGCCGCCTTTGCGCCGTATTCATCCGCCGCCCTTTTTACCAAAGCCACGTTTGCCGCGATTATTTCATCAAGGCTTTTCCCCGCTCCCGCCATTTTGAGCCTGTTTGCCCCGAACGTGTTTGCGGAAACGATGTCGGCTCCCGCTTCCAAGTACATTTTATGTATTTCATAAATGACATCGGGGTTTGAAAACGCCAGCATCTCCGGCTTTTCGCCGAGCTTCAACCCCGAGCGCTGCAGCATCGTTCCCATTGCCCCGTCAAAAAATACGTATTCTTTATCCTTCCACTCTTCAAAGAGCTTATTCATAACACACAACGCCCCTCTTTCTAAATTCGCAATCCTCAAATTTCACGCACGATTCGCACGGCGTTTTCCGCTTTGCCTGCGGCACATCCGACGCGCCGATTATCGCCGTCACCGATTTTGACGGCTGCATCATCATCGAGCGGTTGAGACACAAGCCAATCCGCTTTTCCGTCTGCAATGCGTCTGTCACAAATCTCTGCGTTTCAAGCGGTAAATCCCCGTACCCCGGGCTGAACCGCTCCGTCAAAAACATATTTTTTTTGCGGTATTCTTCCTCAATTTCTCTTGTGTAATTGTCGCACACGTTTTCAATCGCGCTCGACGCGCACGCGTCAAAAATAACCGCGTCCGCCATGTCCGTCACGGACAAACGCCGCAACAGCTTTTCCGTTTCGCTTCCGAGCGTCGCCGCCATCAAAACGCACTCGCTGCACTCCTTTAGGTGCCTTTTTATGTCCTCTCCCGTGAAAACGCCGCCGAGCCGCTCTGTTTCAAGCGGCTCGTGCGAAATAATTTTAAGCACCATGTGGCAAGCCTGCGGACGCGCGGCGTCAATGACGAGCTTTGCCATCTCGTCTATTTTCGCCATCACATTGCCGTCCTTTTCGCCGCCGCGATAGCCCAAATATTTTAAAACCTCGTTTTTGTTGACATTTGTCAAAAGCTCCAATAAGCTCACCTCTGCCCCAACATACTCCGCAGCTCTTTCTTTGCGTCCTTTCCGACCGCAACGTAGCAGCTCGCCGCCGCGCCGTCCGTCGTGTAGGCATTTATCAGCGCAATTCCTTCGCCCACCGCGACAACTCTGCCGTATCTCACAATCGCCACCGCCTCGCGCGACGATTCCCATGTCACATATGTACCATCCGGAGCGTTCGACACCTCAACCGAAAGCTGATAATCCTCCGCAACATCCAAGTAAAGCTCGGTGCTGCTTATCACAATGCTCGACTGCGCCGAGGGCGACGACTGCGGGAGCGTGAGCGAATTATCCTCGGTCTCTTCTTCAACATATTCCTCGTATGAAGCGCTCTCCCCCGTTTCGCTCTCGCCCGTTTCGACGCTTGCCTCCGCCGCATTTGACGGAGCGTTTTTCACTCTTATCGTGCAGCTTCCGCTCACGGCGTTCATCGCCGTTACGGTAATCTCGGTCACGCCGTTCGCGTGCGCCGTCACGTTGCCGTTTTGGTCAACCGTCGCGACGTTTTCATTCGACGACGCCCAAATGAGCTTTTCCCCGTTTGCCGACGGCAAGCACGACGCACGCAAAACAGCCGTGCCCTCGCTCTGATAATCTATCGTTATGTCGCTTGACGATGAATAATAACTCGTCACGCTTATCGACTGCACGTTCGACTCGCCCGCCTCAACGCTCACCAGGCACGACAAGCTCACCTCGCCGTCAAGCTTTGCCGTCACCGCCGCGCTGCCTATGCCCGCCGCCGTGACTTCGCCCGCATCCGACACCGCCGCCACCTGCGCGTTGCTCGAAACCCAAATTATCCCGCTTTCGTAATTTTGAACCGAAAGCATCATCGTTTCGCCGAGCGTCATAGTCACCGTCGTCTCCGACAAAACGGCATCTTGACTCACAGCTTCCTCCGTATTGCCGCACGCTGTCAAAAACAGCGTCGCCAAGATAAAGCAAATTATTTTTTTCACGTTTTTCATTCGCCCGCACCTCATTTTTTACGCGTCCTCGCAGTCTATGCACGCTCTGCCGCACACGTTCGGCACAATAATGTTTTTAAACGCGACGTGTATCGGGTTATCCTGATATTCCTCAACCGATTTTAAATCCTCAAATTCGCAGTACAGCGCCAAATCGTGCGTCTCATTCGGGTTCACGCTCACCTCAAGCGCCGCCTTTATGAGCCCCGGAATTTTCCCGCCATTCATCGCCTCCGCTGCCGTCTTCAGCCTTGCCACAAGCTCCGGCTTGTCCTCATCTTGAACGGTGTCCTTATATTTCCACATGACAATATGCTTTACCATTTAAATCACTCCTAACAATCTTTCTTCTATTCTACCACACAAAATGAAATAA
>JAJQCX010000157.1 GCA_021202495.1 Clostridia bacterium | reverse complement strand
CAACGACATATCCCGCCTCAACCATACATTCAATCACCTTTTCCTGCCGCTGCCGCGCAAGGTCGGGGTTCACGTCGAGCGAATAAACCGACGGCGCGTTGGGTATTCCCGCCAAAAGCGTACATTCGTCAAACGTCATTTCAATCGGCTCTTTCCCGAAATACCCCTCCGACGCCTCTCTTATCGTGTAATACCCGCTCCCGTAATATATCGCGTTCGCGTAAAGCTCAAGAATTTCATTTTTGAAATAATTCTTTTCAATCTCAAGCGCCATAAATACCTCGGCGACCTTCCGCTCGATCGTGCTGTCTAATGGAAAATACAAATTTTTCGCCAGCTGCTGCGTTATCGTGCTGCCGCCCTCCTTCACCTCGCCGCTCGTCACGTTTGTCACAAACGCCCGCGCCACGCCGATAATGTCAAACCCGTTGTGCGAATAAAACCGCCTGTCCTCCACCGCAACGACGGCGTTAAAAAAATCCTGCGGAATTTCCTCATACGGCGCGAACGTCTCCTTTTCGCGCACAGCCGCCACAGCCTCCGAAAGCGGCGTTTCGCCGATCGCCGCCTTGTATTTCGCATATCCCTTTGCCACAACCTTCAGCCCCGCCGCCAAAGCGATTATCACAATCGAAAGCAGCGCCCCGATTATAACCCTTTTTATTATCTTCCGCATTCCTTCTCACCGCCTCATCCGCCGTAATATCCGCATTACTCCGCCATCTGCCCTACAATCGCGTCAATCTCTTCGCTTTCCACATTGTCAAATTCAATCGTAATATACGCCCCGTTTTTCACCGCGTATATCGCATAATCCCCGTTTCGCGCCACGTTTGCCGCCACGTTTTCATAAGCTTCAAATTCCTCATCGAGCGCAATCATTCTCGTTGCCATTATCGTTATGCTTTTTTCTCCGCCGCTCGCCGAGAACATTGCCGCATCGTCGGCAATCTCCCCCGCCTCGTCGGTATAAATTTCGTATACGCTCTCTTCAATTAAGTCAAAGCTCATACCTTCGGGCAATTCAATCCCCGCCACGTCAAAGCCGAGATAATTTATATATTCCTCATAAGTCAGCGCCTCAACGTCATAATCAACACCCGACCAACCCGTCGTCAGCATCATCGTGCCGCCCGAAAAATCGTCGTCATAATCATCGTCATAATCGTAATCCTCATCGTCTTCAATCATGACAACCTCTGTTTTCGCGCCCGCCCCGCCGGAGCTTCCCGCCGAGCTCGACGACGATGTCCGGCTGTTGCTCATATTTTCGCCCGCGTTCTCTTCAAGAGCTTCTTCCTCATCTGTCGTCTCAAGTGTCATGCTGCGTCCGCGGCTCAAAACAAATTCCGTCGCAGTCTCCGCGTCCTCTGTTTCTTCTATTATATTTTCCGCCGCCGCTTCTTCTGTCGCTTCCCACACCTTCGGCGCAGTCCTCGCCTCCGTTTCCGTCTCGGCTGCCGGCTCCTCTGTCACAACGACTCTTTGCGCTGTCTCTTCCGTCTCATCCTCCGGCATCACAACTTCATCCTCACTCTCGCTTCCGACCTCGGCGCTTTCCTCAACCACCGCGTCCGCGGAATCCTCGCTCACAATATCATCGAGCGGCATTTTAAATACGTCCCAATTGAATATCACCGCCCCCGCGACAATCACCGCTGCCGCGGCAGTGCCGACGAACGAATATTTCAGAATAGGGCTTTTCTTCTTTTCGGGCTGTTTTTCGGGCTGTGCCGCTCGTTCAAACGCCTTGTTCAAAATTGCGTCTCTGTCGCCCTTAATTTCCTCGCACGCTTTCTTATATATCCGCTTATACATCCATCTCATCCCCTTTGAGCTTTTTGTGCAGCATTTCGCGCCCGCGCTTTAACTGAGACTTCACCGTCGACTCGTTCAATCCCAAACACTCCGCAATTTTCGCAACCGGAAAATCCTCATAATAGTACAAATGTATCACCGTGCGGTACTTCTTCGGCAGCTCGCACACCGCGTAATACACATCCGACTCTTCCTTTGTCTCAAACGCCATGTTTTCGTCAAGCGGCTCCGTTTTTTTGTACCAGCTCGACGTAAAATAGCTGTTTGTGCAATTGATTGCCACTCTTATGAGCCACGCCTTCACGTGTTCTTCGCTTTCAAATTTTTTGTCCGTCTTTATGTAACGGTAAAACACATCCTGCGTGATGTCGTCCGCCGCGTCGCGGTTTTTCGCGCGGCACAGCACAAGTCTGTACACACTGTCGAAAAACTTTTCGCATACAGCTCTCTTATCCTCCGTTTCAAGCACTGCATCCGCCTCCTCCGCTTATAATACCTCTCAACCCGCCCAAAAGTTGCATCCATCTTAAAAAATTTTCACAAGCGTCCCGCTTGACCGTCCTCGCACACCAAAGAACGCTGCCCACTTTAAATTCCATGCCTGCGTCCTTACTATGCTTCAAACCAAGACCGCATTTCAAGCGTCCCGCTTGACCGTCCCCGCAAGCGGGACGCTTGAGCCTTCCCGCTTTCGCGGCTCTGCCCTTACAATTCCCGCCGCCTCACCCTCTGTACGGATCCGGCACGTCCCGCCTGCCGCGCCCGCAGGCGCATTGGCTCTCCTGAAAGGGGAGCTGTCACGCCGTAGGCGTGACTGAGGGGTTAAAATTTTGTCCCGCAAAATTTTTTCCGTAATTTCTAATTGCTAATTTCTAATTGCTAATTACTCCAACCCCGTCGGCGCGGCGATAAACTCCGCCTCAACTATCTCAAACGTCGCCGCCTCCCGCGTCTCCGCCTCTTCGACAATTTCAGCCTCGTCCGTCTTAAACACGTATTTACACAACAAAACCGCAATAATTATCGCCACAACCGCGCTCAAAAGCCCAATATAAGAATAATTTTTCACGTCTCATCAACTCCTTCGTTAAAGTTCAGCCGCTTCCGTCGCAGTACCTCATATCATCTGAAACTTTATGTTACAATATTAACGCTTACGCACTTCCTCTGCTCTGCGTGCAGGAACTCGTCCCCGCCGCGGATTACCACCCAACCAAAAATCAGCCCACTTTATGCGATTTTCTCGCTATCTTAGTTGTAGGGGCGGGGCTCGTGTATATTACGACATGGTTTACACTTTGTTTGAGGACAT
>JAJQCX010000144.1 GCA_021202495.1 Clostridia bacterium | reverse complement strand
GCAAAATTTGTACCATAATTGTTAATTGTACATTTTAAATTATACATTGTTAAAAGGGGGTGCGGCGCGTGTTTGCGGAGGTTTATATAAATACCAATGTGCTGAGTTTGGATCGGGCGTTCAGCTATCGCGTGCCGCCGAAAATGGCGGGGGACGCGGTTGTCGGTGTGAGAGTGAAAGTTCCGTTCGGCGCGGGAAACAAGCTGAGCGAGGGAATAATTGCAAATCTCACCGACGAGTGCTCCTTTGAGGACGTTAAGGACTTGAAGGCGGTTATCGACAAATTCCCATCCCTGACGCAAAGGGACATTGACCTTGTGACAGAGATGCGGCGCGATTATTACTGCACGTTTTACCAAGCGGCGCGGCTGCTGCTGCCGGCGGGAAGCGAGCCCAAGAAGGAAGAGTGGGTGAGCTTGAAAGCGGGTGCGGGGGAGGATGATTTGAAAAAGCTGTCGCGGAGCGCGCAGCAGGAAAAGCTCTTTATTCTATTGATGAACAGCGGAACGCTGGAGATGGAAGCGATAAGAGCCGAGATGGGCAAAAGCGCGCGAAAGACGGTGAACGCGCTTTGCAAAAAGGGGCTCGCTGAGATTGCGGAAAAGAACATCAGCCGTGTGGGCGAAAAGACGGTGAGGGTTGCAAGATATATTGCGCAGGACGACCCGAAGGACGTTGTAGATTCGCTTTCGCGCAGAAGCCCGGCGCAGGCGAGGATAGTTGAATTTTTGCAGGACGGCGCGGCATACGCGGTGAGCGACATAATAAAGGAGTGCAAATGCTCTCGCAACAGCCTTGAGGCGCTGAACATAAACGGGATTGTGGCATATGAAGAGGCAAGCGTGCTGAGAAATCCGCACGGGGAAATAGGCGAGAGAACGAAGCCGTTTGAGCCGACGGCGGAGCAAAGAGCGGCGATCGAAGCCGTGACGGGCGCGCAGAAGGGCACGTTTTTGATACACGGCGTGACGGGGAGCGGAAAGACCGAGGTATATTTGCAGATAGTCGAAGAGGTTTTGAAAAGAGGCAAGCAGGCGATTGTGCTTGTGCCCGAAATTTCGCTGACGCCGCAGATAACGAACAGGTTTTACAAGCGGTTTGGTTCGGTGGTGGCGGTGATGCACAGCGCGCTGAGCCTGGGCGAAAGGTATGACGAATATAAGCGACTGCGGTTGGGCGAGGCGCGGGTTGCGGTGGGCGCAAGGAGCGCCGTCTTCGCGCCGTGCAGAGATTTGGGAATAATAATCATCGATGAAGAGCACGAATATTCGTATAAATCCGAGACGACGCCGAAATACCACGCGATTGAGGTTGCGCAAAAAAGGTGCGAGGCGGCAAATTGTCCGCTCGTGTTGGCGTCGGCGACGCCGTCGGCGGAGAGCTATTACAAGGCGGTGAAGGGTGAATACACTCTGATAAAATTGACGGAGCGGTATAACAAAAATCCGCTGCCGGAGGTTGAGATTGCGGACATGCGCGAAGAATTGCGGGCGGGAAACAGGAGTGTTTTAAGCCGCAGTCTGGCGCGGGGGATGTATGAAAACCTTAAAAGAGGCGAGCAGACGATACTCTTTTTGAACAGGCGCGGATATTCGACATTTGTGTCGTGCAGAAGCTGCGGATTTGTGTATATGTGCCCGAACTGCAGCGTGTCGCTGACGTATCACTCGGCAAACGACACGTTAAACTGTCACATTTGCGGCTACCGGCAGAGGCGGGATCGGCTGTGCCCTAAGTGCGGGAGCGACAAGATTCGCGATTTCGGCACGGGAACGCAGAAGGCGGAGCGGCAGATACAGGAGATTTTCCCGAGCGCCAAGATTGTGAGGATGGACACGGACACGACGGGCGGGAAAAACGGGCATGAGAGGATATTGGAGGAATTTGAAAATAAGGGCGGAGATGTGCTGCTCGGAACGCAGATGGTGTCAAAGGGGCTGGACTTTCCAAATGTG
The DNA here is from genome assembly GCA_021202495.1 of Clostridia bacterium. Lineage (GTDB taxonomy): Bacteria > Bacillota > Clostridia > UMGS1883 > UMGS1883 > JAJQCX01. Next base: position 1,178 of record JAJQCX010000144.1, on the reverse strand, counting down.
ACGCTTGTGGGAGCGCTGGCGGCGGATTCGTCGCTTTATGCGGACGATTTCAGAGCGCAGGAGCGAACGTTTGCGCTGATGACCCAGGTGTGCGGCAGAGCGGGGCGAGGCGACAAGGCGGGGAGAGCGGTGATACAGACGTATTCGCCCGAAAACAGGGTGCTGCGCTTGGCGGCGGCACAGGATTACGACACGTTTTTCAAAGAGGAAATCGAATACAGGCGCGTTTTCGGCTATCCGCCGTTTGAGCACATTGTGAACATTGTCATATCGGGCGAGGACGAGCGGGATGTGGAAAAATGCGCATTATCAGCCGCGGCGCAGCTCAAGGTTTCGCAGGCGACGAGGGACGAGGAAATTAAAATTTTCGGCCCGATGGATGCGCCGATTAAAAAAATGCAGGGAAGATACAGAAAAAGAATTTGGTTCAAATGCCGTCATTTATCTTCTTTCTCGGAGGTTTTTCGCGAAATTTCGGCGAAAAAGAGAGGGAAAGGGATTGCGGTTTCGATTGATACGGATCCATACAATATGAAATAAGAGAGGAATATGTGATTATGGCTATAAGAAAAATAAGATTTCAGGAAGATCCTTGCCTGACAAAGGTTTGCAGAAGGGTTGACAAGTTTGACGCGAGGCTGCACATGTTGATTGACGACATGAAGGACACGTTAAAGGAAGCCGACGGCGTGGGGCTGGCTGCGCCGCAGGTGGGAATATTAAAAAGAGTTGTGGTTATTGATTTGGGCGAGGATGGGGGTATGCTTGAATTGGTGAACCCGGAGATTATTTCGACCGAAGGGTCATACATTGACGTTGAGGGCTGTTTAAGTGTGCCGGAAAAGAGGGGCAAGGTGGAGCGGCCGGTGAAGACGACGGTGAGAGCGTGCAACAGATACGGAAACGAATTTGAATTTACGGGTGAGGAATTATATTCGAGGTGCCTTTGCCATGAGACGGATCATCTGGACGGGAAGTTATATACGTCGAAGGTTATTGAGTATGTGGATTTGGACGAAGAGTGATAATGCAGAAATAATAATGCAGAATGCAGAAATATGGGGACAAATTTTGCGGAGCAAAATTTGATTATGTGCGCCTGCGGGCGCGGGCGGGCGGAGCAAGCCCCGCCCCTACTACCTAGTCTCAATTAAAACTTTACAAACGGCTAATTTTGT
>JAJQCX010000036.1 GCA_021202495.1 Clostridia bacterium | reverse complement strand
CTTTTGGAAAACGGACTTACCCCCGACGCCGTGGCAAAAAACACGTTTGCCGCGCAGGAGGTTTTTTGGGATGTAATCCACCGCGCCGAAGCGGAGGCGGGGTTCAGCATCGGCAGCGGACAGCTGATGATTGAAGCCATGTCCGGAAGCGACGGAGAACTGATACTTTATATAACGCGCCTCGACCGCGAAAAGCCCGGCGCAGCCGAGCGCCCCGGCAAACGCGCCAAGGTAAAGGCGAAACGCCCGCGGGAAATTCGCGCGCTCTGCTTTGCTTCCTTTGAGGACGTCATTTCGCTCGCGAAATCCTTTCCCGACCTCTCGGGCGGCGAACTTTACTTTTACAACGATAAATATTATCTCACCCTCCCGCAAAACCGCAACATGAACCTTGCGGAATTTGCCGCGCCCGTTTTTTCGGCGTACATAGTCCCTCTTCTCGAAGAGCACGGCAAGCACATTTGCTCTGACGCGCTCGATAAAATAAGAGAATCGTTTTAGATAACATAGTTTGACGCTTCGCGGTCTAAAATATCTTGCAGCGTGATTGAATCGAGATAGTCGTTTATCACTTTTTCAAGCCCTTTCCAAACCGGCAGCGTCGGGCACGTCTCGCTTTTGTCACACAAAACGGGATCCGAATCGAGACACGCCACCGGCGCAAGCGATCCCTCCGTGAGACGCAAAATGTCGCCCACGGTGTATTTGTCGGGCGATTTAGCAAGCCTGTAGCCTCCCTGAAAGCCGCGGTTTGTGAGCAAAATGTCAGACCTGTTTAAAACCGGCACAATCTGCTCCAAATATTTTTTCGATATTCCCTGCCGCCTCGCAATGTCCTTCAGCGCGATATATCCGCCGCTGTCGTTTTCCGCAAGGTCGACAAGCATTCTAAGGGCATACCGCCCTTTTGTCGATATTTTCATAATAGAATACACTCCCGCTTATTACGGCTTTGCCAATCGGTCAAGCCGTTTTTCATAACTTAATAATACCATATTCTTTGTAGGTTTTCAAGAGCGATTTTCATTAAAATCCCCGCCCTCCACACAATCAAAATGCACGCCCGTTCCAAAAACTCGGGCGTGCATTGTATTTATTGCTTATTCAATCGTCATTTCCGCCAGCGCGTCCACAGCCTCGCCCGAGGCTTCCGCGGCGTAGAGCGTGCCGCCGTAGATTGTCACGCGCGTGTCGTTGTCATAGTAGAGATAATAGTCAAACGTCCCTTGCTCGTCGTCGGGATCCTCGGCGTAAATTGTGCCGTGTACTATTTTTTTGTCGCCGATGGTCAAAATCTCAATCCCGTCGTAGCGTACCTCGCTGTCGGAATTAAGCTGCTCCGTAAAAAGCTGCGCCCACTCGGAATCGCTCGCCTGAGAAGAAAGCGTCGAAAAATTGCGCATTGCGTATTCCTTTACCGCCGACAATTCCTTATACTCGCTGCGGTATTCCGAAAGCTCCTCCTGATATTCAACCCACAGCAAATATTCCTCAACGGTTGTGTAATCGAAGCTTGTGACATAATCCGAATAATATTCCGTAAATTCATCAACCGACTCAAAACCCAGCGCTTCCGCCGCTTCCTCATCGGTCATATCCGCAAAATCGTCCGGCATCTCCGCGCCGCGCTCTTCACACATTGCGCTCACCATTGCCGTAATCATCGCATCACCGACCTCCTGCCAAGTGACCTCGGCCTCCGGAGCTTCGGGGTAGTCGTCGTTCATGCTTGAAATGTCATACGTTTCCTCCGACGCCTCAAGCTCCTGCACGACGAACAAAATCCCGCTCGTCGAGGACGAATCCGCATAGCTTTCGTAGCTCGTCACGCTTGTCCAATCGTACAAATGCTGTATGTCCGTCGCGTCAATCGCCCTGTAGGCAAAGCTTGTCTCATCCTCCGTGTCCTCTGCGGTAAAGCTGAGCGGAATTGAGAACGAAATTACCGACGACTGCGCCGCGATTGAAACGACGTACAATTCCTCTTCCTCGTCCTCCTCCGTCGCCTCCTCTTCAGTCTCGTCTGAGCTCTCCGCCTTTTCCTCGGAAACAACGCCGCCCGTTTCGCCGGTTTCACTCTTCACCGCAACGGTTGTTTCAACCTTGGTGTCAATCTGCCCGTTTATGATAACTCTCTGGTATTCGTCGTTCCACAGCACCGTAAGCCCCATCGTCTCCGCAATAAAGCGCAGCGGTACCATCGTGCGCGAATTGATTATCTTCGGCGCTTCGGCAAGCTCCTTTGTGCCCGATGACGTCTCTGCCGTTTTGCTGTCAATCGTCAGCTTTATGTAAAAATCGTCCTTCGACAGCGTCACGAGCCGCGCGCTTTCGTTCCACGCAACGTCGAGCCCCAACGCCTCGGCAATCGGGCGTATCGGCACAAGCGTCACGCCGTTTTCAATAACCGGCTCTTGGTCGGGAAACTTCAAAAACGAGCTGTTTAAAATGACGTTCACCGCCCCCGCCTGAATCGGAAAACAGCACAGCAGCATCGCTGCCGCAATCACAAATGCAACATACCTTTTCATCAAAATCACTCTCCCCAAAAATTTTATTACTCTATAACTCCGCGTTCTCTGAGCTTTGCGATAAACAAATCGATGTCTTTCAGCGCGCGCTCCTCCGAAACGTCATATTCTTCGGTCATCCTCGCCGCCATTTCCTCCCGCTCCGCGCCTTCCTCCAAAAGCGACCACAAAAGCTCCCCCGTTTCGTTCAGCGTATGTATCACGTTCGCCTCTTCATTAATCGGCACGACAATGCTCGCACCCACAACCTTTTTTAAAATATACCCGTCCTTAATTTTCATTTCAATCTCCCCTTCAAAAAAGTAGCAAATTCATTATACATCTCAAACGCGCAAAATGCAAGACCTCAACACAAAAATCGGACTTTTTGATTTTTTAATCGTTACAGTTCAGCCGCTTCGCGGCTGAACACGGGGACAAGCTCCGCTTTTCCCCGTAAACCTCTTTTCACATCGCGCGCTTACGCTTACGCCCGCGCTGTGCGCGGGCTACCGCGATAGATGAGTCAAAAACCAAAGACGCTTTGGTTTTTGACGATTTTACGCGGGGGAATTTCCTCCCCCGCGCCCGCGGGCGATCGAGTAGGAGGGATTTTCTCCCTCCTCTCACACCACCGTACATGCCGTT
>JAJQCX010000101.1 GCA_021202495.1 Clostridia bacterium | reverse complement strand
TTATATTACGGAAGCTTTCAGGCGTTGAAAAAGATAAATATGGAGCTTCCGGAGCATGAAATTTCGGCGTTTATAGGCCCTTCGGGCTGCGGAAAGTCGACGCTTTTAAAGTGCCTGAACCGCATGAACGACATTGTTGAGGGCTGCAAAATCGAAGGGAAAGTCCGCCTTGACGGGGAGGACATTTTCGGAAAGACGACGGACGTCAATTTACTGCGCAAAAGAGTGGGAATGGTTTTCCAAAAGCCGAACCCGTTTCCGATGAGCATTTACGACAACATCGCGTTCGGACCGAGGACGCACGGAATACACTCGAAGGTGAAGCTTGACGAGATTGTCGAAAAGTCACTGCGCGGCGCGGCGATTTGGGATGAGGTAAAAGACAGGCTGAAAAAGAACGCGCTCGGCATGAGCGGCGGACAGCAGCAGAGGCTTTGCATTGCGAGAGCCTTGGCGGTGGAGCCCGAGGTGCTGTTGATGGATGAGCCGACAAGTGCGCTTGACCCTATTTCGACATCGAAGATTGAGGATTTGTCGCTTGAATTGAAGGAGAAATATACTATCATAATGGTGACGCACAACATGCAGCAGGCGGCAAGAATATCGGACAAAACGGCGTTTTTCCTCTTGGGTGAGGTGATTGAATTCGGAGATACGGATAAGCTTTTTTCAACGCCCTCCGACAAGAGGACAGAGGACTATATAACAGGGAGGTTTGGTTAATGAGAACAAAGTTTGACAGCGAGCTTGAGGCGCTGAACATTGAATTGATAAAGATGGGCGCGTTGTGCGAGGAGGCGCTCGCTTCGGCGGTGAAGGCGCTTTTTCAGAAGGACGAGGCGCTGATTGTGAAAACGTCGGCGCTGGAAAAGGAGATTGACAGCAAGGAGCGCGACATTGAAACGCTGTGCATGAGGCTGCTCTTGAAGCAGCAGCCCGTGGCGCACGATTTGCTGACGGTTTCGTCGGCGCTGAGAATGATCTCGGACATGGAGAGAATAGGCGACCAGGCGGAGGACATTGCGGAATTGGCGAAAACAATCGGCAGCGCGGAGATTGTGAATGAGGAGCACATGCACGCTATGGCGGAAAGCGCGGCGGAAATGGTGCGGGGCTGCGTAGATTCGTTCGTGAAGGCGGATTTGAAGATGGCAAAGGACGTTATAGAGCGCGACGACGTTGTGGACGATTTGTTTCAAAAGGTGAAATATGACCTGGTGGAAAAGATGTCGGAGCCGGAGTGCGACTTTGAAAGCTGCCTTGACGCGCTTATGGCGGCAAAATATTTGGAGAGAATAGGCGACCACGCGACAAATATTGCGGAATGGGTGGAATATTCGCTGACGGGCTCGAAGAAATAAGTGGGCAGTGAGCAGTGGTTAGTGATCAGTGATGGAAACAATTTTGCAAAGCAAAATTGTTTGAAATTTTATTACGGGGAGCCGGAACTGACTGCTAATCACTGATCACTAACCACTTTTATTTAAAGAAGAGCTTGCCATGAGCGGTAAAAAGATGTATAATTTGATAAAGAAAAAAGGAGGGTGCGTGGAATGATTTATGTACTTGAGGATGACAGGAGCATAAGGGAGCTGCTTGTTTATGCGCTCGGGCAGGGCGGATTTGCGGCGGAGGGGTTTGAAAAGCCGTCGCAGCTTGACAAGGCGATGAAAGAGGAAATGTGTGAGCTGTTAATTCTGGACATTATGCTGCCGGAGGAGGACGGGCTGCACATTTTAAAGAGGCTGCGCCGGGCGGACGACACGGCAAAGCTGCCGATAATTCTGCTTACGGCGAAGGATACGGAATATGACAAGGTTATAGGGCTTGACGCGGGAGCGGACGATTATGTGTCAAAGCCGTTCGGCATGATGGAGCTTGTGTCGCGCGTGAGGGCGCTGCTTCGCCGCACGAAGGGCGACGAGCCGGAGGAAGAAGAGGAATACAGCGTGGGAGATTTGCATCTTTCGGTGAGAAGGCACATTGTGACCGCCGCGGGGCGCGAGGTGCAGCTGACGATGAGAGAATATAAGCTATTGGAATGCATGATGAAGAACAAGGGCGTTGTTTTTACGCGCGACAGTCTGCTTTCGAGAGTGTGGGGATATGAATTTGACGGGGAGAGCCGCACGGTTGACGTGCATATCCGCACGCTGCGCCAGAAGCTGGGCGAGTGTGAGAAATACATCGAAACGGTGCGGGGAATGGGATATAAGGTGACCGATCAAGAATAGACGGGGAGCTGTGAGGGATTATGACGAGGCGGATATTCAGAGCGAGCATGATGACGCTGATACCGGCGATGATTGTCTGTGCGGCGATTGCGGTGGGAATGCTTTATGAATCGTTTGAAAGAAGCTACGCGGTGGAGCTTGGAAATCAGACGGCGATAATTGCCGAAACGGCGGAAAAATTCGGCGCGGAATTTTTGGAAGGGACGGACTTCGGCGAGGTGCGCGTGACGCTGATTGACGAGGACGGAAACGTTTTGTTTGACAGCGAAAATCAATCGGAAACGATGGAAAACCACTCCGAGCGCGAGGAATTTTTACAGGCGCGGGAGCAAGGATACGGCGAAAGCGCTCGATATTCCGAAACGATGGACGAAAAGACGTATTATGTTGCACAAAAGCTTGCGGACGGGAGCGTTTTGCGCGTTTCGGGAACGCGGGCGAGCGCGTGGAAAATGATGAAGAGAATTGCCGCGTATATTATATTGGCGGCGTTGTTGGCGTCGATTTTTGCGCTCTTTTTGGCGAAAAGGCTTGCGAAAAGCGTCGTGAAGCCGATAAACGAGATTGGCATCGAGCATCCGGAGGAGGAGACGGTTTACGAAGAGCTGACGCCGCTTTTGAGCAAGATACGCGACCAAAACCGCAGGATTGAAAAGCAGATGAACGAGCTGACGCGCGAGCGGCGCGAATTTGAGGCGATAACGGAGAACATGAGCGAGGGGCTGCTGTTGATAGATTTGCAGACAAATGTGCTCATGTCAAATCGTGCGGCGGGCGAAATGCTCGACGAAAAGCCGGAGATTGGCGAGAGTGTGTATCGATGCAACCGTGAGGAAGCCTTCAGGCTCGCAACCGAGACGGCGCTCGGCGGAAAGGCGTATTCCGGCACGATGAAAAAGGACGGACGGTATATAAACGTTTTGGCAAACCCCGTTTACAACGAGCAGGCGAATGTCGGCGTTGTTATCTTGCTTGTCGATGTGACAGAGCGCGAGGAGCGCGAGACGCTGCGGCGCGAATTTTCGGCGAATGTGTCGCACGAATTGAAGACGCCGCTGACGGCGATTTCGGCGACTGCGGAAATGATAAAGAGCGGAACGATAAAAAGCGAGGACGTGGCGCATTTTGCGGACAACACATACCGCGAGGCGCAGCGGCTGACGAGCCTTGTGGGCGATATAATAAGGCTGTCGCAGTTGGATGAGGGCGCATTTGACGGAAAATTTGAAAATGCGGACTGCAAAAAGCTGATAGAAAACGCCGCGGGCGCGGCGGAGATTTCGGCGAACCGAAAGGACATTGATTTGACGATTGAATGCGAAAAGATAACGATGCGCTGCATACCGCTGCTTTTTGAGGAGATTGCATATAATCTTTTGGACAACGCCGTGAAATATACGCCGCGCGGCGGAAGGGTGAGCGTTTCGTTCAAGAAGGAGCGGGGCGTGTCGGTTCTGCGCGTGAAGGACAACGGAATTGGCATTGCGAAAAGCGAGCAGGAAAGAATATTCGAGCGCTTTTACAGAAGCGACAAGAGTCGTTCAAAGGAAATAGAGGGCACGGGGCTGGGGCTTTCGATTGTAAAGCACGGCGCGGCTATTTTGGGTGCGGAAACGGAGCTTGTGAGCGAGGAAGGAAAGGGCAGCGAATTTATACTGCGGTTTGAGGCGGGGGAATAAAAATTTTATTTAACTGTCGATTTGTCGCAAATGATGTCTCGCCCGATAACGAAGATTGGTGCGTAACTGTGAGATTGAATATCGGTTTAAAAGGAGCGGTTATCCGAATTTTGCGGATGATCGCTTTTTTGATGAGTAAATTTGCTTTATTGCAATTATATCTTTTTGTGAAAAATTGTTGTTGAAGAGGGAGGGAATTTGTGCTATAATCAATTTAATATTATTAACTTCAAAATATGAAGATTTGTTTGGGAGAGGGGAAATATGGCTATTACCGCGAAAAGGTGGGTATACAGAGACGAAAACACCGATGAAAATATTGTTTATGCGTTCGGCAAGCTTTTGAAAATATCGCCGCTTGTGGCAAAGGTTTTGGTGAACCGCGGGATTAAGGATGCGGGAGAGGCGAAAAAGTTTATCGAAAGGAGCGCCGAGTCGCTATATTCACCGTTTTTGATGAACGACATGGATAAGGCGGTTGAGAGGATAAGGAGCGCGATTGAAAACAAGGAGAAAATAACAATCTACGGCGATTACGACGTGGACGGGATAACGTCGACGGCGATGATGGTGTCGTTTTTGCGCAAGCAGGGCGGTATTGTCGACGCGTATATTCCCGACCGTCAAAACGAGGGGTACGGCGTAAACATAAACGCTGTGAACAAGATTATCAACGGCGGAACGACGCTGATAATAACGGTTGACACGGGCATTACGGCGGGCGAAGAGGTGCGGGAGGCAAAGGCACGCGGAATAGACGTGATTGTAACCGATCACCACGAGTGCAAGGAGTCGATACCCGAGGCTGTGGCGGTGATAAATCCGAAAAGACCCGACAGTAATTATCCGTTTAAGGATTTGGCGGGGGTCGGAGTTGCGTTTAAGCTGATATGCGCCATAATGGGCGACGACGGAAGAAGGGCGCTCAATTCCTATGCGGACATTATTGCGCTCGGAACTATTGCGGACGTTGTGAGCCTTGTTGACGAAAACAGGGTTATTGCGGGAATAGGGCTTGAGAAGCTTAAAAATAACCCTACGGTGGGATTGACCGAGGTTATAAAGACGATTGGCTCTACGCCCAAGTGGAACAATTCGGCGGTGGTGAGCTATTCGATCGCGCCGAGGATAAACGCGGCGGGCAGAATGAGCAGCGCTATGACGGCGGTGAATTTGCTATTAACGGAGGATGCTGAGGAGGCCGAAAGGCTGGCGGGCGAGCTTGACGCGGAAAACCGCGAGCGGCAGGAGCAGGAGAGCGTTATCTTTGCCGAGGCGGTTGAAATGCTGAAGGACAAGAAATACGACGGCAAAAAGGTGCTTGTTTTGGCAAAGAGAGGGTGGCATCACGGGATTATAGGCGTTGTGGCGTCGAGAATATGCGATAAATACCAAAAGAGTTGTATATTGATTTCAATCGAGGACGATTGGTGCAAATCCTCGGGAAGAAGCATGGAAGAGATAAATCTTTTTGAAGGACTCTCCGAATGCTCGGACATTTTGGAGAATTTCGGCGGGCACGCATACGCGGCGGGGTTTTCGATAAGAGAGCAATATATTGACGAGCTTGACAGGCGGCTTAACGAATACGCGGAGCGAGTGCTGCCTAAAATAGCAAGAAGAGAGCTTTATATAGACGCGAAGATGGAGATTGACGACGTTACGCTTTCGACAGTGAAGGAGACGGAAATTTTAGGCCCTTACGGCGCGGGAAACAAGATGCCCGTGTTTGCGATAATGGGCGTGACGATATGCGATACGAGAACTCTCTCGGGCGGCAAGCACTGCCGTTTTACGGTGAAAAAGGACGGGCGGGCGCTGGAGGTCATTGCGTTCGGACAGGGCAAGCTTGCGGCGGATTTTCAAAACGGAGACGTTGTGGACATTGCGGGCGAGATGAACGTAAATATATATAACGGGCAGTCGAAGGTTCAGCTCATTTTGGAGGATATTAAATTTTCGGGCGACGATATGCCGCAGAGGGACGATTTTGTGGCGGCGTACAAATTTTTCAGGCATATAAGCGGCAATTTTGAGACGGACATAATGGAGCTGACGCGTGCCGTGGGAAAATACAGCGGCAAGGTTATGACAAAGGCGAAGCTTGAAAATGTGATATTGGTGTTTGCCGATGTGGGAATTTTGAATTTTTGGGCGAACGGCGATGTGATTAAGGTGGCGCTTGTGCCGCAGCAGCCCGGCACGAAGGTGAACATTGACGGCAGCGAGGTATATGCGCAGTTAAAGGCGAACAGGTGAGAGGCGAAGAGGAACCGAAGAGGGGGACTGAGCGGTATGAAACAGGAAGCGGCTACAATCGATAAGGTTGTGGAAAAGGTGGCACAATACAACAAGAACGCCGACTTGGACAGAGTGCGGCGCGCGTTTGATATGTGCGTTGAGGCGCACGGTTCGCAGAAGCGCAACAGCGGCGAACCGTATTACATTCATCCGCTTGAGGTGGCGTATATATTGGCGGATATGGAGCTTGACCCCGACACGGTTATAGCGGGGCTTTTGCACGACGTCATAGAGGACACTCCCTACGGCTATGAAAAGGTGAGCAACGAATTCGGCGAGGAGGTGGCGTACCTTGTCGAGGGCGTGACGAAGCTTGACAAGATAAACTTTACCTCGAAGGAAGAGCAGCAGATTGAGACGCTGCGGAAGATGTTTTTCGCGATGGCGAAGGACATCAGAGTTATTTTGGTGAAGCTTGCAGACAGGCTCCACAACATGAGAACGCTGAAATATATGCCCGAGGCAAAGCAGAGGGAAAAATCCCGCGAGACGCTTGAGGTCTACGCGCCGCTTGCGCACAGGCTGGGTATTTCAAAAATAAAGAGCGAGCTTGAGGATTTGGCGCTGAAATATCTTGACAGCGTGGCGTATTATGAAATTGCGGAGGGGCTTGACCAGAAAAAAACGCAGAGAGACGAATATGTTGCGGAGATAAAGCAAACAATTGACGACAAGCTGCGCGAGATGGGCATCGAGGCGCACATCGAGGGTAGAGCAAAGCATATTTACAGCATATACAGAAAGATGTACTCTCAGGGGAAAACGCTTGACGAAATATATGATTTGTTTGCGGTGAGGATAATTGTGAACACGGTGACGGAATGTTATTCGTGTTTGGGGCTGGTGCATGAGCTCTATAAGCCGATACCGGGAAGGTTTAAGGATTACATTGCGATGCCAAAGCCCAATATGTATCAGTCGCTGCACACGACTTTGATTGACCCTCTCGGAAAGCCGTTTGAGGTGCAGATAAGAACATGGGATATGCACCGCGTGGCGGAGCAGGGCGTTGCGGCGCACTGGAAATACAAGGAAGGCATTTCGGGCGCTACAAGCGAGGACGGAAAGCTCGCATGGGTGCGTCAGCTCTTGGAGGTACAGAGAGATTCGACCGACAGCGAGGACTTTTTCAAAAGTCTGCGCATAGATATGTACGCGGACGAGGTGTTTGTGTTTACGCCGCGCGGCGACGTGGTGAGTTTGCCGCAGGGGGCGACGCCGATAGATTTCGCGTTTTACATTCACACGGCGGTCGGCTACCGAATGATAGGCGCAAAGGCGAATGCGCGCATTGTGCCGCTCGACTATGTGCTGCAAAACGGCGACATTGTGGAGATAATAACGTCGTCGGCGGTGAGAGGCCCGAGCCGCGACTGGCTGAACATTGTGAAGACAGGTCAGGCGAGGAGCAAAATAAACGCGTGGTTCAAAAAGGAGAACCGCGAGGCGAACATTGAAAAGGGCAAGGACGCGGTTGAAAAGGAAATGAAACGGCTGGCGCTCGATACGCACGAGCTGTTTAAGCCGGAATATGTTGAGCAGATGCTGCACCGATATGGGTTTAAGACGCTTGACGATGCGTACAGCGCGATTGGCTACGGCGGCATTACGGCGAATAAGGTTGTGGCAAGGCTGCGCGAAATGGCGGACGCCGACAGGGAGGTGCCCGACGAGATACCGACAGGCGAGGCAAAGCGCAGCAAAAAGCCGTCGAAGGACATTGAGGTTGAGGGCGTTGAAAACTGTCTTGTGAGCTTGGCGCGCTGCTGCAATCCCGTGCCGGGCGACGAAATTATCGGTATAATCACAAAAGGGCGCGGAGTGAGCGTACACCGTGCAAGCTGCGTAAATGTGAGGGACGAATATTTGTCCGAGGAAATGCGGGCGCGGAAGATCAGATGCACGTGGGGCGACGGAACGGGACAAAAATACGCGGGCGAGCTTTACATCGAATGCGCCGACAGAAAGGGCATTTTGGCGGATATTGCGTCGGTTGTTTCGGAAAGTCAGATAAATATAATTTCCTCCTCTTCGCGTGCGAGCAAGGCGAAAATGGCGATTGTGACGCTTGAAATTGAGGTTACGTCGCGCGATCAGATTGAAAATTTAAAGAAAAAGCTGCACAGGGTACCGGGGATTTTCGACATAAGGAGCTGAAGCGTGCCGTTTGAGGCATTTTCGCGAGGCAGTTTGGTGGGAAAATTCAATTTGCGGTCGCGGTTTATAATGTGGCGACAGACCGCGGGCGGAGCAAGCCCCGCCCCTACTACTCGGTTTCAGCTAAAACTTTACTTTGCGGTGACAAATAGGAACGAACGCGCGTGGCGCGTTCGAATTGAAGCGCTGCGGCGCGGGCGGGCGGAGCAAGCCCCGCCCCTACAACCGAGATAGCGTGAAAATTGCGTAAAGTGGGTTGATTTTTGGTTGGGCGGTAGATCAGGGCAGCGAAAAAACTTACGGAAGCGATCTTGAGTAAAGTTTTAGATGATATGAGGTACTACAGGCGAATTTGCGGCGATGTGGGAAAAACGCGAAAGAGAGGGAATCTGCGGCGGAAGGAATGGAGAATTTTTCATGAAAATAATTCGTATGGTTTTGGGGAAGCTTGGTACTAATTGTTACATTGTAGGTGATAAAGAGGCGGCGGTGATAGACCCGGCAGACGATGCGGATGCGATTTTAAAAAGGGCTGCCGCGGAGGGAATGGAGATAAAAGCTGTTCTTTTGACGCACGGGCATTTTGACCACACGGGCGCGCTCTGCGAATTGAAAGAGAAAACGGGAGCTAAAGTTTACATTCACAAGGACGACGACGCGATGCTGGGCGACAACGACAAGAATTTGTCGTTTATGACGGGCGACAAGCAGATGCGGTGCGAGCCCGATGTGCTGCTTGAGGGCGGCGAGGAAATAAAGATAGGCAGCGACGTGTTGACGGTTTTGGCAACTCCCGGGCACAGCGCGGGGTCGGTGACATATGTGGGCGACGGAGTTGTGTTTTCGGGCGATTTGATATTCAAGGGCGGAATCGGGCGTTTTGATTTTGGAAGTTATACGGATGAAATGCGCTCGATTGAAAAGCTGATTGCCGTTTGCGGGGACGATGTGACAATTTGCCCCGGGCACGGCGACGTGACGACAATAGGATATGAAAAGGCTCATAATCCATACATTTGAGGCGTGATTTATGGAAATAAGGCTTGAAGGACATGAGGAAAAAAACGCGGTGCAGCAGATTTTGCAGCTCTTTTTTGCGCTGAGCGACGATGTTGAGACGAAAAGCAGACTTTGGCGCGGAGATGGGGGCTTTGAGGCGGAGGCGGAAATAACATATCGCGGAAAAAAGGCGAAAGGGTGCGCGGAGACCGAAAGCGAGGCGCGGCTTGACGTGACGAACGCGATAAAAAATCCGTCTTTTTTGCTGCGAAAAAGCTTTCGGACATGCCGACGCCGTGGGGAATTTCAACCGGGATAAGACCTGCGAAGAACGCGCGGAAGATGACGGAAGAAGGAAAAACGCGTGAGGAAATAATAAAGATACTCGAAAGTGAATATCTGATTGAGGAGAGCAAGGCGAATTTGGCATGCGATGTGGCGGCAAAGGAGCGGGAGATGCTAAAGACGCTGCCGGAAAACGGTGTGAGCCTTTATGTGGGAATACCGTTTTGCCCGTCGCGGTGCGCTTATTGCTCGTTTATCAGCCAGGCGACGGAGCACAACAAAAAGTACATCGAGCCTTATGTTGAGGCGCTTTTAAAGGAGATTGAATATTCGGCGGCGATTGTGAAACGGCTGGGGCAGAGGGTTGACACGCTCTACTTTGGCGGAGGAACGCCGACGGCGATTGCGCCGAATTTGTTGGAGAAGATAATCGTAAAAATTAAAGAATGCTTTGATTTGAGCGATATGCGCGAATTTACCGTGGAGGCAGGGCGACCCGACACATTCACGGAGGAAATGACGCAGATGTTGGTGCGCCGGGAGGTTGACCGCATTTCGATAAATCCGCAGACGATGAACGACGAGACGTTAAAGAGGGTGAAACGCGGACATACGGCGGACGATGTGAGGCGGGCGTTTTACATGGCGAGAGAAGCGGGAATAAGGAGCATAAACGCGGACCTGATTGCGGGGCTGCCGGGGGAGACGGAAGAGGACGTTGAAAATTCGGCAAAAGAGATTTTGGAGCTTGAGCCCGAAGCGGTGACTGTGCACACTCTTTACATGAAGCGGGCTGCGGAGCTAATCGGCGAATTTGAGCGGCTGAGGTTTGCGGACAACGTGCGGGCGATGACGGAAGCCGCGGAAAAGAAAATAAGAGGCGCGGGAATGGAGCCTTATTATATGTATAAACAGCGAAACACATTGGGAAATTTGGAAAACATAAGCTATGCGAAAAAAGGACACGAGAGCTTTTACAACGTATATATTATGGAGGAAGTGCAGCCGATTGTCGCGCTCGGAGCGGGCGGCTCGACAAAGATGGTGCGGGGCGCAGACATAAAGCGGGTGTTTAATCCGAAGGACGCGGTGGACTATGTGAAAAGAATTGACGAGGTTTTGAAAAGAAAGGACATATATGCCGATTATTACGAAAAATAGAAAAGGCGGGAAAGTTTTTGCAAAAAAGTGATTGCAATTTTTTGCGCGATATGTTACAATGGAGAAAAAATACGGACGGGAATTTTCCCGTATGAAATAAGGAGGCTTTTAAGGTGAAGCATGTTAAAACCTTGAGAAGCGCGGCTCTTTCGTCCTCTGTGGGCGACGGTGGCTGCGGCGAATGTCAGACGTCCTGCCAGAGCGCGTGCAAGACATCCTGCACGGTGGCAAATCAGAAGTGTGAGAAAAAGGGCAAGAGAGGCAGATAAGAAGCTGATAAAGCAAGCACAAAATCTCAGGCTAAACCCTGAGATTTTATGTTGTATAACGGAGGATAACGCGAAAAATTAACGGCGCATCTCACCGTTATTCTGAGCTTGAAGTATCGGCATACGTCGGCGCTCAGAATAACGGCAATCTGCTTGTTCCTTTTTTGCGTTATGAGTTTAGCCGCCGCAGGGCGGCGGAATGGGAGATTACTATGGTACATAAATTTGACACGCTCGGCGTGAAGTGTGCGCTTGACGTCTGTTCGGGTGCGGTGCATGTTCTGGACGATACGGCGTATGAAATGCTCGATTATTTTTCGGAGGACGGCGTTTTTGACGAAAAAAGGGCAAAAGATGACGGTCGTGACAGCGAAAAGGACACGGAGGCTGTGAAGGAGCTTGAGGAGCTGCGCGACGAGGGGATGCTTTTTACAAAGGATGTGTTCCGCACTCTTGCGAACTATAAGGAGAAAAAGTCGGTAATAAAGGCGCTTTGTCTGCACATTGCGCACGACTGCAATTTGAGATGTCGCTATTGCTTCGCGCACGGCGGCGAATACATGGGAAAGCGCGAATTGATGAGCCCCGAGGTCGGCAAAAAGGCGATCGACTTTGTAATACGCGAGAGCGGAGCGAGAAGAAACATTGAAATTGACTATTTCGGCGGCGAGCCGCTGATGAATTTTGAAACGGTGAAGGAAATAACCGAGTATGCCAAAGAGGAAGGCAAAAAGCACAACAAGAATTTTCGATTTACCATCACGACGAACGGCGTTTTGCTCGACGACAAAAAGATGGAGTACATCAACGAAAACATGTCGAACGTGGTAATGTCGATTGACGGCAGAAAAGAGGTTCACGACAAGGTGCGCGTGAGGGTTGACGGCAGCGGAAGCTACGACAGCATTATAGATAAGTGCAAAAAAATGGCGGACAGCAGAGGACAGGACAATTACTATGTGCGCGGAACGTTCACGAGGGATAATCTCGATTTTGCAAACGACGTTATGCACTTGGCGGCAGAG
This sequence comes from Clostridia bacterium, assembly GCA_021202495.1. GTDB lineage: Bacteria > Bacillota > Clostridia > UMGS1883 > UMGS1883 > JAJQCX01. The sequence goes on along the minus strand of JAJQCX010000101.1, from coordinate 10,049 downwards.
GGCTTTGAGCAGCTTTCAATTGAGCCGGTTGTGGCGCAGGAAAGCGAGGATTACGCGCTGCGGGAAGAGGATTTGCCGCGGATTTTTGAGGAATATGAAAAGCTGGCGCAGCAAATTATCGATTACAGGAAAAACGGGGGAGACATAAATTTCTTTCATTATATGATAGATTTGGACGAGAGCCCGTGTGTTTACAAAATGCTTGCCGGCTGCGGCTCGGGGCATGAGTACGCGGCGGTGACGCCGTCGGGTGACATTTATCCGTGCCATCAGTTTGTTTCCGACCCGAAATTTAAGATGGGCAATGTGTTTGACGGCGTGCTCGATGAAAATGTGCGCGATATGTTCGTAAAGAGCACTGTCTATACAAAAGAAGGCTGCGGCGACTGCTGGGCGAGATTTTTCTGTTCGGGAGGCTGCGCGGCGAACGCGATAAGCATGAATGGGGATATAAATAAGCCGTACCGCCTTGCGTGCGAAATGGAGAAAAAGAGAGTTGAGTGCGCGATTGCAATCAAGGCGATAGAGGCGCAGGAAGAGTAGAAGCGTGCCGCTTGAGGCTATTTGCGAGGTAATGCGGCGAGGGAATTAAATGAGTGGTCGCGTTTTTAATAAGGCGGCAGACTCGGACGGGGATAAACTCCGTATGTACTGTGGGAAGTTACTGTGCGAAGAAACGGTGAAGAAATTTGTAAAAACTATTGACTTAGAGGGAAAATGAAGATATAATAACGAGTGCGCGGTGTTTTGCCGCGGAAGATTCACAAGGGAGGAAAAATCAAATGAAAGCAAAAAACGTAATTTCATTTGTGTTGGTAATGGCAATCATAGCCGCGCTGGCTGTCGTTGTTTTCGGCGACATATCCATTGGCAACATACGTATTCCCGGCGTGCTTGACGAAGACCTCGGCGTGAGAAAAGGACTTGATTTGACGGGCGGAAGCGTCGTCGTATTTGAGCCTGACGTTGAGGATTTGTCAACCGTTACGGAAGAACAGATGGACTCGGCGGAGAGTGTTATCCGTGCGAGATTGGATTCACAGGGATATGAGGCTACTATCACGCGTCAGGGCGACACGTCGATAAGAGTTGAAATACCCAACATTGACGACCCGGCTGAGGCTGTTGAGCTTATCGGGCAGACGGCTGCGCTGACATTTGTCGACGTGGACGGCAATGTTGTTATGGAAGGCTCGGAGGAATACGTTGAGTCGGCGGCCGCAAGATACGGCAGACTTTCGGAAAACGGAAACTCGGAACACTATGTTGAGCTGAACCTTACCGACGCGGGACGCGAAGCGTTCAAGACCGCGACGCAGGATGCTGTAGACCGCACCTCGGAAGGCGGAAATTACATTTTGATAATGCTTGACGACACTGTTGTTTCTTATCCGAGCGTAAGCGAGGTTATCGACAGCAACAGCTGCGTTATTTCCGGCTCCTTTGACAAGGAGAGCGCACAGGAGCTTGCGGACTTGATAAATTCCGGTAAGCTGCCGTTCTCGCTCAAGGACACGGAGCTTAGAAGCGTGGGCCCGACGCTCGGTGCGGAGGCGCTTGACACTTCGATTTTTGCGGCATTGATAGGCGTAATTCTCGTTATGATTTTTATGCTTGTTATCTATCGTTTGCCCGGAATTGTGGCGGACGTTTCGCTTGTGGCTTACATCAGCGTTGTATGCCTTGCTTTGGCGGGCTTCTACATTGAAGGCGGCTACAGAGTAACGCTGACGCTGCCGGGTATTGCGGGTATCATTCTTTCGATAGGTATGGCGGTTGACGCGAACATAGTTATTTTTGAGAGAGTAAAGGACGAGCTTCGTTCGGGCAAGAGCGTCGGCGCGAGCGTCGATTCGGGATTCAGCCGTGCTATTACGGCGGTTTTGGACTCGAACGTTACGACAATTATCGCATGTATCGTGCTTTACCTTTTCGGTACGGGTACGATAAAGGGATTTGCGGTAACGCTTGCGATAGGCGTTGTTGTCAGCCTTTTGACGGCGGTGTTCCTTACAAGATTCCTTCTCAAGCTTATTGTCGGCTTCGGTGTTAAAAATCCGTGGCTTTACGGCGCTGCGAAAAGGAGGGATGCGTAATGTTTAAAAGTCCTTGCGCAAACAGAAAGTATATTTATATATTGCCGGCTATTTTGATAATCATTTCTATTATTTCGATGATTTTCAGAGGCTTTAACTACGGCATTGACTTCACAAGCGGTACAACGTTTGAATTTACGCTTCCGGAGGGATATTCGTATTCCGCCGATATGGAAGAAGAGATCAGAGAGCTTGTGTCCGACACGGCTGACGGCGCTTCGACGCAAATTCAGCAGATTGGCACGGACGGCATGTTCATTAAGATGACGGAGCTTGACAACGACACGACAGACGCTGTTGTGGAAGCGCTTTTGACCTATTTCGGAGGCGAAGTCAGTGAAGATGTTTTGGATTCCGAGGTTGAGATTGAGGCGGAGCTTGTAACAGAGGAAGAGACCGCTGCGGCAGTTGTTGAAGAAGTGACGGAAGAAGCCGTTGAAGAAGCAACCGAAGAAGTGACAGAGGAAGAGGAAATCATCATCACCAATCTTGAGGACGTGAGCGCGGCTGAAGCCGAGAACCTCACGGAAGCCGAGGAAGAGCCCGTTGAAGAGGAAACGGTTGACACGACGGTTCTTACGAGAAGCGGCATTAAGATTGATAAGGTTTCGGCGTCCGTTTCGGCGCAGCTTATCGGAAACACGTTTAAGGCGGTTCTCTTGGCTGTTATATTGATGCTTATCTATATCGGCATTAGATTTGACTTTAAGAGCGGCGTGTGCGCTGTTGCGGCGCTTGCACATGACCTTATCATCATGTTCGGTTTCTATTCGCTGTTCCAGTGCACGATGAACACGAGCTTTGTTGCGGCTGTGCTGACGATTATCGGTTATTCAATCAACGCGACGATTATCGTATTCGACCGTGTTCGTGAGAACGTTAAGTCGATGAGAAAGGCAAGCTTTGACGAAAAGGCAGACGCGGCAATTCGCTCGAGCTACACAAGAACGCTGTTCTCGTCTTTGACAACGCTCTTCACGATTGGTGCGCTCTACATTTTGGGCGTATCCTCGATAAGAGAATTTGCACTGCCGATTATCGTAGGTCTTGTATGCGGCGCTTATTCCTCGCTGTTTGTCGCTCCGACGCTGTGGGGTCTTTGGAAAGAGAGCGGCGCAAAGACGGCAAAGGCAAAGAATATAAAGAAGTAATCAGAGCAATTTAATAAAAAATCACTCCGTGTTTTTGCGGAGTGATTTTTTTTAAAACAATTGTGTAATGAGGCAAAATAATACTTGCAATAATCGCCGTAATGTGGTATAAATATAAAGATAGCATTACAATGTAGGAGGAATTACCTATGAAGGTTTTGAAAAACGAGCCCCGTGAGGGCAGCAAGGTCTATGCTGAAATAGAAATCGATAACGAGACGTTTGAAAAGGCGGTTGAGCGTTCTCATAGGAAGAATGTTAAGTCGATGACGATTCCCGGATTCAGAAAGGGTCACGCGCCGAGACACTTTATCGAAAAGATGTACGGCGAGGGAATTTTTTACGATGACGCGATAAACTTTGTGCTTCCCGACGCATATGATGAAGCGGTGAAGGAAATGCAGCTTGAGCCTGTCGCTCAGCCCGAGATTGACATTGTGAAGATAGGAAACGGCGAGGGATTTGTATTTTCCGCTGTTATCACCGTAAAGCCCGAGGTTAAGCTTGGCGATTACAAGAATGTTAAAGTTGAAAAGAACGTGAAGGAAGTTACCGACGAGGATGTTGACCGTGAGGTTGCGACAGCGCGCGAAAACTGCGCCCGCGTTATAAGCGTTGAGGAGGGCACTCCCGAAAACGGCGATACGGTTGTTTTGGATTATTCGGGCAGCGTTGACGGAGTGGCGTTTGAAGGCGGCACGTCTGAGGGCTACAGTTTGGAGCTTGGCAGCGGAAGCTTTATCCCCGGCTTTGAAGAACAGCTTGTAGGCAAGCCCTTGAATGAAGAGGTGCTTGTAAATGTGACATTCCCCGAGGAATACCATGCCCCCGAGCTTGCGGGCAAGGAAGCCGTTTTCAAGTGCGTTATGCACTTTATCGAGAAAAAGGAGCTCCCCGAGCTTGACGACGAATTTGCGAAGGACGTAAGCGAATTTGATACGCTTGATGAATATAAGTCCGACATTGCGGCAAAGCTTAAAGAGAAATATGAAAAAGAAGCTCAGTCCGAATTTGAGAACGCCGTAATTGAAAAGGCGGCGGAGCAGATTGAAGCGGACATTCCCGAAGCAATGATTGAAAACCGCATAGATTCTTATATTGACGACATGAAGTACCGCATCGAATCGCAGGGACTTTCCTTTGAGCAGTATTTGCAGTTCACCGGATCCGATGAGGCTGCAATGCGCGAAAGTCTTCGTCCGCAGGCTGAAAAAGGCGTGAGAGCGGCGCTGCTTATCGAAAATGTTGCCAAGGCTGAGAATGTTGAGGCGACGGAAGAAGACATCGATGAGGAGATCGGCAAGCTTGCCGAGGCTTACAGCATGGAGGCTGACAAGGTTCGCGAGATTGTATCGTCGAACATGGAGCAGGTTAAGAGCGACATTGTTTCGAGAAAAACGGTTAAGCTTATTGTCGGATTTGCGTCCGAAGAATAAAGAATTTTACTTATTTTGAAAGGGATGTGTTTGAATGGCTTTGGTACCATACGTTGTGGAACAGACGGCAGGCGGCGAGCGTTCCTATGACATTTACTCGCGCCTTTTGAAAGACCGTATTATCTTTTTGGGCGATGAGGTTAACGACACCACGGCAAGCCTTGTTGTGGCGCAGCTTCTTTTCCTTGAAAGTGAAGATCCGGATAAGGATATTCACCTTTACATCAACAGTCCCGGCGGCAGCGTTACCGCAGGAATGGCAATTTACGACACGATGAATTACATCAAGTGCGACGTTTCGACGATATGCATCGGTCTTGCCGCAAGCATGGGCGCGTTCCTTTTAAGCAGCGGCGCGAAGGGAAAGAGAATGGCGCTTCCCAACAGCGAGATTATGATTCATCAGCCTCTGGGCGGCACGCAGGGTCAGGCGACCGATGTTGAAATCCGCACAAAGTGGCTCTTGAAAACTAAAGATAAGCTTAACAAAATTTTAGCGAAAAATACGGGCAAGGACTTGGCGGACATTGTGCGTGACACCGACCGCGACAATTTCATGGACGCGGAGGAAGCGTTGAATTACGGATTGATTGACAAAATCATTGCCGAAAGATAAGCCTAAAAATGATAAAGCCGGGCGTTTGCTCGGCTTTCATTATCAAGAGTTAAGGTTTTTGGTTATCATGTGGAATATGGAGGTTCCGTTTTATGAAAGATGGAGGAAATAACGAGCCGAGGTGTTCATTCTGCGGGCGTGAGGCAAGCCAGGTCGGACGGCTTATCGCGGGTCCCGGCGTTTATATATGCGACGAGTGTGTTGAATCGTGTCTCGATATTTTAGACGGGGGATTCGGCGACCCGGATCGCGATCCGGAGCCGCCGAAATCTCTTTCGGACATACCGCGTCCGGTTGAGATAAAGGCTTTTTTGGATGAATATGTTATCGGACAGGACAAGGCGAAAAAGGCGCTTGCGGTTGCGGTTTACAATCACTATAAGCGCATAGGCGCGGAGAATGACGACGGCGTTGAAATTCAAAAGAGCAACATTTTGATGCTCGGCCCCACCGGCAGCGGAAAAACGCTTTTGGCGCAGACGATGGCAAGGCTTCTTGACGTGCCGTTCGCAATTGCGGACGCCACAAGCCTGACAGAAGCCGGCTATGTGGGCGAGGATGTTGAAAATATCCTGTTAAAGCTCATTCTTGCAGCGGACGGCGACATAGGGCGCGCGGAGAAAGGCATTGTGTATATCGACGAGATTGACAAGATAACAAAAAAGGGCGAAAATGTGTCTATCACGCGTGACGTGAGCGGCGAGGGCGTTCAGCAGGCGCTGCTTAAAATTTTGGAGGGTACAATCGCCTCCGTTCCCCCGCAGGGCGGCAGAAAGCATCCGCAGCAGGAGTGCTACAGGATTGACACGTCGAACATTTTGTTCATTTGCGGCGGCGCGTTTGACGGGCTGGACAAAATCATTGCCCGCAGAATAGGCAAAAATTCGATGGGCTTTGAAAGCGAGGTCAATTCCGAAAAGAAGAACGATGTTTCTGAGCTTTTGAAAAGCGTTGAGCCGCAGGATTTGTTGAAATTCGGCATAATACCCGAGCTTATCGGAAGGCTGCCGGTTGTGGTTTCGCTTGAAAGTCTTGACGCCGCAGCGTTGAAGCAAATTCTCACGCAGCCGAAAAACGCGCTTGTGAAGCAATATAAGAGGCTCTTTGAGCTTGACGGCGTGGAGCTTGAGATCACGGACGACGCGCTTGACGCAATTGCAGACAAGGCATTGAAGCGCAAAACGGGCGCGCGCGGACTTCGCGCAATCATGGAGGAAACGATGGCGGACATAATGTTTGAGGCACCCTCCCAAGAAGGATTGGAAAGGGTTGTCGTAAACCGTGATGCGGTTTTGGCACTTGAAGAACAAAAATTGATAGAGCATAAGGCATCGTAAAATAATACCCTCTCGAAATCCGGTGAAGATTTCGAGAGGTATTTTGTATTATGCGGAGGATATGAAAAAATATTGGGCATAAGTGTTGTTTTTTTTGAGAAATTCTATTATAATATGTAAGGATGAGAAAACTTTGCCGAGAAAGGCTGATATATATGAAAACCAATAATATTTTAAAATCTCCCGCCGGCGTCGGCGACATTTACGGCGCCGACTGCGTTTTGAAAACGCGCATAGAAGAGCGGCTTTGCCGCACGTTTGAATCTTTCGGCTACAGCGAAATTCAAACTCCGTCGTTTGAGTATATGGACGTTTTCGAGGGGGATATGTCAATTCCCTCCGATGAGGCGATTAAATTTATTGACAGTAACGGGCGCGTTTTGGCGCTGAGACCGGATATAACAACATCCATTTCACGCGCGGTTGCGGCGCACTTTGCGGAGGCTCCATTGCCGTTGAGGCTGTGGTATGTAGGCAGCGTTTATCGCGGAGGAGAGAGTTACAAAAGTGCGAAAAAGAGGGAATTTACCCAAGCGGGAGTGGAACTTATCGGAGTAAATACTCCCGAAGCCGACGCGGAGGTAATTGCGCTCACAATCAATTCGCTTTTATCGTCGGGGTTAAAGGAATTTCAAATTGAGCTTTCGCATTCCGATTTTTTGCGCGGCATAGTTGAGGAATGCGGCTTTTCGGCGGAGGATGAGGAAACGCTGCGCGAACTTCTCGACAAAAAATTTTCGTTCGGAGTTGAGGAATTTTGCGCGTCGCACGGCGTCTCGGGCGAAACGCTGAGACTTCTTTCGGAGCTGCCGTCATCCTTTGGCGACGGCGAGGACGTGCTTTATAAATATAGAAAGACATCCCTCAACGCCGTATCGCGCAATGCCTTAAACGAGCTTGAAAAGGTATTTGCCATATTAAAGAGCTATTCGCTTGAACAATACATCACAATCGACCTTGGACAGGTTCGCAGCTTTCCTTATTATACGGGCGTCATTTTCCGCGGGCTCACGGCGCAGGCTCCGTTTCCGATATGCGGCGGCGGTCGATACGACACGCTTTGCCGCCGTTTCAGCCTCGACCTTCCCGCAACGGGCGTTGCCGTTTGGGTGGACAGGCTGGCTGACGCGCTTTTGCGTTCGTCGCTTGCGGGCGACATTTCTTCATCGCCCGATGCGATTGTCTTTTATCCTCCCAATCTTCGCGCCGAAGCCTACGAAAAGGCGTCGCTTCTTCGTTCGGAGGGCAAAAAAACAGTGCTCGACGTTTGCCATAAAACGCGTGAGGAAGCAATCCTTTCGGCAAAAGAGCGCAACATTGACGAAATTTACTTCGTGGAGGCGGACAAATAATGCGTTATCTCACAATTGCACTCGCCAAAGGCAGACTTGCGGAGCTTTCGGTTAAAATTCTCATGGATTTGGGCTTTGACTGCGGCGAAATGCTGCAAAAAACGCGCAAGCTCATCTTTACCGATGAAAAAAACAAGCTCAAATTCATTCTTGTAAAGGCCGGCGACGTGCCTACATATGTGGAATACGGCGCGGCGGACGTCGGCATTGTCGGACGCGACACCATTTTGGAGGAAGGGCGCAACGTCTACGAAATGGTCGACCTCAAATTTGGGCGCTGCAACATGTGCGTATGCGGTCCCGCGTCCATGCGCGGCAGCCTCGCGTCACATTCTCCGCTTCGCGTCGCGTCAAAATATCCCAACATTGCGAAAGATTTTTTTGAGTCAAAAAACATCGCGATTGAGCTTATCAAGCTTAACGGCAGCGTGGAGCTTGCACCATTAACGGGACTCAGCGACGTCATTGTTGACATTGTCGAAACGGGCAGCACATTGCGCGAAAACGGGCTTGAGGTTTTGGAGCAAATTGTTCCGCTCAGCGCGCGCATCATCGTAAACCGCGTCAGCGCAAAGGTTGAGCGCGACCGCATTGCCCACATCGTCACCGAAATGAAAAACAGAACTTAAATAATGAGGAATGATAATATATGATAGCTGTTATCGACTACGGCGCGGGCAACCTTAAAAACGTTGCCAAAGCGCTCGATTTTCTCGGATTTCCCTCCGTTGTTACGTCGGATGCGGAAGTTATTGCAAAAGCCGATAAACTCATTTTGCCGGGCGTCGGCGCCTTTGGCGACGCAATGCGCAGCCTCACGGAGTCGGGGCTTGACGCTTTAATCAAAAACGTCGTTTCCTCGGGCAAGCCGCTCTTGGGCATTTGCCTCGGAATGCAGCTTTTGTTCGACGAAAGCGAGGAAAGTCCGGGTGTAAAGGGCTTATCCTTGCTGCCCGGCAAAATCCGCAGACTGCCGCAGATTGACAATCTCAAAATCCCCCATATGGGCTGGAACGACTTAATTTACTGCCGCGGCACGCTTTTCGAGGGGCTTTCAAATCCGTATGTCTATTTTGTACATTCCTATTATCTTGACGCCGCGGACAAGGCGGACGTTGCGGCGAAAACGCACTACGGAATTGACGTCGAGGTTGCGGTGGAGCATAAAAACATTTTCGCCACGCAGTTCCACCCCGAAAAGAGCGGAGCGGAAGGGCTCAAAATTTTAGCGAATTTTGCGAAAGCGGAGGTGGAATAATGTACGCAAAAAGAATTATTCCCTGCCTCGACGTGAAAAACGGGCGCGTCGTAAAGGGCGTCAATTTTGTAAACCTCGTTGACGCGGGCGATCCTGTTGCGGCGGCTGCCGCGTATGACGCGCAGGGTGCGGATGAGCTTGTCTTTTTGGACATCACAGCAACAAGCGACAATCGCGCCACGGTTGAGGACATGGTGCGAAGAGTTGCGGAAAAGGTGTTCATCCCCTTCACCGTCGGCGGCGGCATAAGAACGGTGGAGGATTTCAGAACTCTGCTTTTAGCCGGAGCCGACAAAATCTCCGTCAATTCCGCCGCCGTCTACCGTCCGGAGCTCATAAGCGAGGCGGCGGACAAATTCGGCAGTCAATGCGTCGTTTGTGCAATCGACGCAAAGCAGCGTGAAGGCTGTAAAGGTTGGGAGGTTTACACTGCCGGAGGCCGCATAAATACGCACATCGACGCCCTTGAATGGGCACAGAGGGCGGAAAAGTTGGGAGCGGGAGAGATTTTGCTCACGGCGATGGACCGCGATGGGACGAGATTGGGCTATGATTTGCCGCTCACACGCGCTGTTGCGGAAAACGCGCACATTCCGGTTATCGCGTCGGGAGGCGCGGGAAGGCTTGAGGATTTTTACGACGCGTTTGAAGAGGGGAAGGCCGATGCGGTACTCGCGGCGGGGCTTTTCCACTTCGGGGAGATAAAAATTTCGGACTTGAAAAATTATCTCCGCAGCAAGGATATCTGCGTAAGATAACCCTTTACAAAACATTTTTTTCGTATTATAATTAGAGGCGGTATA
>JAJQCX010000171.1 GCA_021202495.1 Clostridia bacterium | reverse complement strand
GCGAGCATTACCGGACGAGATTGGATAATTAAGCTTTTTAATTGAATAATAGTATGAGGACAGAATTTATACCAACAGCGATTTTGACTATAACATTGTGTTGGAAGATAGAATTAATGAAGTGGCAAGTGAGATTACAAAATATCTTAAGCATACGGGACGAATGCAAAAAACGATTGTTTTCTGCGCAAAAGAAGATCATGCAGAACGTATGAGGGAAGCACTTTCAAATTTAAATCAGGATATGGTAAAAGAAAATCCGGATTATGTCGTCCGAATTACAGGTTCGGATGAATACGGTAAAAGCAAGCTTGATTATTTCATCTCGGTTTCGTCAGAATATCCTGTCATAGCAACGACATCAAAGCTACTTTCAACGGGAGCGGATTGCAAAATGACAACGCTGATAGTGCTTGATGAAATGATAAGCTCTATGACCGAATTTAAACAAATTATCGGCAGAGGCACCCGGCTGCGTGAGCAGGACGGAAAAACACATTTTGTCGTTATGGATTTTCGCAACGTAACAAGGCTTTTCGCCGATCCCGAATGGGATGGTCCGATTGAGCCCGATCCCGATTATCCGCCCAAGGATGTCGGAGGCGGTGATCCTCCGACACCGCCCAACCCACCTGAACCTCCCGAACCGCCTTCAAACCACATCCCGATAGTAACGGCAGACGGGTGTAAGGTTAGTATTATTGGGAAAATAGTTGCGATTTATGACGCAGGCGGAAAGTTAATTCGGACTGAAAGCATTGAAGATTATACAAAATCCAATATTTTGGGCAGATGTGCCTCGCTTGACGGGTTTATTAATATGTGGACTGTCGAGGAAAAGAAAGAAGCAATAAAGAATTTACTTCTTGAACAAGGCATTGACCTCGAATTGATGAAAGCTGATCATAAAATGTCCGATGTGGATGATTTTGATTTTATATGTCACGTTGCATATGACCAAAAACCTCTGACAAGAAAAGAGCGCGCCAACAATGTAAAGAAACGTGATTTTTTAAGCAAATACAGCGGCGTTGCAAAACAGGTGCTTGAGGCTCTTATTGATAAATATATGAACGTAGGCATTTATGAAATTGAAAATACCAATGTTTTGGAGCTTGACCCATTTATGAAATTCGGCAAAAAATCAAAAATAATGAAAGCGTTTGGCGGCAAAGAGGAATATCTGAAAGCAGTTAAAGCATTGGAAAATGAATTATACAAAGTGGCATAAGCTCAAATTAAAGGATGGTAACATATGAGTAATTTATCTTCATTTGTAAAACGTATTCGCGATATTATGCGAAATGACGCGGGCATAAACGGAGATGCGCAGAGAATAGAGCAAATGGCATGGCTGCTTTTCCTCAAAGTGTATGACACAAAGGAAACAGATTGGGAAATTGATGATGACGATTATGAATCAATTATTCCCGATGAGTGTCGTTGGAGAAATTGGGCTGCCGATGATAAAAGCGGAAAAGCAATGACCGGAGACACATTGCTTGCGTTTGTAAATAATACGCTGCTTCCTACTCTTAAAACTCTTACAGTTACGCCGGATACTCCTATAAAAAAAATCCATTGTTCGTACCACATTTGAAGATGCGAACAACTATATGAAAGATGGCGTGCTGTTGCGTCAGGTTATAAATATAATAGACGAGCTTGACTTGGAGGATTATGAGGAAAGTCACGCATTCGGCGAAATTTATGAGAGTATATTGAAAGAGCTTCAAAGCGCGGGTTCTTCGGGTGAATTTTACACTCCCAGAGCAGTAACCGAGTTTATGGCAAAAATGATAAACCCGCAGATTGGTGAAACCGTTGCGGATTTTGCCTGCGGAACGGGAGGATTTTTGACAAGCTGGATAAATGAGCTTTCAAAAAAAGTTGAGACGGTTGAGGACAGAGAAAAGCTTCTATCTTCAATTTACGGTGTCGAGAAAAAGCCGTTCCCATATATGCTTTGCGTGACGAATATGCTTTTGCACGATATAGACGAGCCTAAGGTTTATTATGATAACTCTTTGTTAAAAGATGTATTGGATTATACGGAAAGGGATTGCTTTGATGTAATACTTATGAATCCGCCCTATGGCGGTCATGAGAAAGACGAAGTGAAAAATCATTTTCCGTCAGATCTTGCAGACAGTGAAACGGCGGATTTGTTTATGTCCGTTATTATGTATCGCTTGAAGAAAAACGGTCGAGCCGCAGTTATTCTTCCCGATGGATTTATGTTCGGCACGGATAATACCAAGGTAGCCATTACAAAGAAGCTGCTGTCCGAGTTTAATTTACATACGGTTATTCGTATGCCGCACAGCGTCTTTGCTCCGTACACGTCGATAACAACAAACATATTGTTCTTTGATAAAACTGGTGAAACAAAGGAAACATGGTTCTATCGTTTGGATATGCCGGAGGGATATAAAAACTTTTCCAAAACCAAGCCGATGAAGATAGAACACTTTGCTCCGGCGATGGAGTGGTGGAACAACAGAGAAGAAATCAATATTGACGGTTTTGACAAAGCGAAAAAATATTCCGTGGACGAGTTTGCCGACAGAAATTATAATATTGACCTTTGCGGCTATCCCCACGAGGAGGAAGAAATATTGCCGCCGAAGGAGCTTATAGAGCAGTATCAAGAAAAGAGAGCAAGCCTCAATGCCGATATTGACCGTATTCTTGAACAAATTACAGACATTTTGGGTATCAGCTTTACGGAGGAAGACTAATGACTGAAGAACAGCTTAAAAATTCAATATTGCAGATGGCTGTGCAGGGCAAGTTGGTTCCCCAAGACCCAAATGACGAGCCTGCATCCGTATTACTTGAAAGAATAAGAGGGGAAAAGGAACAGCTTATCAAAGAGGGCAAAATCAAGCGAGAGAAAAATCCCTCCCGCATATTTCGCGGTGCTGATAATTCTCATTATGAGATTATTGACGGAAAAGAGCGTTGTATTGATGATGAATTGCCATTTGAAATTCCCGATAGCTGGGAATGGGTGAGGCTTGGAGAAATAGGAGAATATCGAAAGGGGCCTTTTGGAAGCAGCTTAACTAAAAGTATGTTTGTACTCAAGGATTCCACAACAATTAAAGTATATGAACAAAAAAATGCAATCAAAAAAAATTGCTTTATTGGAGACTATTAGGGTATGTCCCGCATTTTGTGTAAACTCCAAAACGGCAATATAATTCAAATA
>JAJQCX010000214.1 GCA_021202495.1 Clostridia bacterium | reverse complement strand
AATTTTGCTCTGCAAAATTTGATCCTTCATTCTACATTATACATTTTACATTCTACATTATTTCTCAATCACAACGCTTCTCGCCTCATTATCCCATTCCACACTCATTCCCAACGCCTCCGCAATCGCTCTCACCGGCAAATATACCGTTCCGTCCACATTTTTCGGCGCAACGTAATTTGCCGAAACATCCGTCGGCACAATCAATTCCCCGTCAACGTATGCTCTCACGTCGCTGTAAATCTTACTCTCCCGCGTCTTTTGTGCTTCTGCAATCGCAGCGTCCAATTCATCAATGTCAATCTCGCCCGCCGTCAGCTTCTCCGAAACAAGCTCCGAAAACGCCGCAAGCGCGTTAAGCTTTGCCGCAAGGCTTTCTTCAACAGGCTGCACCGACGCGATTTCAAGCTCCGAAAAATATCCTTCGTTTACGCAAGCCTCATACGCCGCCATCATATACGAGTAATAATAAAACGCCTCTTCGTAATAGCTTCCCGTTTCGTCAAGCTCCTTTAACGCTTCCTTTGAAATGACAATCCCGTCAACCTCGCCGTAGTCCTCTCCGGAATACTCAACCTCAGTCACCGTCGATGAAAGCATCGCCTCCGTCAGCATCAATTCCAGTATTTCAAATTTTTCGCTTTCAAGCTCTTCGTCCGCCGCATCACGATCCAACGGCAGTCTTTTGATTATGTGATAGCCGTATGCCGACTCCACAGCCTCTTCGGTATATTCTCCCTCTTCCAGCTCAAACGCCGCCTTTTCAAACTCCTCAACCATTACCCCCGTTGTGAACGTATAACTCGAATCTCTCGTCTGCCCCGGGTCTTGGTTGTACTTTTCAATCAAATCGTCAAAATCCGCACCTTCTTTAAGCGCGGCGTAAATTTCCTCCACTTCGTCCTCGCTGTACGTCAAAATGTGCTTCACTGTGACATATTCGTCATATTTTTCCTCCGGTATCTCTATTGCGTCCATCAGCAAATCTATGCACGAATTGTAATAATAAAGCCTTTCAATCGCCGTCACGGTCAATCCCACACTTGACGCCGCCTTTTCCTCGTCTCCGTCATATCCTTCGGCAAACTGTGCGACATATTCATCCCTCTTTGCCTCAATTTCCTCTTTTGAAAACGTCTCCTCCGCCATCGTAACCGCGCTCTCGATCATAGCGTAATAATACGTGTTCGCAGCCGACACGCCGTAAGCGTCAATATCGCTCTCGTAAAAAATACGGTCGTTAATCTTTAATGCCGCCTTTTCCCAAACCGCGTCCTCCGACGGCTCTTCCCCTATGTATACGGCGTAATTTTCCGCGTCAAAGCTGACCTCTTTTCCCACAGCTTCGCCCAGCGCCCTCACAGGCAAAAAGGTCGACCCGTCCTCAATAAACGGCTCCACAACCTCGCCCAGCGCGTTCTTCGCCACAAATTCCTCCCCGTCAATCACAATCCCGATTCCTTCCGCTCCCGCCAAAGTCGGCGAAACCGCCAACACCATCGCCACAACTCCGCCCAAAATTCCTTTAAACTTCATTTCTATTCTCCATTCTTTTTTATTTCCGGCACACCAACGTTTATCACCACACTGACGTTGTACGGGCGGGGCTCGTTCCCCGCAAGCGTCCCGCTTGACCGTTCCCGCGTTCGCGGCTCTGTCCTTATAAATCCCATTCCGCCGCAATAACAAATCCCCGCGCCCGCAGGCGCATAAATTCAAATTTTGCCCCGCAAAATTTCTTCCTTCATTCTACATTCTAAATTTTACATTGTACATTATTTCAACAGCTCCGCCGCCCTGTCCAATATCTCCGCCGCCAGATTTTCCTTCGTGTCAATCGGCAGCTCCTCTTCATTTCCCGACTTATTTATCAGCGTAATAATATTCGTGTCCGTTCCGAACCCCGCGCCCTCTTTGTTCAGGCTGTTCGCGCAGACCATGTCAAGGTTTTTGTCCTTCAGCTTCCTTTTAGCGCTTTCGACGAGCTTTTCCGTTTCCATGCAAAAACCCACCAAAATCTGCCCCTTTTTCCTCTTGCCTAACTGTGCCAAAATGTCGTCCGTGCGTTCAAGCTCCAACACAAGCGCGCCCTCGCGCTTTTTTATTTTCTGCTCCGAAATGCTCTTCGGGCGGTAATCGGCAACCGCCGCCGCCTTTATCATTATGTCGCAGTCATCAAAGCATTCAATCGCCTTTTCATACATGTCTCTTGCGCTCACAACGTCGATAACATTCACGTCAATCGGCTTTTTAAGGCTCGTCACGCCCGAAATGAGCGTCACCTCCGCGCCCTTCGCCCGCGCAATCTTTGCCAGCGCATAGCCCATTTTCCCCGATGAATGATTTGTCACATATCTCACCGGGTCAAGCGCCTCCTGCGTCGCGCCCGCCGTCACAACGACTCTTTTGCCCGCAAGGTTTTTCTCATAGGCAATCTCGGCGAAAACTCTTTCGACAATGTCCTCCGGCTGCGGCAGCCTTCCTTTCCCGTCCTCACCGCACGCCAAATGACCGCTCTCCGGCTCAATAACAACAAAGCCCCTCTCCATGAGCCTTTTCAAATTCTCCTGCACGATTGGATTTTCGTACATATGACAGTTCATAGCGGGGGCTATTATTATTTTTTTGTCATGCGCCGCAAGCACAACCGTTGAAAGCATATCATCGGCTATGCCGCAGGCGGCTTTTCCTATGAAATTCGCCGTCGCCGGCGCAACAAGAACGGCGTCCGCGTTTCTCGCAAGCTCAATGTGCGCCACGCCCTCCTCCTTCTCGTCAAAAACCGACGTATATACTCTGTTGTTCACAATCGCCCTGAACGTCTCGGGCGCAATAAACCGCGTCGCGTCCTCAGTCATTATAACTTTCACGTCCGCGCCTGTCTTAACCAGCCGCGACGCCACGTCCGCCGCCTTATAAGCCGCAATTCCGCCCGTTACCCCCAAAACAACATTCTTCCCTTTAAGCATCATATATCACCCAAGTCTCACTTTTCTAAACAACACGCTATCCTAACAATCCGTTTTTCACAGTCGCAGCCACAATTTTCCTCCCCACGTCGGCGCGAAGCGCCGTAAGAGGGGAGGGGAACCGCCGCGCACAGCGCGGTGGTGGTGGGGTCTGTAACGTCTTTCGCCTCACAAGCGTTGTACGGGCGGGGCTTGTCCCCGCCCGCCCTGCGCCCGCAGGCGCTTAAATTCAAATTTTGCTCCGCAAAATTTGTTCCTTCATTCTTAATTTTTAATTCTTAATTATATCT
>JAJQCX010000104.1 GCA_021202495.1 Clostridia bacterium | reverse complement strand
AAACCAAAGACGCTTTGGTTTTTGACGATTTTACGCGGGGGAATTTCCTCCCCCTGCACCCCCTCCACCGAGACAACGCGAAGCGTTTTCTCGGTGCTCTTTCATAATGCCCTACCTCTATATAAATTTATATATTCAAAACGAACCTTTCAATCGCCGTCACAATCCCGTCTTCTTCATTAGATCCCGTCACAAAATCAGCCGCAGCTTTACCCTCGGGAACGGCGTTTGCCATCGCGACTCCGACGCCCGCGTATTTTATCATCGACAAATCGTTAAATCCGTCGCCGCAGCAAATCAAGTCCTCCCTTTTCATATTAAGAAGCTTCAAAAGCTCCGCCAATGCCGACGCTTTGTTCACGCCGCCGGGCATAACCTCGGTGAAAAAGGGCTCCGAGCGGTACACGCTGAGCTCTTTGTATTTTTCGCAAAGCTCCCTTTCCGCCGCCGCAGCTTTTTCAGCTTCCGCAGTAAAGAGAAATTTATTCACGTCAAAATTGACATATTGCGCAAAATTTTCGACCTCTTTAAGCTTTATTCCGTTTATCCGCGCTTCAAGCAGCATATATTCGTCAATCCGCGTGCCGGTTATCGCCGTATCTTCTTCATATGTCATAAGCCCCATGTCGCGCTCTTTCGCAAAGTCGAACATCTGCGCCGCGTAGCTTTTATCTATTTTTCGCTCGTAAACAATCTTCCCGCTTTTTATGTCGGTTATCACAGAGCCGTTATATGAAAGCATATATCCGCCGAAATTTTCCGCTTGAAGCTGTTCGCACACCTTTTTAACTCCCGGTGTCGGACGCCCCGACGCAATCACGAAAACGTGCCCTTCATTAATCATTTGAAGAATGCTCTCCCTCGTTTTCGGCGTTATTTCCTTTTTTGAATTTGTCAGCGTTCCGTCAATGTCCGCCGCAAACATTTTTCTTTGTGCCATTGTTATCCTCCCGTTTAATGCTGAAATTACATAAAAATGATTGATGAAATGTGGTGGGCAGCCCAAGTAAGAATGAATAAATTTAAGCGTCTGCCGGCGCGGGCGGCACGCTTGCACATCAAAAAGCCGCCCCCTCAGGAGTGGCTTTTTAACATTATATGATTTTCTTATCTCAAAAAGTTCGGTACGTCGATTGAGCTTGAATCGTCACCCTTCATGAGATTGGCAAAGAAGTCATCCTCCGCGCTCTTCGCTTCGCTCTTCTTGCTCCCTGTCGTGCCCGTCGGCTCGCCGTCAAGACCGGTTGCGATAACGGTAATTCTGATCTCGTCCTCCATGCTCTCGTCGATGGACGCGCCGAAGATAACCGTGGCATCCTCCGAAACTCTCTCCTCAATGAGCTGAGCCGCCGCATTCGTCTCAAGCAGGTTGAGGTCTTTGCCGCCGGTGATGTTGATAAGTACGCCGGTAGCTCCGTCGATGGTCGTCTCCAAAAGGGAGCTTTCGACAGCAAGCTTTGCCGCCTGCTCCGCTCTGTCCTCGCCGCGCGCCGTGCCGATGCCCATGTGAGCAAAGCCCGCGCCCTTCATAACTGTTGTGACGTCCGCAAAGTCGACGTTGATAAGACCGGTGTCGGTAATCAAATCGGAAATACCCTGAACGCCCTGTCTCAAAACCTCGTCCGCCATTTTAAACGCGTCCATGAGGCTTGTCTTGTTGTTTGATATGTCAAGCAATCTGTCGTTGGGGATGACAACGAGCGTGTCCACATTCTTGCGGAGCTCCTCAATCCCCGC
This sequence comes from Clostridia bacterium, assembly GCA_021202495.1. GTDB lineage: Bacteria > Bacillota > Clostridia > UMGS1883 > UMGS1883 > JAJQCX01. Next base: position 1,523 of record JAJQCX010000104.1, on the reverse strand, counting down.
CAAAGCCTGTGTCATTCTCTTCTTGCCCTCAAACGCAAACGGCTTGGTGACAATGCCGACCGTAAGTATGCCGAGCTCCTTTGCGATGCCCGCAACAATCGGAGCCGCGCCGGTGCCCGTGCCGCCGCCCATGCCGGCTGTTACAAACACCATGTCGGCGTCTTTAATCGCCGCTTCAACTTCATTTCTCGTCTCCTCGGCTGCCTTTTTGCCGATCTCGGGCTTTCCGCCCGCGCCCTTGCCCTGTGTCAGCTTGTCCCCGACCTGAATTTTCTGCGCCGCGGCACTGCGCACAAGAGCCTGCTTGTCCGTATTTATGGAAATAAACTCCACTCCCTTTATTCCCGCTTCGATCATTCGGTTAACGGCGTTGTTTCCGCCGCCGCCGACGCCGATGACCTTTAACGTCTGTGCAAGGCTCATATTATCCGCGTATTCCATTCTCATAAGGATGCCCCCTAAATATATATAATTTCCATTATCATCATTTGTATATTTCAAAGCGCACAAAGTCACTTTTTTCTTATTATATCACACTAATTCTCTACATTCAAGCAATTATTTTAATTTTTTTGTGTTTTCCCGTCCTTTTTTTAGGGCTCGACAGCAAAGCAGGAATCACTAATCAATCGACGCCCTGTAAGTCGGGTTTTCGGGGTTTACCAAATTCACCAACCCCACGGGAGTATCTCCCAGCTCGTCCAATATTTCCTCCAAGCATTTTATCTTATAGTCATAATCCGACATGTCGCCGAACTCGACTTTTAATTCCGATGTATATCTGAATTTTATGTTTTCGCTGTCGCTCACGTCGAGCGCCGTCATTTTATCCAAAATACCCATCGTGTCGAAGGAATTTATCAGCTGCAGCGCGTTTTCGAGTTTCTTTGACTCCGCCGCTTCCGCCTTTTCGCCTATGACGCTCGTCTCCTCGCTCAAGCCGTATATCACGCACACGCTCATATCGCGCGTGTCGTCGGTTCTGCGGCAAAGCGATTTTCCCGACGTGTTAATTCCCACAAAATCGTTGTCGTATCTGATATACGCGGCAATTTTGCCCTCAGTCACGCTTATGACAATCGTGTCGGGAAGCTTTTTTGTAACCGTAACGTCCTCCACAAATTCCTGTCCTTTGAGATTGTTTTCAACCTTTTTTTTGCTGACGCGGAAAATGTTTGTTCCGTACACAATACCCGACTTATTCACAACAACCTCTCGGCTCACGATTGTGTTGCCCTCGGTGCCCTCTACTTCAATGTTTTTCACGTTAAACGGCGGCGCCAGCATTAAAACCGCCAAACTCAGCAGCGCCGCCCCCAGAACAACCCAAACCCATGCTCTAAGCCTCATTTTTCGTTTTTTCGCCCGCCTTGCCACAGTCTTCTCACACTTTCTTACGTTAGTTTTAGTTCAGCCGCTTCGCGGCTGAACACGGGGACAACGTAGTCACGTTTTCCCCGTAAACCTCTTTCACATCGCGCGCTTACGCTTACGGACGCTTACAGCGTCCTACCGCGATAGAG
>JAJQCX010000109.1 GCA_021202495.1 Clostridia bacterium | reverse complement strand
ATTCTACATTCCATTAAACTCCCATATTCCTCATTCTCTTCGCAATTATCAGCGCCTGCTCCACCGTGCAGTTCGCCTCGGGATCAATCTCGCCCAAATCCGTGCCCTGTATAAGCCCCGCCTTAACGCAGAACTTCACCGCATCAACCGCCCAATCGGAAACCTCGTCCGCGTCAGAAAAATCGTCAAGCTCCGGCAAATCCGATTCCGTGTCCGTCCACATTGCCGCAAGCCGCGCAATCATCGTGCAAAGCGCCTCGCGCGTTATGCTCGCGTCGGGCTCAAACGTGTTTTCCGTCACGCCCTGCACAAGCCCCATTCCGTAAGCCACCGCCACAAGCGGATTGTTGCAGTCGACAAACGGATTTTCCACCGTCATCTGCGGCATCCCGTCGGTCGAAACCGCGTTGTAAAGATAAAGCGTCATAACCGCAAACTGCTCGCGCGTAATGTCCGCCGCGTAGTCAATCTCCCCGCTCTCCGCCGTCAAAAACGCCGCCGCGGAAGTGTCAATCAATTCCTCCGCCCATTCGCTCGGTGCGCTTTCCGCCAACGCTCCCATCGGCAGCGCCAACACCAAAACCAAACATAAAGCCAACACTCTTTTCATAAAATTTGCTCCCTTCTGTATTTTTTTCATTATTCCCAATGAATTACCAACAAATCTCCCGCAAGCATCCCGCTTGACCTCTCCCCCCTTCAAGGCTCTGTCCTTACAAAATCCACTCCTGTAACATCTCCCGTTGTACGGGCGGGGTTCACCCCCGCCCACTCCTACCGTCCCCCACTCCGTACTTATAAACCCCACTCCTGCCGCAATTTCCATTCTCCGCGCCGCAGCGCGTCAATTCAAACTCGGATCCGCCGAGTTTGTTCCTTAACTCCGCACTCCACTCTCCACACTCCACACTCTGCTTACTTATTTTTCTCCAACGACACAAACCTCAGATACTCATTAATAAACCCGTCCAGCTCTCCGTCCATCACGGCTCCGATGTTTCCGACCTCATAATTCGTCCTGTGGTCTTTCACCATCGTGTACGGGTGGAACACATACGAGCGTATCTGGCTTCCCCAGCCGATCTCCTTTTGTACGCCCTTTATGTCCTCAATCTTTTCCTTCTGCTCCGCCTCGGCAATTTCCGCAAGCTTTGCTTTGAGCATCTTCATGCACATGTCCTTGTTCTGAAACTGGCTGCGCTCGTTTTGGCACGCTACGACAATTCCCGTCGGTATATGCGTTATTCTCACCGCCGAGGATGTCTTGTTGATGTGCTGCCCGCCCGCACCCGACGAACGATATGTGTCAACCTTCAAATCCTCGCTTCTTATGTTTACCTCAATCGTTTCATCAATGTCCGGCATCACCTCAACCGACGCAAACGACGTGTGTCTTCTTCCCGCCGCGTCAAACGGCGAAATGCGCACAAGTCGGTGTACGCCCTTTTCGCATTTTGCGTAGCCGTATGCGTTAAGCCCCTCAACCAAAATTGTAACGCTCTTCACGCCCGCTTCGTCGCCGTCGAGATAGTCGATAGTCTTCACGCTGTACCCGCGCTTTTCAGCCCACATCTGATACATTCTCAGCAGCATTGCGCACCAGTCCTGCGCCTCTGTGCCGCCCGCGCCCGCGTGGAGCGTAATAATGGCGTCATTCTTGTCATACGGTCCCGAAAGCAGCGTTTCAAGCTTTGTGTCCTCAATCGTCTTGTTCAGCTTTTCGCATCCCGCCTTCACGTCCTCCAAAAATGACAAATCCTCTTCTTCCTCCGCAAGCTCTATCATCGTCAAAAGCTCTTCGCGCTCGTTCTTTATCGCCTCAAAATGCGCAATCTTGTCCTTCGACTGCTTGAGCTTCTTCAAAACCTTTTGACTCTTTTCCATGTCGGAATAAAAGTCCGCCCCGGCGGTCTCCTTTTCCAATTCAGCCGCCTCCGCAGCCGTTCCCGAAATGTCAAGCGCCTTTCCCAATTCCTCAATGTCATCCTCCAACGCATTGAGCGACAGCCTATATTGTTCATACTCTACCAAATCCAACACAACCGTTCCTAATATAAATTATAAATCCCACACATTCTTCGTCGTAGGGGCGGGGTTCATCCCCGCCCGCCCGCGCCCGCAGGCGCTTCAATTAAAAATTTTGCTCCGCAAAATTTTTTCCTCAACTCCACACTTCACACTCCACACTTCACACTATTCCGCGTTCCTTCCGCAGCAATTCTTATACTTCTTCCCGCTCCCGCACGGGCACGGATCGTTGCGCCCAATCTTGGGCGACGTTCTTCTCACGGGCTGCCTCACCGCCGGCGCGCTCCCGCCGTTTGTCGTCGCCTTTTTCAAATTCACGCCCTTAGGCTCCTGCGTTCTCGGCGCCTGTGTCGGTGCCGTCGTCTTTGCCGACTGCGTCTTCACTGCCTCTTTCGTCTGCACCTTCATCGCCGGCACCACGTTCATCACATAGCGCACAGTGTCCTCACGAATAAGCGCAATCATTTCTTCAAACATGTCAAAGCCGACCATCTTGTACTCGTCAACCGGATTGTGATTTCCGTAAGCCCGCAGCCTGATCTCCTGCTTTAACTGATCCATCGCGTCAACGTGATCGATCCAGTGATTGTCAACCGCCTTGAGCATTATGCGCCTCTCAAGCTCGCGCATGTTTTCCTCGCCGAACGTCTGCTCCTGCTCCGCGTAGCGTCCCTTCGCCAATTCCATTATAGCGTCCTTTAGATCCGCTTGGCTCAAAGCGTTTTTGTCAAGCGCCTCAAAATTGAGCACACCTTTCTTGCCGAATATCCTCTCGGCATATTCCTCGAGAGCTCCCAGCTCCCAATAATCCGCGTATTCCTGAGAAGCATATTTTGCTGTTGCGTCGTCGACAAGCTTTTCAATCATGCCCTCGATCGACTCTTTAACATTCTCCCCGTTCAAAACAGTGCGGCGCTGCTTGTAGATAATGTCTCTCTGCGTATTCACAACGTCGTCATACTGCAGCACGTTCTTACGCGCGTCATAGTTTCTGCCCTCGATGTTCTTCTGCGCGTTCTCAATGACGCTCGACAAAATTTTCTGGTCGATAACCTCGTCGTCGCCGACCTTCATCGTCGCCATCATGTGCTTCACTCGCTCGCCCCCGAAGAGTCTCAGCAAATCGTCCTCAAACGACACAAAAAACTTCGACTTACCCGGGTCGCCCTGTCTTCCGCTTCGTCCCTGCAGCTGATTGTCGATTCTTCTCGACTCGTGCCTCTCCGTTCCCAAAACGTACAAACCGCCCGCCGCAACGACCTTTTCTCTCTCCGGCTCAAGCTCCGCCTTGTATTTTTCGTAGTAATCGGCATACGTTTTTCTCGCCGCCAAAATTTCCTCGTCGTCCGTCTCCGCGTACCCCGTTGCCTCGACGATCATTTCCTCCGAAATGCCGTCCCTCTGCATCTGATTTTTCGCCATGTATTCGGCGTTTCCTCCGAGGATAATATCGGTTCCGCGTCCCGCCATGTTCGTCGCAATCGTCACTGATCCGCTCTTTCCCGCCTGGGCGATAATCTGCGCCTCGGCTTCGTGGAATTTTGCGTTCAAAACCTTGTGCGCAATTCCCTCGCGCTTTAACGCCTTAGATAATTCCTCCGAACGCTCAATCGTCACCGTGCCCACAAGCACAGGCTGACCTTTCTCGTGCGCCTCCTTTATTTCCTTCGCAATTCCGCGTATCTTCGCGTCGTGCGTCATATAAACGGCGTCGTTCATATCCTCGCGGATAACAGGCGCGTTGGTCGGTATCGCCACAACGTCAAGCCCGTATGTGCCCTTAAATTCGTTCTCTTCCGTCAGCGCGGTACCCGTCATGCCCGAGAGCTTGTCGTACATTCTGAAATAGTTTTGCACTGTTATGCTCGCAACGGTCTTGCTCTCGTTTTTAACCTTCAACCCTTCCTTCATCTCAATCGCCTGATGAAGTCCGTTGCTGTAGCGTCTGCCCACGGCAATACGCCCCGTAAAGCTGTCAATGATAAGCACCTCGCCGTCCTTAACAACGTAGTCGTCGTCAAGCTTCATAACGCCGTGCGCTTTAAGCGCGATATTTATATGGTGCGCAATGCTCATGTTGTTGGGGTCGGCCAAATTTTCAATGTTAAAATACTGCTCCGCCTTTTTCGTACCCTTTTCGGTCAGCGTCGCCGTTTTCGCCTTTTCGTCGACAATATAGTCGCAGTCAAGCTCCGCCGTCTCCTCTTTCGAATCGAACGAATCAAACCGCTGAACCCTAAGGCTTCTCACAAACTGATCCGCCGCAAAATACAGCGCATCCGCCTCGGCCTCCGGCACGCTTATAATGTGAGGCGTCCTCGCCTCGTCTATCAAGATTGAGTCAACCTCATCCACAATCGCGTAATTGTGTTCTCTCTGCACAACCTGATCTTTTGAAATTCGCAGATTGTCCCACAGATAGTCAAACGCAAACTCGCTGTTTGTTCCGTATGTTATGTCCGCCGCATAGGATTTTTTCTTGCCCTCCTGCGTCCCCTGTGGCACAATCAGCCCGACGGAAAGCCCGAGATAATTATAAACCTTGCCCATCCATTCGCTGTCGCGCTTTGCCAAATATTCATTTGCCGTCACAATGTGGACGCCCTTGCCGGTCAGCGCGTTAAGGTAAGCCGGAAGAGTTGCCACCAGCGTCTTGCCTTCACCTGTTTTCATCTCGGCAATGCGCCCCTGATGCAAAATGATGCCGCCTATTATCTGAACGGGAAAGTGCCTCATTCCGAGCACTCTCGCCGACGCCTCAATCACAGTGGCATAAGCTTCGGGCAGTATGTCATCAAGCGTCTCGCCTTTTTGAAGCCGCGCCTTAAATTCTGTAGTTTTCCCGCGCAGCTCATCCTCGGAAAGCTTTTTATATTCATCCTCATAGGAAAGCACCTTTTCCTTTAACGGCTGTACCTTTTTCACTTCTTTCGACGAATAATCGCCGAATATCTTTGTCAAAAGACCCATTTTTTATATCACCAATCTTTATTTATATGCTTCTTTATTGCCTATTTTATCATATTGAGCCGCTTATGTCAATCCTCATTGGCTCAAACCTCAAATAATCCGCCGACACGAGAAAATAATTTTCCCTCTTTTTTTTGTGTTCATACGCCGCCCTGCCGTGCAGATGCCCGTAGACGCAATACTTCACGTCAAATTCGTCCAAAACGTCGATAAATCCCTCCGCCGGCGGATAATGCAGCGCCGCAATGAGCCCTTTTGGATTAAGCTCTCTCCCCTTTTCGAGCGACAAACGCAGCCGCCCTATCTCGCGGTCATACATTTTTCTGTCGCTCTCCTTAAAGTCCTTGTCCTCGGGCGTTATCCATCCGCGCGACGCGCAAATCGCGTACCCTTCGTATAAATACGCGCTGTTATGAATAAATTTCACGTTTTCAATTCCGTTTCGCTCCAAAAACGCGTTGAGCTTTGACACAGTGTCCCACCAATAGTCGTGGTTCCCCTTTGAAAGGAGCTTCACCCCCGGAAGTTCATGTAAAAATTTAAAATCAGGCAGCGCGTCCTCAACATATGTCGCCCAGCAAAAATCGCCGTTTACGATTACTACGTCTCCGTCCTTTACGGTTTTGCCCCAATTTTCCTTTATTCTTTCAACATAATTTGTCCAGTCGTTTCCGAAAATGTCCATCGGCTTATAACGCCCCAGCGGCAAATGCAAATCGCTCAATGCATACAGCGCCATTTTTCACTCCTCCTCCCGTGAATATTTTTTCTCATACCGCCAATAATATCAACAAGCCGCAATGCGGTTCTGTAATATTATGAGAAAGGCGGATTTTTTAACATGGAAGACAAAACAATCAAAGGCATCACCTGTGAGGTAGACACCTGCGAATATCACACAACAAAAAACGAATGTGCCGCCGGCTCCATCAGAGTAACCCCCTACGGAGCCGAAAACAAAGAAGAAACCGACTGCTCCACATTTAAAAAGAAATTCTAAATTATTCAAAAATCGCCCCCGACAAGAAAATCGGAGGCGATTTTCATTTTTTATTCAATATTCAAAAACGAATATACCGCGTCAATCATTTTTTCCTTTTCAAAAACGTCCGCAAAGCGCACCTGCTTTTCCTCAAGTTCGCTGAGTGCCCTCGGCGCTTTCATGCCCGACCTCTCGCTCAAAAGTCGGAGCAGCGCAAATTCGTCCTTGCCTTCCGTCTCTTCGCCCATTGCCGAAAGCACCGCCGCGTTAAACTTAAACGGGCTCGCCGTCGAAGCGATTACCGTCTTTGTCTTATCGCCCGTGGTCTTTACATAATTGTCGTACACGTTCAGCGCCACCGCCGTGTGAGTGTCGGGCGTGTAGCCGAATTTTTCAACGTATTCGCCGATCGTCTTTTCCGCCTCGTCGTCCGACGCGCAGCCCGCCGCGAAGCACTCCGTCACCTTTTCCTTTATCGCGTCCGAAACAGTGTACTTTCCGCTTTCTTTCAGCTGCGCCATATATCCCGCAACCTCGCCGCTTTCGTGCGAGAGCAAATACAACAGCCTCTCCAAATTCGACGAAATTAAAATATCCATCGACGGTGAAATCGTTGTGTAAAACCTTCTGTTCTTGTCATACGTGCCGCTCGCGATAAAGTCCGTCAAAACGTTATTCATGTTCGACGCGCAAATGAGCTTGTTCACCGGCAGCCCCATGCACTTTGCGTAATACGCCGCCAATATATTTCCGAAATTGCCCGTCGGAACGCACACGTTTATCTTTTCGCCAAGCTCAATGTCGCCCGCGCTGAGCATATCCGCATACGCCGAAAAATAATACACAATCTGCGGCACAAGTCTGCCCCAGTTTATCGAATTGGCGGAAGAAAACGTCTTCTTGTTCTCCGCCATTTTCTTCTCGCACTCCGCGCTTGTAAATATCGCCTTAACCCCGTTCTGTGCGTCGTCAAAGTTGCCTTTCACCGCCGCCACATAAACGTTTTTCCCGCTCTGCGTACACATCTGCAGCTTCTGAATGCCGCTCACACCGTCGCACGGGTAGAATACGATTATCTTCGTGCCCTCAACGTCCTTAAAGCCCTCAAGCGCCGCCTTGCCCGTGTCGCCGCTCGTCGCCACAAGGATAACAACCTCCTTGTCAACGCCCGTCTTTTTCATGCTCGTCGTCAGAAGATACGGCAAAATCTGCAATGCCATGTCCTTGAATGCGCATGTCGGTCCGTGCCACAGTTCCAAAACGTGCGTCTCGTCCGTCAGCTTCTTCACCGGCGCAATCTTTTCCGATGCAAAATTGTCCGTAGTATACGCGCTGTCGACACAATTCGCTATTTCCTCCGCCGTAAAATCCGTCAGAAACAGCGGCAAAATCTTCTTCGCCCTCTCGTTATATGTCATAGACGCCATGCTGCCTATCTCGTCAAGACTCACGCTCGGAATACTCTCCGGCAGGAAAAGCCCGCCCTCATGCGAAAGCCCCTGCACAATCGCCTCCGCGCTCGACACGCTCACCTTTTCGTCTCTCGTGCTCACATACCGCATATCGCCAAACCTCCTACTTTAAAACAATGTTCACCAATTTGCCCGGCACGGCAATAACCTTGACAATATTCTTGCCTTCTGTCAGTTCCTTCACCGTTTCGTTTTCCTCAACGGCTGCCCTCGTGCCCTCGGCGTCAAGTCCTGTCGGCACCATCAGCCTACCCTTTATCTTGCCGTTTATCTGGAACACAATCTCAACCTGCGCTTCAATCGTCTTCGCCTCGTCATATGTCGGCCAACTCTGCTCCGCAATCGTCCTCTCAAAACCGTTAATTTCCCACATTTCCTCCGTAATATGCGGCGCCGTGGGATTGAGCAGCGTCAAAAATACCTTCAATTCGCCCCTTGTTATCGACCCTTTTTTATATATATCGTTTATGAACGACATCAGCGCCGCAATCGCAGTATTGAATTTCATCGCCTCAATATCCTGCGAAACCTTCTTTATCGTTCTGTTCACCAAAATTTCCGTTTCGGGGCGCACGTCGCCGTCAATAACAATATCGCTCAGCGCCCAAACGCGCTCCAGGAACTTGTAGCAGCCTCTCACGCCGTTCATGTTCCACGGCGTCGCCTGGTCAAACGCGCCGATGAACATTTCATACGTTCTGAACGTGTCCGCGCCGAATTCCTCGACAATGCTGTCCGGGTTTACGACGTTTCCGCGCGATTTCGACATCTTCTCATGGTTCTCGCCCAAAATCATGCCGTGGCTCGTTCTCTTCTGATACGGCTCCTTCGTCGGCACAACGCCGATGTCATAGAGGAACTTGTGCCAGAATCGGGAATAGAGCAAATGCAGCGTCGTATGCTCCATGCCGCCGTTGTACCAATCGACCGGCAGCCAGTATTCCAAAAGCTTCTTATCCGCAATCTCCTTGTCATTGTGCGGATCGATATATCTCAAAAAGTACCAGCTCGACCCCGCCCACTGCGGCATCGTGTCTGTTTCGCGCTGTGCCGCGCCTCCGCACTTGGGGCAGGTCGTGTTGACCCAATCTGTCGCGCGCGAAAGAGGCGATTGCCCGTCGTCTGACGGCTCAAAGCTTTCAAGCTCCGGCAGCTTCAACGGCAGCTCGCTTTCGTCAATCGGCACCCAGCCGCACTTGGGGCAGTTTACGAGTGGAATGGGCTCGCCCCAATATCTTTGGCGGGAGAATACCCAGTCGCGCAGCTTAAAGTTGACCTTTCTGTGACCCTTGCTGGTCTCCTCCAAATAATCTATCTGCTTTTTTATAGCTTCCTTGCATGTCAAACCGTCCAGCATGCCCGAATTTACCATAACACCGCTGTAAACATCGGTGTGCGGCTTGTCGTTCACATCCCAGTCGCAGTCAATAACCTTTATGATAGGCAAGTTAAATTTCTTCGCAAAATCCCAGTCTCTTTCATCGTGCGCCGGCACCGCCATTATCGCGCCCGTGCCGTAGCTCATCAAAACATAGTCCGAAATCCAAACAGGTATCTCTTTTCCGTTCACGGGGTTTATCGCAAAAAGCCCCTCAAGCGGCACGCCCGTCTTGTCCTTCGCAAGCTCCGTTCTCTCAAACTCGCTCTTTCTCGCCGACATATCGATGTATTCCTTAACAGAATCCTTGTTTGCGAATTTGTCCAAATGCTTTTCCACAAACGGATGCTCGGGCGAGAGCACCATGTATGTCGCGCCGTAGAGCGTATCCGGGCGCGTCGTATAAACCGTCACCTTTTCACCCGTCGAAAGCTCAAAGTCAACCTCCGCGCCCTCGCTTCTGCCTATCCAGTTTTTCTGCTGCGTCTTGACCTTTTCGATGTAATCCAAATCGTCAAGGTCGTCTATCAGCCTCTGCGCATAGTCTGTTATCTTGAGCATCCATTCGCTCTTGCGCTTTCTTATAACCTCGCTGCCGCATCTTTCGCAAACGCCGTTCACAACCTCCTCGTTCGCAAGTCCGCATTTGCAGCTTGTGCACCAGTTTATCGGCATTTCCTTTTTGTACGCCAGTCCCTTTTCAAAGAGCTTCAGGAATATCCACTGCGTCCAACGGTAATATTCGGGATCCGTCGTGTTTATCTCGCGGTCCCAATCGAACGAAAATCCCAAACTCATAAGCTGACGCTTGAAGTTCTTGATGTTTTCCTTCGTCACAATCGCGGGATGTATCTTATTTTTTATCGCATAATTTTCCGTCGGCAGTCCGAACGCGTCCCAGCCCATCGGGTAGAGCACGTTGTAGCCGTCCATTCTCTTTTTTCTCGCCACAATGTCAATCGCCGTGTAGCTCCTGGGGTGTCCTACGTGCAAGCCCATGCCCGACGGATACGGAAATTCCACCATCGCGTAATATTTCGGTCTTGAAAAGTCGTTTTCCGTCTTAAACGTTTTTTCGTCCGCCCAATGCTTCTGCCATTTTGCTTCTATCGCTTTAAAATCATACTTCATCTTGGCTCTTCTCCTCTTTTTCGATAAGCTCATCTACCGCTATATTCTCCGCGCCCTCCCACAAATGCTCAAGCGCGTAAAAATCCCTCATCTTTCTGCTGAAAATGTGTACCATAACGCCGCCCAAATCAATGATTATCCAGCCCGACGCCTCTTTTCCTTCAACCCTCACAACATTTTCCGCCATTTTTTCGCGTATTTCATCCGCGAGCGCGTTTATCTGCGTTGAGGACGTACCCGTACACACGACAAAATAGCGTGTCAATATCGTTAGGTTTTCAATGTTCATCACCACAATGTCATTAGCTTTCTTTTTGTCAAGCAGCGTCACCGCTCTTTTCAGAATTTCCTTTTCATCATTTATCACCAAGCTCGTCTCTCCTCTCAATAAGATAATTTCTCGCGTATATCGAATCGGGATGTATCAGCCTTCCCTTTTTTATAACGTGCTTTATTGAACAGTCTATCGCGTATATCAGCGCCGCGTCCAAATCGACCTCTACCATTTTGCGCAGCTCCTCCGCCTGCGGAATTGTGCGCCCCGGCTCGATCATGTCCGCTATGTAAATAAGCTTTTCAAGGTTTGTCATGTTCGCCCGCGCCGTCGTGTGGTAATATATCGCGTCAAGTATTTCCCTATCCGTCACGCCGTAATCGCGGTACGCCACCGCCGCCCCCAAAAAGGCGTGGACAAGCGCCGGCTCCTTCTGCGCGTATTCGTCAAGCTGCACTCCGTACTCCGCCGCAATTTCGTTAAACCGCGTCTCGTCAAAATTCTTCGCGCAGTCGTGCAGCAGCGCCGCAATCTTCGCCTTTTCAACCGGCACGCCGTAACGGGGCGCAAGCCTCACAGCCTCTTTGACGACGCCCAGCGTATGAAAATACCGCCGTTCCTTCTGCGTCGCCCTCAGCTTTTTATGCATTTCTTCTTCACTCAACATAAAACGCGCCTCCCTTTTACGGCAAACTACCGATAAAGCTTTTTTTCTTCTATGTATTCCAAAACCTTTTTCGTAACCTGACCCTCGATGTTTTCCCCCCGCTTTATTTTCTCTCTTATATCGCTTGACGCCGCGTTTACCTTTTCACAATCGAGCCTCACCGCGGGCGGCTTTATCTCGCCCCCGCCCTCGCCTCTGGGATAAACGAGCAGCGTCGAATTTTTCAAAATTCTTTCCGGCTCGCGCCATTCATAAAAATAATCATACGAATCCTCGCCGATTATGAAATAGAGCGCATCTTTTGGATAAACCTCTTTGAAATGCTCCACCGTGTCCGCGCTGTAGCAAATGCCGCCTATCTTTGTTTCATAGTCCGAAATTTCAAACACATCCTCGGGAAAGGCGAGCCTTAACATCGCAAGCCTGTCCTCACACGGCGCGCTGTTTGACGCCTTGTAATAAATTTTCTTCCCCGTCGGGATTATTATCACCCTGTCAAGTCCGAAATCTATTGCCGCCTCCGCTATCGCCCTGTGCCCGATGTGTACCGGGTCGAACGACCCGCCGAATAAACCGATTTTCATTGCAATTCTCCGCCGTCAAAGCTCAATTTTTTTATCATTTTTGGACTCCCTGTAAACGACAAATTTGTTCCCAATCGTCGCCACAGGCTCCGCGCCAACCGCCGCGCAAACCTCTTCACACGCCTCGCGCGCCGAGATGAACGCCGTTTCAAGCACCTTCACTTTCACAATTTCCCGCGCCTCAAGCGCGTCGTCCATCTGCTTTATAAAATTGTCGCCTATTCCGCCCTTGCCAATCTGAAAAATCGTATCAATATCATTCGCGATGCCTCTCAGCTTCGCCCGCTGTTTGCTTGTAATCATATTAATCTCCATTCCGCCGCCCTGCGGCGGCATAAATTGTAACGTGGAAAAGAAGCAAGTAGATTGCCCTTATGAGGAGCGCCGACGTATACAGATACTTCAAGCGACGAATAAGGGCGAGATGCGCCGCTTATTTTTCACGTTACACCTCACTGAGCATATGTATTCAGTATTTCTTCGCACTTTTGATAAAATTCATCTTCATTACTAATATATTTTGGAGAGTAGGTTCTGTCTTCGACAACATTTTTCACAATTTCGATAAGCTCCGTATGCCCATCTGAAATCAATACATCTCCATATGAATACAGCCACTCGTATTCTCCGGCATTAATCCTTTTCAGTGCGTATCCCTTATATTCATAAATTTCTTCTATATCATCTATATCATCTGACTCAATTAGCTTTATATAATGGATAATCTTCCGCCCTCCGCTATACTCATCTCCCCGCTCTCTCCACAAAAAATCAGATGATTCCCACTTCGTAGACATATTCAGTGTATAATAATCCCAATCGTCTATTGTACAGTCATATTTTATTTCATATGCTTGTAATTTTCCCTCAATGTCAAAGCTATGCAGTCGATTAAAATTTTCATCGTATAATATTATGCGGGAATAAGGTCGCAGCAATCCAAAGGATTTGTAATCATATGAAATACAATATTCCTTTCCGTTTTCCAAAGTTATTTTAGCTTTCTTTTCGCCGGTTACAACAGCAACTACCGCAATAATCACTGTTATCAATATCAAAATTCCCGCCGCTGTCAATATACGTTTCTTACATTTTGTCAATGCTTTCACTTCCCTCACTGGAATATGTATTCAGTATTTCCTCGCACTTCCGATAAAATTTATCCTCATTAACATATTTTGGAGAGTAAGTTCTGTCTTCGACAACATTTTTCACAATTTCGATAAGCTCCGTATGCCCCTCTGAAATCAATATGTCTCCATATGAATATAGCCACTCGTATTCACCATCATTAATCCTTTTCAGTGCGTATCCCTTAAATTCATGAATTTCCTCTATATCTGTATCATCCGCCCACCCAGCCGCACGTATATAGTTCCTAATGTCCCATCCTACGCTTAGTCCGCGATACTCATTTCCCCGCTCTTTCCACAAAAACTCTTGTGATTCCCACTTTGTAGACACGTTCATTGTATAAAAATCCCAATCGTCTATTGTACAGTCATATTTTATTTCAATTTTTTGTATTTTCCCATCCACGTGAAATCCGCTTAATTCATTAAACTTTTCATCATATAACGTTATGCGGGAATAAGGTCGCAGCAACCCAAAGGATTTATAATCATGCGAAAGCCAATATTCCTTTCCGTTATCAGCAGCTATTTTTATTTTCTTTTCACCGGCTACAACAGCAACTGCCGCAATAATCACTATTATCAATATCAAAATTCCCGCCGCTGTCAATATACGTTTCTTACGCTTTGTCAATGCTTTCACTTCCCTATATTCTGCTCGGCGCATCATGATATGATTTCAACAAATGCCTACTCCACGAAATCAAATTCCGTTTCGTCCATTCTGACCGTCGAGCCCTCGCCCGCGCCCATTTCGCGCAGCGCGTCAATCACGCCCTCACGTCTCAGCGTCCGTTCAAAATAGCCCATGCTTTCATCGTCGTCAAAATTAACGCTTCCGAAAAGCTTCTCCACAAGCGGGCCTTCGACAACAAATACATCACCGTCGCGCGTTATCGTAAACGGCTCCTCTTCCTTTTCTTCCTCGGGCACAAAGTCGCTTTCGTAAACCTTCACCGGCTCCAGCGTTTCCAAAACCGACGCCGTGTACAGCATAAGCTCTCTCACGCCCGCGCCCGTCGCCGCGCTTATTTCAAAAAGCTTCAAGCCTTTTTCCTTTATATATTCGCGGAAATTCTCCGCCTTTTCTTCATCCTGAATAATGTCGCTCTTGTTTGCCGCCACAATCTGCGGCGTATCGGCGAGCTTTTCGCTGTAAAGCGCAAGCTCGTTATTTATCTTTTCAAAATCCTCCGCCGGATCGCGTCCCTCAATTCCCGAAATGTCCGCCACATGGATTATAAGTCTCGTTCTCTCGATGTGACGCAAAAACTCATGTCCTAACCCCACGCCCTCATGCGCGCCCTCGATAAGTCCCGGAATATCGGCAATCACAAAGCTTTTGCCCTCTCCCGCGTCCACAACGCCCAAATTCGGCTCCAAAGTTGTAAAATGATAATCCGCAATCTTCGGTCTTGCATCGCTCACGCGCGACAAAAGCGTCGATTTTCCCACATTCGGAAAACCGACCAGCCCCACGTCCGCAATCAGCTTCAGCTCCAAAACGACCGTGCGCTCCTCGCCCTTCAATCCGTTTTTCGCAAATTTCGGCGCTCTTCTTGTCGGCGTCGCAAAATGGACGTTGCCCCATCCGCCGTTGCCGCCCTTCGCCGCAACGAATTCCTCGCCCTCTTCCGAAAGATCGACGATTATTTTACCCGTTTCTTTATCCCGCACAATCGTGCCCGCCGGCACCAACACGGTCAAATTCTCGCCGTTTTTGCCGCTGCACTTTTTCGCGCGCCCGTCGCCGCCGTTTTGCGCAGTATATATTTTTTTATAGCGGAAATCCATCAGCGTCGTCAAATTTTTGTCAACCTTAAAGATAACGCTTCCGCCCTTGCCGCCGTCGCCGCCGTCGGGACCTCCGTCCGGGATATATTTCTCGCGCCTGAACGACACCAGCCCGTTTCCGCCGTTTCCGGCCTTTATCTCAATTTCCGCCGTATCAATAAACATAATCCACCTCCGACAAACCCGTCGTCCTTCAATCATCCCACAATCCCGGTCGTAGGGCGGGGGCTTGCTCCCGCCGCCCGCGCCCGCAGGCGCATCGGCTCCCCTGAAAGGGGAGCTGGCAGCCCGCAGGGCTGACTGAGGGGTTTCAAATTTTGCGAAGCAAAATTTGTTCCATCTACTGACCACTAATCACTGCCCACATCCCTCACTGTTAAAAAAAATCCCGGAATAGCCTTTTCCGGGATTTTTATGTGCACAAAGGTTAAGCAGTATAAACAGAAACCTGCTTTCTGTCCTTACCCAGTCTTTCGTACTTTACAACGCCGTCAACAAGCGCGAAAAGCGTGTCGTCGCTTCCCTTGCCAACATTAACGCCCGGATGAATCTTCGTTCCTCTCTGACGAACGAGAATGTTGCCCGCCAAAACCGACTGACCGTCCGCACGCTTTGCACCAAGTCTCTTCGACTCACTGTCACGTCCGTTCTTTGTCGAACCAACGCCCTTCTTATGAGCAAAAAGCTGTATATTCAATGTCATCATTCTTCACACCTCCAAAATTAAGAGATATTTCTTATATTGCTCCGCAATTTCACAAATCACAATTACGAGGCTTTCAAGGAGCGCATCCGCCCCCGCCTCCCTTTCGGGAGAAATGTCGCACGAAAGAAATCCGTCGTCCTGAACATATGTGATCTTCGCCAGCTTCAGCCGTTCAATGCCCATTATTGCCATCTCGCACGCCGTCGAAACGGCAGCACACACAATGTCAAAGCCCTCTTCGGCATAGCCCGCATGATCTCTTATCTCAATTTTGACGATTTTCCCCTCGTCGTTTCGTTTCGCCTTAAACTTAATCATAGCTTACGCGATAGCCGTTATCTCAACCTTTGTGTACGGCTGACGGTGACCGCTCTTTCTTCTGTAGCCCTTCTTGGACTTATACTTGAAGACGATAACCTTCTTGCCCTTTGTTTGACCGACAACCTTAGCCTCAACCTTTGCGCCCTCAACTGTCGGAGTTCCGATCTTAACGCCGTCCTCTCCGCCAACCAAAAGCACCTCGTCAAACGTTACGACAGCGCCGTCTTCAGCGTCGATCTTCTCGATGAAAACAACATCTCCGACCTTAACCTGATACTGCTTGCCGCCTGTCTTAATTACTGCGTACATACTGTTGCACCTCCCATATTTACGGACTCGCTGTTAAGGGTCGCTTTCGCAGTTAAAACCCTTCCCATGCGGTTACTGTTTTATTATATCCGTCCCATTCCCGCTTGTCAAGCATTTTTATCAATTTTTTTACTTTCCCTTAATCAATCTTTGCAGCAACGCGTTACATCCTTCTTCGATTTCCGCATATGTAAGCGCAAATTCTCCCGTGTACCACGGGTCGTCAATGTCGCGCGACTTATCCGTAAAATCAAGCAGTCTGCATACCTTTTTTTCAGGATCGCCGCCCAATATTTGCAGCATATAGCGAATGTTCAGCGCCTCCATGCCGATTATCATGTCATATTTTTCGTAATCGGCTTTCACCATCTTCCTCGCCCGCTTTCCCGCACAGCTGATTCCATGCTTTTCAAGCTCCCGTCGAGCGGGCGGATAAACGGGATTTCCAATCTCCTCGCTCGTGTGCGCCGCGGATTCAATCAAAAACAAATCCTCAATCCCGCGCCTTTTCACCATGTCTTTCATAATAAATTCCGCCATCGGCGAGCGGCAAATGTTTCCCCAGCACACAAAAAGTATCTTATATTTGCACATATTTTATTCCTCTCACCTCAAATCGCCAAAACTATACAGTCAACCACCGCCTCGGTCGTAGGGCGGGGGCTTGCTCCCGCCGCGGTCTCTCGCTCTGCTACAATCAACCTACCATATGCGAGTTTCTCACTGTCACGGTAGCCCGCGGTCTTCCGCCACATTTAAAACCGCGACCGGTCAGCAAACTTCCCCGCCATACTACCACGCGAAATCGGCTCAAGCGGCACGCTTGTTCACATATTCTGCCGCACATGCTCGTAAATCATCACCGCCGCTGCTGCCGCGTTCAAGCTTTCCGCTCCGCCTCTCTGCGGTATTTTTACCGCTTCTCCGCAGCGCTTCACAGTCGACCCTGTCAGCCCGTTGCCCTCGTTTCCTATAAATATCGCGCACTTCCCGCGCAAATCCGCATCAAAAAGGTTCTTCGCCCCGTCCGTCAGCGCGCCTGCGACGCTCTTTATCCCCTTGTCGTTCAAATAGCCGAACACCGCGTCCGCTCCAACGCCCCGCACAACCTTCACCGAAAAGAGACTGCTCATCAGGCTGCGCGCCGTTTTTGGGTTATATATGTCAACCGACCCTTTCATCATTATTACCGCCGCAGCTCCCGCCGCGTCCGCCGTGCGGATTATCGTCCCCGCGTTTCCCGGATCCTGCACATTTTCGCACACGACAATAAGCGAATTTTCGCCCAATTCAATGTCTTTAAACTCAATCTTTCTCATTTTGCACACAGCCATAACGCCCTGCGGTGTCACCGTGTCCGATATATAGGAAAAAATTTTCTCCGACACCCGCAGCGTCTTTTTCGCATCCACAGCAAAATCCGGCACGAATTTTTCGTCCAAAATAATATATTCCGCCTCCGCGCCCTTTTTCAGCGCGTCTCTCACGTTGCGCACTCCCTCAAGCACAAAAAGCCCCGTTTTTTCACGCCCCTCTTTGGTGTAAAGATTTTTTACCAGCTTGCATATCTTATTGTCCCTGCTTGTTATTATCTCCACAAATTTCTCCCCTTTATACCAATTATCCCAATATAAAACCTCGTTCCGCAGAACGAGGTTATTTTTGCACTGTTCCCGTGCGGCACAGCCGCGCTTTTATTTACAGATTTGCTTTCGCTGTTTCAACAAGCTTTGCAAATGCCGCGGGATCGTTTATAGCAACTTCCGAGAGCATCTTTCTGTTCATGTCGATGTTAGCCTTCTTCAAGCCGTTCATAAATCTTGAATAGTTTATGCCGTTCAGCTTGCAAGCCGCGCTTATTCTTGTTATCCACATTTTGCGGAAATCTCTCTTCTTGCGCTTTCTTCCTACATATGCGTAAGAAAGCGACTTCATGACCGCCTGATTGGCTGTCCTGTACAGCTTGGACTTTCCGCCTCTGTAGCCCTTAGCGAGCTTCAAAATCTTTTTATGATGTTTTCTGGTGTTAAGAGCACCTTTTACTCGAGCCATTGTAATATCCTCCTACTGAATTATTTGTACGGTATAAGCTTCTTGATAACCTTTGCGTTCGGAGCGGACGCGTATCCGCCCTTTCTCAGCTTTCTCTTCCTCTTTGTTTCCTTTTTGTTGAGAATATGGCTTCTGTAAGCTTTTGCTCTTTTAACCTTGCCGTTCTTTGTCAGACTGAAGCGCTTTGCCGCCGCTCTGTGTGTCTTTATTTTAGGCATAATACCTCTCCTT
Organism: Clostridia bacterium; assembly: GCA_021202495.1. Taxonomy (GTDB): domain Bacteria; phylum Bacillota; class Clostridia; order UMGS1883; family UMGS1883; genus JAJQCX01. The sequence continues at coordinate 4,236 of JAJQCX010000109.1, read as the reverse complement.
CCGTAAATTCAAAAATGTTATGTGTATATCCCTCACCGTCTTGGTGTTCGGAACTCAGTTTTTCGGAGCGACGAACATCGCCATGCTCCTGCCCTCCAGCTTGGGCTTTTTGTCAACCGTGCCGACCTCGCTCACACCGTCGGCAAACCGCTGCAAAAGCTCTTCGCCGAGCGCCGTGTGATGCAGTTCTCTGCCTCTGAAGCGCACCGTCACCTTAACCTTGTCTCCGCCCTGCAAAAACTTTACCGCGCTGCGAAGCTTTGTCTCAAAATCGTGGGTATCGATGGATGGCGACAAACGAATTTCCTTAATACTCATTGCCTTTTGGTTCTTACGGTTGTCCTTTTCGCGCTTCGCCGCTTCAAATTTATACTTTCCGTAATCCATAATCTTGCACGCCGGCGGAGTCGCCTTCGGCGCAATGAGCACAAGGTCAAGATTTTTCGCCGCAGCCGTTGCAAGCGCCGTCTTAATCGGCATAATCCCAAGCTGCGCTCCGTCATTTCCTATAACTCTGACCTCTTTTTCACGAATTTCTTCGTTTATCAACAAATCCTTACTGATAACAAAACACCCCCGAAAAATTTGAACTAAAAAATACGATGAAAAAGAATTCTTCACCGCATAAAATCAGTCCGGTACCTTACCGGAAATCCATATTAACCCCAGTCGCCCAAAGCTTGAGGTGAGAAGCGGCTACTTCTTCTTTGTTCACCAATATACTACCACATCTTCTCCCCTCTGTCAATACCTTTTTTCAATTTTTTCAAAAAAATCACTTCAAATATTTTTCGCAAAAAACTATTGCATTTTTCAAAATCCCATGTTATAATAACAACGATTTGCGGATATGGCGGAATTGGCAGACGCGTATGGTTCAGGTCCATATGAGAGCAATTTCATGCAGGTTCAAGTCCTGTTATCCGCACCAAAAACCCGTCGAGCAAAAGCCCGGCGGGTTTTTTATAATGCTTTCTCATAAAAAAACTCTCCCGTTGAAACCGAACTTCGCGGGAGACGGCATTTAGATTTCTCAAAATACCCAGTTTTCAACACAGCGCAGCCCTGATTTATTGATACAGACGGATAGCATAAACCATAATCTCACAACATTAAACCTTTACAGCGACATTACCGAAAAAAATCAACAGTTACATTTACAATAAACCGCAACCAAGAAACCTTTCAAATAATCTGAACGCTTGTTAAAATAATATGTAAGCTTGCGGCTGTGTTCGGAAAGGCTGAATTATAAGTCTATCTCAAACGTCTCGGTATTGTTAATCAAATCCAACGCGCTCTGAATTGCCGTAATCTCCGCCGAAGTTTTTTCATAATCGGCTTTAGCCGCATCTATTTCGTAATTTGCGTACTTAAACTCCGAAACGGCGGCGGTAGTGGTTCTTGAGCTTTGCAAACGTTCCTTTGCGAGCCTCATCGACATCGTCGCCAGCTTGCGCTTTCTTGCCGAAAGCTGCGGAAGATATACGAGCGCCTCGTCAATCGTCATGCCGCCGGTATCAGGCAGCGCCGTTGTCACATTAAAAACATTAATCGCGTGCTTAACCTTGCGGATTTTTCCTTCAAGCTCCGCCATCTTCGCCTGATAATCGTTGTAATCATACTCGGGGCGCACCGTGTCCAAATCCTCATTTGCAAACGCGCCAAAGGTGTCGAGCGAACGCTCACGCTCCTTTAAATTGCCGTGCTCTTCCGTAAGAGTTCTTAAAAGCTTCGATGCCTCAGCCGGTGTGTATTTCATAATATATTCCCTCCTTGATATGTTTATACGGATTATAGCACAAATCTCAATACAATGCAAGCCTTTACTGTCGCGAAAACGCGACAATAAAGGCTTGCATTGATGTTTTTTACATTGCCATCGATATTCCCACAATAATCGGCATCGTCACCACCGAAAGAATCGTAGTAATCGACACATACGCCGCCGAAAGCTCAGTATCTCCGCCGAATTTTTCGGCAAACATCGTCGTTGCCGCCGCGCACGGCGCGCTTGCCGCAATCACGCACGCCGTCAGCATAACCCCGCGCACTCCGCATAAATACAATCCCCCCAACATAATGAGCGGCGACAAAATGAGCCTGTAAAGCATACCCATATATGTTCCCACTCCGCCCAATTTAAATTCCGCTCCCGCCAAACGGTACCCCACAACGACCATCGGCAGCGGAGTATTGAGCGCCGCCAAATATTCAATCGGCGAATATATAACCTGCGGCAGCCTCACCGAGCACAGGAAAAGCACAATTCCCACAACCGTTCCCAGCACGCCCGGGTTTAATATTACCTTTTTCGGCGACACGTTTTTCTTATCCCCGCTCATCGCGAACACGCCGTATGTCCACAGCACAATGTTGAACACCGCAATGTACGTTGCCCCGTAAAAGACGCCGTCGTCGCCCAAAAGAACCTGCTGCAGCGGCAGCGACATATATCCGCAGTTTGAAAATACCGCCCCGAACCGCAGCACATTCTGCCTCCTTGCATCTTTGTCATGCACCAAAAGATGCGCAAATATAATATTTATAACATGCGACGCAACCGCCGCCGCAAACGTTATCACAAGCCCCGTTATCATCGTCGTGTCAAAATCCCTCTGATACGACTTAATAATAACGCACGGCGTCACTACGTAAAGCACAAATTCCGTAATTCCCTTTATCGCCGCGTCGCTCAATATCTTCGTCTTTTTCGACAGCGCTCCCACACCTATCAATATAAAAAGCACAACAACCTGTTCGCCCACCGTATAAATATTGTTCAGCATTTTAATCTCCCCTGTTCCGCCTCAATTATCTTTGAAGTGCATTTGGATATATTTTCTCCATCCGTTCATCCGAAAAACGCTCGTCCAACACTTTCTCTATAACATTTTCCGCCTCAATCCCCCGCGAGCGTGCGTCATACCGTGCAAGCGCCGCACACGAAAGAAAAATGTCAAGCGCCAAAAAAATTGCCACCGCCGCCGTCAGCGCGCCGCCCGCCTTTTTAATGACACTTCTCACAAACATGAGAAAACTCGGATAAAGCCATTTTATCCATATAACAACGGCAATTCCCCAGAAAAAGCAATAAAGCAGGTTTATTCTTCCGCCCACGTTGAACGGCATTTCGCTGTAATCCCAAAAAACAGTTCCAAACACAATTTCCGTGAATACGCTGCATATATATTCATAAGCTCCGCCCAAAAGCACTCCCGAAATAAAGAGCCTTCCGTCCGATTGCTTTCTCATTCTGCCTAAAAGCATACTTCCCAAAACAAGCCCCAGTCCCCAAACGACGCTGAACGGTCCCCACACAAGACTGCTTCGGCTCATCCACACCCCGTCGACCGCCCTGCAAAAGATTGTTTCGACAACATCGCCCAAAAAGGAGCTTATCGCAAACATCCACACGGCGTCAAAGATCGTCAGCCGCCCTCCCGAGCCGCTTTCGCTCCTCGCTTCCATCGCGGGATATGCCTTTTCAATTCTCTTTACCGCCGCGTTTCTTACTTTTTCTTCCGCACGCCTCACGCGGCTCCCGCTTCGCATTTTCGCAAGCTTCGCCTCAAATTTTTTCGTCGCCTACAATGAATGAATAAAATCGACCGCCGAAATCACGGAAAGAACCCACACGATTATCTTTTCCGCAATGCCCGGCAATAATGAATATAATTTTAAAACCGTTCCGTTTCCTAATCTTACGGCAATTATGCCCAAAACGCCCCAAAGCACCGAATATCCCAAGCATACATATCCGTCATAATTCCACTTTTTGTCCGAATAATCCCACCATTTCTTCCTTTCCACTCTCTCCAAAAGCTTTGCCGCCCCAAGCTGCATCGCCGTAGCCGTAACCGCGCTCCCCAAAAATACGGACGCCGCACTCTCCGCGTCCGCAAATCCCACGCTTATCACAACTCCCGCAAAGCCGTACAAAAAGCAAAACGGTCCAAACGTAAATCCGCGGTTTGCGAAATGCCCTCTCTTTACCGTCACATAAATTGTCTCACCCAGCCATCCCAAAAACGAATATGTAAAAAAGAGCATCATCACGTCATATATCGCCATACATCTTCCTCCTCCGGCACACAAATATTAGTTATAGTTCAGCCATAAAAAGTGACGTCACACGCCGAAAAGAGCGCCGAGAAAACGCTCCGCGTTGTCTCGGCGGAGGGGGAGCGGGGGAGGAAATTCCCCCGCGTAAAATCGTCAAAAACCAAAGCGTCT
>JAJQCX010000159.1 GCA_021202495.1 Clostridia bacterium | reverse complement strand
TCCTCGGACATTTTGTAAACCATGTGCCCATACCAAACAGCTCGTCCCCGCCCGCGCGAGCTGCGCGTATAATCGAACGCGCCACGCGCGTTCGTTCCCATATGTCACCGCAACGTAAAGTTTTAGCCGAAACTTGATACTACAGCTCCTTCACCCATTTTAGCAGAGAAGCAATTTTTATTCAACCCCTTTAACATTATTGTAATTGTAATTTTTCGTCTGATACTGTCATTCAGCCAAAAAGCTTGATTTCTTCGCTGTCTCGGTCGTAGATCGGGGGGGCTTGCTCCGCCCTTTCCGCGCGAGCTGCGCGTATAATCGAACGCGCTCCGCGCGTTCGTTCCTCAACTTCACACTCCACACTTCACACTCCAAATTGCAAAAACACGCCGCGGGAAATCCCGCGGCGTGTTTTTGCCCCAAGCATAGAGAGGTTGAACCCAATGCGCTTTAAGCCGTCTACGGCTTAAAGTCCTACGGAGTTTTCGGTGCGAGAGCCTTCGTGAGACGCCGCCGAAATGCGCAGGCAATGCTTTGTGCATTAACGAGCATTTCAGCAAGTATCGCGGAGGCTCTCACTCCGAAAACCGCATCGGGTTCAACCTCTCTATGCTTATATCTATCTTGTCAAATACCTATACACCATCACCGCCGCCTCCGCGCGCGTCAAATAATCCTGCGGGCGGGCATAATCTCCGTTCAATATTCCCATTCCCTTCAATATCGCCGCCGCGCCCTTCGCCGGCACAAGTCCGAAATCGTCCGCATCCGCAAAAGTTTCCTTGTAAATATCAAGCTCAATCAAATCGCCGCAGCCCATCATTTTCGCCATGCAGACAAATGCGTCCTCTCGCGTCGCAAGCGCGTTCTCGTCCGCGTTTTCAAAGTCAATCCCGCGGTATTTCGCAAGCCACGCGTAATCGATTTCGCTCGTCCTCGCGTAGGAAACGTAATAGAACGCCGCCCCGAAAAGGCGTATCATGTCGCCCTGCGTTGCCGCATCGTCGGGATTAAAGCTGTCGCCTTCAAGATAAATGCCCTGCTCCAAGAGCGCCTGTATTTCATCTTCTGCCCAGTGACCTTCGATGTCGTCATAGCCTGTCTTGCGCTCACTCGTCTTGTATACGCTCTCCCCCGTCATTGCGTCAAGCGTAACCGATGTGTCAATCGTCGCCGCCGGAACATACACTCCGTCTCTCTTCGCCAAAACCTGCTTAAATTCAATCGTGCTTCCGAACGCCGCCGCGTAAACCTCGTTTTCGGCTAAAGCATTGTCGGGGTTCGGGAAGTAGGACACATCATCATCCCATTTTACCGAATAGGAGCGCAGACGGTTGTTTGCCACGTTATAGCTTACCTTCACATAATTTGCCGGGTATTTTATCCCGTTCACAACTCTGCTCGCCGTGAGCGTTGAACCGCTCATTTCCTCGCTCGTTTCACCCATCTTATCGGAAGCGACCTTTTCCAAAAACGCACGCATCGTTTCCGCCGCCGCGTCATATTCCGCGTCCGTGTATTCCGCGTTGCTCCAATCGCCGCTGTTGTATAAATAGAGCAGCTCGCCCGTCACCGCGTCAAACTGTGCGCTTAAGTAGCGCCCGTCCTCGTTTTCAAAGCTCAGGTTAATCGTGTATTCGCCCTCTCCCGCCTTGTATGTGTAGGAATTGTCAAGCGTCATATCGTCCGTCATGTCAAGCTCTTCCATGCCGCGCAGATATTCTTCGAGTTCATCAGCCTTCAAGAGTGAATCCATCCTATCCAGCTCGTCAAGCTCCTTTTGCGTCAAAAGCTTAGACCCGTTGGTACTTTCACTGTCGCCCGCCGCCGCGTCGCTCGTTTCATAAGTTATGTCGTTCGCCTCGGGGGTAAATTCCGCCTTGTCCGACGCCGCAACAAGCCCCTGCTCAATCACATAGACCATGCGCACATCCTGCTGCAGTTCGTCGTCCTCCGTATCGTCCTTGTAGCCGATGCTTTTGTACATAACGTCAATCGGGAAAACCTCCATGTAGTCCGCCTCTGTCAAGTCGTTTGTCAAATCCTCCGCAAATTCCGCGTCGTAGTCCAAAAGAGAATTTAGTACGGTAACGCGCACATCGTCGCTTCGCGCTCTCACGCGCACCGTCACAGTGTTGCCGTAAACCTCAATTCCCTTGTACCAACGCGAATATATAAACGTAAAATTCTTTTGGTCGCCGTAAGCGTCCGTATATGTCGCATCCTCGCGCAGCTGCAGAACGTCGCCACCCTCCGCAAATTCGGGCAGTGCCTTTTTGATAAACGCGTCCGCAACCGCCAGCGCCTCTTCTTCCGAAACCGCCACAAGCTTCATCTCGCTTGACGACGAGCCGCTCGTGTAGGCATAATAATATGTAATGTTTCCGTCCTTATCCGTCGTCACGTCAATCGAGCTGTTAAAATCCTCATCTCTCCAACTGAAGCTGTAGATAACGCTTCCCGAATACGTCTGCTCGGAATATTCAAATTCCGTCAGCTCCTCCGGCACGTCAATCTTTTCCTTAACCTTAATCAAAACGCTCTCCGCGCCGCCCGTCTCGGCAAACACAACATTCACCGAAAAAATCATCGCAATCGCCAAAATAACCGCCGTCAGCCTTTTCATAACAAATATCCTCCTTGTAAAATTATTTTAACAGCACCCCGCTTGAGCGTCCCCGCTTTCGCGGCTCTTCCCGTTGTACGGGTGCATCTTCTTCCCGCCCGCAGGCGATTTAATCAAAAACGCTTCGCGTTTTTGTTCCATAATTGCTAATTGCTAATTGCTAATTACTAATTACTCCTCCGCTCTGCATTTCCCTAAAATCGCTTATGTACAAATCCGCCTCTCCCCGCAAAAATTCCTCGTCCGCCGCCCAGCGTTCATCCCTCACGGCGCATACATATGCGCCGCTTTTTTTCGCGCTTATAACTGCGTGAGGAACGTCCTCAAATACGGCACATTCCTCAATCCTAACCCCCAAAAGCTCCGCCGCCGTGAGATACACTTCAGGATCGGTCTTTCCCTTCCCCGTGTCGTCCGTCGTCACAAACGCGTCGAACATTTCATAAACTCCCGTGTGCTTCATCGCCGCCTCATAAAGCCGCTTTGAGGACGAAGTCGCAAGTGCAAGCTTCACGCCCGCACTCTTAAGCTTTTCAAGGTATTCCCTCGCCCCCGGCTTTAGCTCCAAGTTGTGCGCATATTCAAAAAGCGCCCTTTCCTCCCACTCGTTTATCAAATCATCGCAATTCTCCTCCAATCCGAATCTCTTTATCGAATATTCCGCGCACTCCATCGTCGTAAGAGAGCTTATCGCTCTTGCGTAATCCTCCGGCACCTCAATTCCTCTCGCCGCCAAATATTCATAGTCAATCTTATCCCACACCCCGATAGAATCGAGCAGCGTCCCGTCCATGTCAAAAATCGCGCCTTTTATTTTCATTGTTAATCCCCATTCCGCCGCCTTGCGGCGGCACCTATTATAACGTGAAAAAGGAACAAGCAGATTGCCGTTATTCTGAGCGCCGACGTATACAGATACTTCAAGCTCAGAATAATGGTGAGATGCGCCGTTAATTTTTCACGTTTCGCCTCCGATTTTTTCAAGAGTTTTAATCAAGAAATCCATTGTCAGATCCAGCTTCGAAACGTCCCATCTTTCCTTTACAGAATGTACGTCATAAAGCTGCGGTCCTATCGACGCCATCTTGACATTCGGCGCAACAGAAGCGAAATGCGCGCATTCAAGCCCAGCGTGTACGCCAAGCACCTCAAGCTCGCCGCCGTCCGCCTCGTAAAACGCCTCCTTCATAATCTCAACAAGCTCGTTTTCCGCCTTCTCCTCCCAAATGGGGTTTTCCTCGGGGATCGAAAGCTCAAACCCAAACGCCCGCGCAATTGCCGAGGCTGACCGCTTCATCTCCCGCGAATGAAAGCCCGACGAGCTGCGCGACAAAACCTCAACGTGCATTCTGCCTTCCTCCGCCGCCGCGACGCCGACATTGCGGCTCGTCTCGACAAAATCCTTTGTGTAGCGGCTCATGTAATACACGCCCGAATGTATCGCCGAAAGCATTGACAAGAGCTTCTCGCTGTCCTCCGCCGAAAATACGCTTTCCACTTGCGCTTCGCACACCTCAATCTTTGCCTCTTCTCCGCGAAATTCCCGCGCAATTTCTTCTTTCATTTCGCGCACCGCGTCAAAGACGAGCTTTTCGTCCTCCATTTTCACGCATACGACGCATTCCGCCGAAGACGGTATCGCGTTTTTCACGCTTCCTCCTCTAAAATGCGCAATGCGTATTTCTGCTCCCTCATCCTCCGCGCGGCAAAGCGTTTCCGCCAAGAGCTTAATCGCGTTCGCTCTTCCCAAATTGATGTCACAGCCGCTGTGACCTCCCGCAAAATCCTCCATCTCTATCTTGAGCGCACTGTCACTCCCGCGGCTTTGCATTTCACAGCGCTTTTCAAAAAAGAGCGCCACATTGTTCGCGCACGACGAGCACACCGAGCCGTAATCCTCCCAGTCGAGGTTTATCAAATATTCCGCGTCAAGCTCACATCTGTCAAACCCCTCCGCGCCTCTCATGCTCGTCTCCTCACCGACCGTGAATATCCCCTTTATCTTCCCGCACTTAAGCTCCTTTTCCGAAAGAGCATACATCGCCATCGCCATGCCCGCGCCATCGTCCGCGCCGAGGCTCGTACCGTCCGCCTTGATAAAATTTCCCTCGCGCACAAGCTTTATCGCGTCCCTTTCCGCGTCAAAGTCCTCGTTTTTGCTCACGCACACCATATCCATATGGCTTTGCAAGATAACGCTCGGCGCGTCCTCAAACCCTTCCGCCGCCTCACGTGTGACAATAACGTTTCCGACGCCGTCAATTTTAGCTTCAAGCGAATTTTCCTTCGCCCACTGCGCCACGTAACGCGCAATCGCCTCCTCGTTCCCCGACCCGCGCGGTATCATAGCAATCTTTTCAAATTCCTCAATAACTCTCTTCGCCGCGAAATTCTTATCAATCATCACAAATCCCCTTATTCCTATCTATATATAATACTGTTCAAAACGGCAAAAAGTTGCACCTCGTACAAATTTTTTGCCGTTAATTATTATTTCAATTTTAATTTATTTTATGCTTGCCTCCCAATAGGCGGCAAAGCTCCATTTTGTGCCCGTTTCCACCGTCACAATGTCGCTTGTGGTGTATTTTGAAAAATAAAGCTTTGTGTAATCGTCCGCCATATCCCACAAAAAGACCTTGTCGTCGTTTGAAAAATCGTCCGTCATGTCGCTTTTGTTGAATATCCCGACCGTCAGCGCAGCGGCGGTGTCGCTGCCGCTTAAAGTACACTCCATCGCCTCAACCCTGCCGTGAAACCCGTCGTCATGCGACCCCGCCTTTGTTTCAACGCTCGCCGCATTGTCAAACGTACACCGACTCCCAAAGCTTTTATTCACACACGCCATCGCCGAATAAGAGCGCGTCATCAGCGCGTCGCTTATAAATTCAAAATTAGTGTCAAGGTTCACCCTCGTTCCGACAAACGTGTACCTTCTTTCCACGTTCATATACGGTATTCCCGTCGTATCTGCATACAAAACCTCGGTGTTTTCCACCACGACAAGCCGTCTCACGCTTTTTTGCTCACCGACCGCAAGCTCAAATTCCTCCCCGCTCACACCGTCGTAGAGCTTCATTCCCAAAAGATTTTCACAGCCGTGATTTCCGCCCGTAAATCCTCCCTCGCCCGTAATCGGACTGTACACCATAAACACATATTCCCAATCCGTACTTCCTCCGATGATGTTCTTTGTAACGCCCTTGCTCGTAAAGCTCATGTCGCCCAAATTCCACACGCCCCAGTCCTTCAGGCAGAGCGAAACATAATAGCTCTTCCCGCTTTCCGTCGTGTGATAAATTCGGTATTCCTTTTTCGACACTCTCTTCACGACCATGTCCGCCTCGTCAAGCTCCGTCTGATAATAGTGCTTTGCCTCCAGCGCAACATCCGACAGCGCATCCGAAACAACGTCCGACCCGTCCGTCTGGATTCCGCCGAACAAAAACACACATATCATCATCACAGCCGCTGTTATTTTTTTCATATGTATTTACCCGCGTCTATTCCGCCGCCGCTTCCGTCACTTCTTCCGTTACCTCTTCCGTCGTTTCTTCCGTGACTGCTTCTGTTTCTTCCGCTGTTTTTTCCGTCGCTTCGTACTCTTCGGCTTCCGTTGCCTCTTCCGCTGCTTCTTCCGTTTCGGTTACTTCTTCCGTTACCTCTTCATATAAATCCTCACCCGCAACATTGCACTGCCAATATGTCGAAAGGTTCCACTCTTCGCCCGCCTTCACCGTCGTCACGCTGCTCATGTCATATTTTGAAAAGTAGAGCTTCGTGTAATCGTCCGACATATCCCACAAAAACACCTTGTCGTCGTTTGAAAAATTGTTCGTCATGTCGCTTTTGTTAAATATCCCGACCGTCAGCGTCGCTGTTTCATCGTCGCCGCTGAGCGTACATTCCGCCGCCGCAATCTTGCCGTAATATTCGTTGTTGTGCGACCCGTGCCCGCTCGTAGTAACAGTTTCAATCCCGTCAAACGAGCAGTATCTTCCGAAGCTCTTGTTCACGCTCGCCATCGCCGTATACGAATGTGTCATCGAAACGTCGCGCGTAAATTCAATCTTCGTGTCAAGATTGACCCTCGTTCCCACAAATGTGTAATTTCTCGTCACATTCGCATATATCAAATCGCTCGACGACGAATAGTGCAGCTTTGTCTGCTCTTCAACGACAAGCCTGCGCACTTGCTTTTCCTCGCCGACCTCAAGCTCAAATTCCTCGCCCGTCACGTCATCAAAAAATCTTATCCACAGCATTTCCTCCGCGCCGTGGTTTCCGCCGGTAAAGTCCGCAACCTGCGTCACCGGGTTATACACTCTGAACACATATTCCCAGTCCGTGCTTCCGCCGACCACGTTTTTCTCTTCAATCCCATCCGCAATCGTCATGTCACCCAAATTCCAAACGCCCCACTCCTTCAAATCGAGCGTGACATAATAATCGTTTCCGTTTTTCAGCTTGTAATAAATTTTGTACTGCTCGTCCGCAACTCTCTTTATAACCATGTCAGCTTCTGCCAGCTCCGTCTGATAATAGTGCTTCGCCGCCATCGCCAAATCACTCAATCCGCCCGAAATGACATCCGACGCCTCCGCCCGAAACATTCCGAATAAAAGTGTAAACACAATCACTGTCGCCGATATTCTTCTTTTCATCACAAACATCCCCTTTTTCTGCATGAAATCACAAAAAATCTACATTTTTTCGTCATTATTCGTCATTTTTCGTCATCGCGCCTCAATGTGGCTTTTCTCTGTCACCTGTTCAATTTCGGCGGAAAAGTCCCTTTTTTCCGCCTCTTCCTTTTTCGCGTAAAGAAGATACTCAATGTTCCCCTCAGGCCCTTTTATCGGAGAGAAATCAATCCCTTTGACATTGAATCCGACCTCGCCCGCAAAGCCCACAATCTCCTCCACAACCTCGCGGTGCACCTCTTTGTCGCGCACAACGCCCTTTTTACCGACCTTTTCGCGTCCCGCCTCAAACTGCGGCTTTATCAATGCCGCAATCTCCGCCCCGTCCTTCATGAGAGCAAACGCCACCGGCAGCACCAATTTGAGAGAAATAAACGCCACATCCACCGAAACAAAATCCAATTCCTCACCAATTTGCTCTTTTGTAACATATCTGATGTTGGTTCGCTCCATATTTACGACCCTTTTGTCGTTTCGCAGCTTCCACGCAAGCTGCCCGTAGCCCACGTCGACCGAATAAACCTTCGCCGCCCCGTTTTGCAGCATACAATCGGTAAATCCGCCCGTCGATGCGCCAATATCCATGCAAACCTTACCCTCAAGCGAAATTTCAAACGCATTGACCGCCTTTTCAAGCTTCAGCCCGCCTCGGCTCACATAACGCGGCGTTTCGCCCCTAAGCTCCACGCTGTCCTTTTCCGACACCATATCTCCCGCCTTGTCGCTGCGCTGGTTATTCACAAAAACCTTGCCCTCCATGATAAGCCTTTTCGCCATCTCACGGCTCTGACAAAGCCCGTTTTCCGCCAAATATACATCAAGCCTCGTTTTCCCCATAAAACCATTCCTTTTTTATCGCATCCGCGACGCTTTGCGCGTCCAATTTATACGCCTTCAATATCTCTTCATATGTTCCGTGCGGCACAAATTCATCGAGCGCTAAAACGACAACCTCAAAATTCATCTTTTCTTCCGCGAGCCTCGCCGCAATTTCCTCGCCCATGCCTCCGCGCCTCACGCCCTGTTCAATCGTCACAAGCTTCCCCGTCTTTTTCACGCTTTCCGAAACAGTCCCCATATCAAGCGGCTTTATCGAACGCACGTTTATAACCTCCGCGTCAATCCCCTTTTCATAGAGGATTTTTTCCGCTTTCACAGCCTCCGGCAGCGCCGCGCCCTCCGCGACAATTGTCACATCGCGCCCTTTCTTTATCACCGCCGCCTTGCCCGGCTCAAATTCCCCCAAATCGCCCTCATACTGCGCACACCCCTTGGGATAGCGCACAACAACGGGATTGTCGCTTTTTTGAACCGCACATCTTAACATTTTCCGCAACTCTTCAAACGAACACGGCGAAAAAACGCTCACATTCGGAATTGATGACAAAAACGCAATATCGAGCGTCCCCTGGTGCGTCTTTCCGTCGCCCGGCACAAGCCCCGCGCGGTCAATCGCAAACACAATGTGCCTCTTTCCGACCGCCGCGTCATGCACAAAGGAATCATACGCCCTCTGCGCAAACGATGAATAAAGTGAAACCACCGGCACCACTCCCGCGGACAGCCCCGCCGCAAACGTCACCGCGTGCGCCTCCGCAATCCCCACATCGTAAAATCTTTCGGGATATTTTTGCGCAAATTCCTTAAGTCCGCTTCCGAGCGTCATCGCGGGCGTTATCACGGCAATGTTTTCTCCGTTTTCCGCCATGCGACACATTTCGTCGCCGAAAACCGAAGAATACGTCTCGCGGCAGCTATCCTCTATCTTCTTTTCCTTATTAAATGGTGCTACTCCGTGATATTTCTGCGGTTCATTTTCCGCAAATGAATATCCCTTGCCCTTTTTAGTCACAATATGTACCAAAACCGGCTCATCCATTCTCAAGGCTCTCCTGAACGTGTCCTCCATCAGTCTTATGTCGTGCCCGTCAATCGGACCCAAATACGTTATCCCCAATTCCTCAAAAATCACGCCCGGCGAAACGAGGTACTTCACATGCTCCTTCGTCCGCCTCACAAAGTCCGCTATATTCTTCCCGTTCGGTATCCTTTCAAGTGTCCTTTCAATTCCTGTCTTTGAGCGCGCATATTGAGAGCTTGTTCGCGCGTGCATTAAATAATTGCTCATCGCGCCGACATTTTTTGAAATCGACATCTCATTGTCGTTTAACACAATCAGCATTCTCTTCTTCAAATGCCCTATGTTGTCAAGCGCCTCGCGCGCAAGACCTCCCGTCAGAGCGCCGTCACCGATTATCGCCGCCACGTTGTACCTTTCGCCGTTCAAATCCCTCGCGCACGCCGCACCAAGCGCCAGTGAGAGCGACGTCGAAGTGTGCCCCGATGTATATGTGTCAAATTCGCTCTCGCTCGGGTCGCAAAAACCGCACTCCCCGCCGAACCGCCGCAAGCTTTTCAAACTTTCCTTTCTTCCCGAAAATATCTTATGCGTGTAACTCTGATGCCCCACATCCCATATGATTTTATCCTTGGGCGGACGAAGCGCACGGTAAAGCGCAATCGTCAGCTCCACCGCACCCAAATTAGACGCCAAATGCCCGCCGTTTTCGGCGGTGACGTCGATAATATATTCTCTTATTTCCCCGGCGAGAGAATAAAGCTGCTCTGTATTCAGTTTCACCAAATCCTCACGCCCATTTATTTCATCCAAAAGCTTTCCCATTATTAATCCCTCAAAGTCAAATTACACATAAAACTGTTATTTTATATTGTAACATAAATGAACCTTGATGTAAAGTTTTTCGACACAATTTTTCTTCTCGCGTAAAAATACAGCGGTCATACCCCGTTGACCGCCGCATTTTATAAACGAATTCACACTCCGCTTTTCATCAAACCCCGTTTATTCCTTCTCCACCGCCGCCGCGTCGATATACGCCTCGCACCCCGCGTAAATCGCCGCGCTCAATACTCCGCAAACAACGCCCACAACCGTTATAACGTCATTTTCAACAGCAATTCCCGCCGCACTTGCCGCCACACTTCCCAAAAAAGCCGCTGCGCTCAACCAAAATTTTCGACTTGTAAGTTTCGCTTTCAAGTTCAATCACTCCTTAATTGTCCACTGTCCGCTAATCACCGATAAATACAGCCTATACATAAACACTATCATTTCCTGCCGTGTACATTCCGTATGCAGCTTGTAATTGCCTTCATCGTTCCCGTATAAAATGCCGTTGTCCACCGCCGCCCGTACAGCCTCCGCCGCCCACGAATCGGGCGTGTTGTCAATCTCGTCCGCAACGCTCGCCGTGCTTTTCGTCAAGCTCGCCTTGAACGCCGTCCATGCGCTCTCGTCGCCGCTGTCGGCGTTCCAACCCACAATGCCGGGGCACAGCTTCCCCGTCACATCGTAATGCCGAATAACATGCTCCGCGTCAATTCCAAGCTCGTCCATTAGGTATTTCGTCAGCTCCCTCGCCTTTGCGACAGCTTCTTCGGTGAAATACCAATACTTATCGTTTGCGCTTGTCACTTTTCCCTGCGTGTTCGTCGAGCAAATTTCAATGCTCACACTGTTGTTGTTCGCCGCCACGCCGTAAAGCGAGCCGCCCGATGTCGAGTATTTGCCGCCGCCGACAGCCCAACAATAGCGGTTTTTTATGTCCGGATTAAACTGCACAATCGTCTCATCATCTACGATAAAGTCCGCCGAGGCGTTTGTTGTGCTTTTTGCAAAATACGCCGCCGTACTTGCAGCCGTTCCCGCTTTGCTCGTAACGCCCGCAGTGTAGTGAATGACGATATATTTGATAGTTCTCCCGCTCTTTGCCGTCGTGTTCGCCGTCGATGTCTTTTTTACAATGTCAATCGCCATTTCCTCACCTCAATAACTCATACAAACGGTAAAGAAAAACAAGCATTTCCTGCCTCGTACAGTAGCTGTGCAGCTTGTAATTCCCGTTTTCGTCGCCGTATAAAATGCCATTCTCAACCGCCCATTCGACAGCCTCCTGCGCCCAGCTATCTGCTACGTTGTCCATAACAAAAACCTCCCTTAACAATCTCGTTTAATTTCTTTCGGCTTTTCGGCCGTTTCTGTTTCCGCTTCCGTTTTCGCTCCGTCCTCTTTCGCCCAAATCCGCTTTACCATGCAAATTATCAGCTCCGAGCCGAAAAACGCAATCGCAGCCGTCACAATCGTGTTCGGCGAGAGCGAATCTTCCTCGCAAATCCTCAATCCGTACTCGATTATGTGGACAACATACGCAATACAAAAGACCACCACACATTTCATAAACAACCCCTTCGGCTTATTTATTTTCAATCTTTTCATTGCAGCCGTCATCCCTCCCTTGCGTCCGCCTTGTAAAAGTCGTTTTTCACAAGCCGCTCATCATACACGCGGTTTATGTTCGCCACCGCGTGAACCGCCCTGTTGTTCTTGTATTCGGGGTGTTCCTTGCAATAGCGCTCATATTCGTCAATCACCGCCAAAATTTCTATAAAGTCTTCCCGCTGATGCGGAAGCGCCCGCATTAATTCGACGTTAAAGCGCAATATCCTTTCCCGCTGCGCGTCGGCGTTGCGCTCATCCTCCACCCTTATACGCTCCTTTAACTGCTCCTGCATCTCTTTTTCCGCTTCTTCCACCGCCTCAAGCTTTGCAATAACGTCGGCATTTATAATCTTCCCCGCCGCTTTTGCAAGTGCGCTCCACGGATTGACCTTAATCGGCGAAATTTCAATCAGGCTCGGAATTAAGATGGTCAACACAACAATCCACATCGGGTGATTTGCCGCCGCTGTCATTACAGTCGTTATTATTTCAGATACTGTCATAACATCAACCCCCGCAGAAAAAATTTATCAAGCCCACGGCGACAACCGCTCCGAGAAGAAACGAAACCAAACAATTAAGCCCCTCGTGTATAAAGTCCTCCCAATCCTTATTGCCCATCGGCGTCACTCCCCGTACTCTTCCCCCGTAATCTCGCGGAACTCATCTTCCGTAATCCACCCCTTTATAACAGCGTTTCTCACTCTCTCAATGCTCCAAAGCCCCTTGTCATAATAATTTTTCACCGTGTTATATTTCTTGCTCATTCTTCGTCACCTCCGTCTTCCTCCTCAAGTTCCACCTCCGCCATCATCGCCACATACTCCAAATCCGCTCTCAGCTTCTCGTTTTCCGCCCTCATCTCGTCCTGCTCTCTCGTCTCCCTAATCCCCAAAACGTTCTTTTTGTATTGCATTTTTTCGCTCCCCTTTCTGTGTTGTACGGGCGGGGTTCACCCCCGCCCTTTCCGCGCCCGCAGGCGCTTCAATTCAAACGCGGCACAGCCGCGTTTGCTCCTTCATTATTCATTATTCATTCTTAATTTTCAATTGTTTGCTAATCGGCAAAGCCGATTAGCAAACAACGCACACCGGCGCAGCCTTCTGCTGCGTCGAAGCGTACGACGCCCCCACGCTGCCTGTGTCGGAAACTCTCCATTCGCTGTAAACCGCCGCGGTGTTTGCCGAGCGCAGTATCACCGCCTGCGCCGTTGTCTTCGTCTCAATCGCGTACGTTATCGGCACGGCTCCCGCCGTTCCCCTCGCCGCCGTCTCGCTTCCTCCGATCGCTCTCTTCCAATACGGGAAATAATCTCCCTCAACGCCCTCGCTCTGCGACGTAATGTACATCTGCTCCAAGCTCGCGGGGAAAAAGTAATCGTATGTGTCCTCCGATCCGCCCCCGTCCGAAAGCGTGTTGAGCGCCGTCGTAACCTTGACCTTTTGTATAGCCGACAAAAACGCGCTGTCGTAGCCCGACATAAACCCCGGGTAAGTCGAAAGCTGCGCAGGCGGACGGTCAAAGTTGCTTTGCGGCGTCCACCACTCGCCTATTCCCGCCGAGCTGTTCAAATACTGCCTCAACGCCGACCGGCTCCAACGGTTCGAGCCGTAAATCGCCCTTTGAATCGAATTAAACGCGCCGTTTTCCTTGTTGCTCACAATCGACCCCAAATTCGTCCCCGAGCTTTCCGTCACGAGGCTCAGCGCCGCGCTCTCCGTCGCGCTTGTCGCGGAAGACGACGCGTAAACGAGCACGTTCGTCCCCGCCGCCGCACTCGTGTAAATCTCCGCCTCGAAAACGAGCTGCCCTCCTTCGGGCACGTCATTTTCGAGCGTAAATTCATACATATTCCCCGATATGATGTAACTTCCCCACGTCGAACCGAACGTGAAGCAATACGTCCCCGCGCTCAAACCGTCCTCCGCGTAATAGAACGCCTCTCTCGCGTCGAACGGCATGCTTATCGGCGCGGCGTAATGCCACTGCAAAAACATCCCCGGCACGCTCTCCCCGTCTTCCGTTTCAACGTCTCCGAACGCGACAACGTTGTGCGCTGCACTGTACGTTGTCTGCGACACCTCTTCCGTCCAATCGTCGATAATCTGGTCGCCGACCGAAAATATACTCTCCGCCGCTCCCTGCTGCACAATGTGCTTTATCGCCTGTAAATCCGTCGCGATAGTCGCCATTTGCTCCGCCATCATAACCTGCAAAATGTTGTTCGTAACCTTTTGTACCTCTACCATTTCTTTCAGCGTCCCATCCGACGCAAACCCAAACTCCGCCATTCCTTTTCCCCTTTCGATCTTGTTTAATGATTTGTTTTTGTGTATCCCGAAATAAGCAGTAAGCAATTAATATACAAATTGCTCATTGACATCATACATCACATCTTACTTGTATGTAGTCTCATTGTGGCGCCCACTCATTTAATTGCAAACCGCCGCCTCAAAATTCCACTTTTGTTATTTTTTAAAAAAACACTTGCATTCATTCGCTTCATATGATATAATTCGGTTTGCTGATTGGGCATAACCCATAAAATCTTTTAATAAAATTTTTATTTCATTACCCCATCGGAAAGAGGTGACCTATAGTGAAGGAAGGAATTCATCCCAACTACGGACCCGCTGTCATCAAGTGTGCCTGCGGCGCCGTTTTTGAAACAGGCTCCGCAAAGCAGAATATCAATGTTGAAATCTGCTCCAAGTGCCATCCGTTCTACACCGGTAAGCAGAAGCTTGTCGACACAGGCGGACGTGTAGAAAAGTTCAAGAAAAAGTTCAATCTCGCGTAAGGGAAGAGCATTACAAAAAGACAGGCATTTTGTGCCTGTCTTTTTGTAATCTCAAAAACATATCGAGAAAGGATTGAATTTTCGCCTCATTTGTTTTATAATTGAGATAAGCTTTATTTTCAAACGGAGGGATTATGTACTATGAAAAAACTCGTTTCATTATTTATCGCGGCGGCAATGACGCTTTCGATAATTCCCGCATCATTTGCCTCGCAAAGCTACAGTGCGGAGAACGTCGACGCTGTGAGAGCTATGTATTTTAACAGCGCGGACGAACTCGCAGAAAGCGACGGCGACAATCTTTTGATTGCCTCGGGCACCGGCTGGACGTGCGACACGTCTTTCACCGACCTTGACGGCACGGTGACCGAGCAAGCCTCTCTTTCCGGCAGCAATTTCAACACTCCGCGCAACGCGGCAATCGCCTTTGAACTGCCCGACATTGATTACGACAATCTGCTCCGCGTGACGCTCAGCGTGACTGTGAAAAACGTGAAGCAGACGAGCGCAAATCAGCGCATAGGCGTTTACGGCAACAGCCTGAAAGAAGAATGGACAACCGATTCCGACGGCAAAGCGGCGCTCGGCGCGTCGGACACATCGGGTCTCGATAATCTCACAATGCTCGGCTTTACGAGTGAGATAACGACCGGCAATTCCACCGGCGAAAGCGAGTCTAACGAAACCGTTTCAATCTCCACAAAGGCGCTTTTGCAGTACATAAAGGATTTGCATGAGGACGGCTACAGCGAAGTTACCTTCCGCCTTGCAAACTCGCTCGGCGGCATAAGAATTTACGACCTCAACCAAACGGACGCGCCGACGCTGCTTTTTGAATGTGGCACGGCGGCGAGCGTGACAATAAAGCACGTTTTGGAAAACGGCGAAGATTTCGGCATGGAGAATGACACGCTCGACGCAATCGTCGGCGAGGAATTTACATACACGCCCGAGGATGAGACAATAGAGCTTAACGGCAATTATTACATCTACAAATCATCCTCGGCGGATTCGATAACCCCCACGGAGGGCGAAAACGTTATTACGCTTTACTATGAAGAGGTTGACGGCACCGGGCTGACAGGCAGCGTTCTCACGGAGGAGGGCGCGCAGTGCTGGTTCGCCGACCCGCGCAGCCTGACATATAAAAACGAGGAGCTCGGCATCAACAGAACATATGTCGGCTACATTGACGTGCACGGCTCGATAAAGGCGACGCAGTACGACAACAACACGGGCGAAACGAGCGAGGTTTTAATTCGCAGCAACTTCCAGCCGGACGATCACGACAACCCGACGTTTTTAGCATTGCCCGACGGCAGAATAATGATTTTCTATTCCCGCCACACCGACGAATCGTGCTTCTATTACCGCGTTTCAAAGGAAGTCGGCGACATAACGACGTTAGGCGAGGAAAAATATCTTAAAACCGACAACAACACGACATATCCCTCGCCATTTATCTTATCGGCGGATCCCGACCACATCTATCTCTGCTGGCGCGGCATAAATTGGCATCCGACTATAGCGCAGCTTGACATTCCCGACGAAAACGGCGATACACAGTTTACTTGGGGACCGCGGCAAATTTTGAAATCCACCGCGCAGTCCTCAAACTGCCGCCCCTACGCAAAGTACGCTTCAAACGGCGTGGACAAGATTATGATTTCCTACACCGCGACCCACCCCGACAACGTTTCCACAAATCCGCTCTATTTTAACTACATTTCAATCCCCGACATGGTTTTGCGCGACATCTACGGCAACAAGGTTTCGGATTTGACCGATTCGTCCGACCTTTTCACCATTTCGGGCAGCGAGGGCGCGACAAATTATTCCGTAGTTGACAGAACGTCAAATGTGCGCGACTGGCTGTGGGAGGTCGCGATAGCCGATGACGGTTACCCCGTCATTGCGATGGTCAAGATTGACAGTACAAAGAAAAATCATACATATTATTACGTTAAGTTCACAGGAAGCGGCTGGACAAAGGTGGAACTGCCGTGCGAGGCGGGCAACACGACAATGCACACATCTTCCACCGAATACTGTTACAGCGGCGGCATGAGCTTTGACAAGGCGAACCCACGAATAATCTACACATCAATGCCCGTCCAAGGCATATTCGGCAAGGTGTGGGAAATAGTGCGCTTCACGATGAACGAGGACTACACGGCGATAGAATCTATGGATTACATCACGAGCAATTCCAAGGAAAACAACGTCCGCCCCTACGTTTCTTACGGCAGCGAGGAGGGCGACATGCGCCTCACTTGGATGAACGGGTATTATCAATATTGGATGGTGAGCAAGTCCTACACAAAGGGCTACCCCACAAGAATGATGACCTTGACCGACCTCGACGAGCCCGAAATTTTGAACACTCTCGGCGCTGTCAACGACGAAAGCTACAGAATAGACGGCAACACCGCGGAGGTTTCCGCGCCCCAAGGCGGCGAATTTACAATCGCCTTCGACTTCATACAAAGCGACATGAGCGTCGGCGGCACGTTCATCGAATCGGGCGATTTAAAGATAGTGCTCGAAAAGCAGACCGTCGATCCCAAAAAGGACTACGCGGCGGTCGCGCCCCACGTGTACGCGGGCGAAGCTTCGCAAAAGAGCGACAATCTTTTCAGCAATTCCGACTGGTTCGCCTCCTCTGTTTCCGGCACCAACGGCGACAAGGGTGTCAACAACATGGGCTGGATAAACTATGCCGTGACATACGACGGCGAAAACCTCACAACATATGTGAACGGGCTTATCGACGCCACTTTGCAAAACGTAGATGTTTCGCTTGGCGACATGATTACATTGGGCGGCATCGACGGCGTTATCACAAACGTCCGCACGGCGGATGTGTGCCTCACGCAGGCTGAAATAAAGAGCGCGGCGGAGGATTTTGACGAGGAGAGCATTGCGACGGTCGACACAATCTCGCTTTCGGGGATTGACAATGTGACGAGCGACCTTATTTTGCCGACGAGCGCATATGACGGAAGCGCCATCACATGGGCAAGCTCCGATGAAAATTATCTGACGAGCGGCGGCGCGGTGAAGCGCGATGAAGAGCCCCACACCGTGACATTGACCGCCGTCTGCGACGGCGAAAGCCGCGACTTCACCGTTACCATTGCCGCAAAAGAGAGCTTCTACGACAATCTTCTCTTCGGCTATGACTTTGAGGATATTTACGTTTCGGACGGCGTGACGAAGGTCTCCGACATCAGCGGCAACGGTATCGACGGCGAGCTCTATGGCTCGGCAAAGATAAAATACGGCAGGCTCGATTTGACCGACAATACCGCCACAGGCTTTGACACGAACGGCTACATGAACGTTCCCTACGACATTTTGTCCGGCGTCAGAAGCTACACCGTTGCCGAAAAGGTGACAAGCGGCACACTCGCCGCCCCGCGCATTTACGATTTCGGCACGGGATCATCCTACAGCATGTTCACGCGCGCAAGCACCCTTGCGGCGGGCATAAAGAACAGTTCAACTCTTTATGCGACGTCATCGGCGCAGCTTTCGGAAAATGAGCAATGGCTCATCACAACCTACGACGCCGCAACAGGCGAAACCGCAATTTACCTTGACGGCGAAAAGGTCATGTCCACAACAGTTGTGACGCATGAGGCATACAGCGTTTCCGGCGGCACAACGCGCAACTACATCGGGCGCACGCAGTGGTGGGATACCTCCTACGCCGCCGACAATCAGGATTTTGACGGCACAATCGACAGCTTCATGTTCTTTAACTGTGCTTTGACTGAGGATGAAATGGCACAGCTTATGGCATCCGACCCTGTTGAAAATATTGAGTTTGCATTTGACGGCGAAACCGCCTCCGTGAGTGGCACCGAGCGCGAATATGTTATCGCAGTCGTGCAGTACGACTCCGACGGTGCGCTAATCTCCATCGAAACAACCAACGCCGCCACCCTCACAATCATCCCCGATACAAATGCCGCAATCAAAAAAGCGTTTCTTTGGAACAAATCCACCATGGAACCCTTAACTGATGCAATAGTGAAATAAATTCACAACATAAAAGCTGCATCGAAAAGCCGAATTTAAGCTTTTCGATGCAGCTTTTTTCATCATAAATTCATATCATTCTTAAAGAGTATCACGCTTGTCATAATTCCGTCCTTGTACGAAATATCAAACATCCCGTTGTACTTTTCAACCGTCTGTCTTATGCTCTCTATCCCAAATCCGTGCTCCGCCGCATTTTTCTTTGACGTGAATATGTGATTGTTCTTGACCTCCCGCACAGGCGACGAATTTTCAATTCTTATCCTTGCCGTCCTTTCATCCGCGAATAAATCTATCACGACAAACCTTTCCCCATCGCAAACCTCCCGGCACGCCTCAATCGCGTTATTTACCGCGTTGCACAAAATTGTGCTCTTATCTATCGGCGGTATGTTTATCTCTCTTTTTAATTCATGCGCCTTGACAAGATATTTTATCCCGCACCCCGCCGCCTTTCTCGCTTCAACGTTTAATATCGCGTCAAGCGCGGCGTCGCCGGTGTAGATAGTTGTTATCTCCAAGCTCTCCAATTTTCGCAGGTGCTCTTCCAAATCCGCCGACTCTTGAACTGCCCCGCGTTTTATCATTTCCCGCATGACCTCCATGTGCCCTTTGATGTTGTGCCGCACCTTTCTCAGTTCCGTTTCGTTCGCTTCAAGCAGTTTATAATTTTCCGCCTGATTTTTTATCAATTCCTCCGCCGCACCAAGCTTCAGCTTTGCCGAATATGTGTCCATGAATTCAAACGTCGTCACGTTGAAAAAGAGCAGCCCCGCAATTATCACGCAAAGCGCAAGTATGTATTTCATGTCGCTCACACCCGCGAGCATTATGAACATGTCCGTGCAAATGACTATAAACAAGCTGAATATCGGAAACAACAGCATGATTATTTTGTACCTTGTCCCCATTTCGCTCGATTTATTTTTGTACACCATCACAAAAACAAACAATATCAAAAACATGAGCACGTCAAGTAAAACCATGCCGATGTACCGCTCAAGCCCCGCCGCCGAGTGCGAGGCATATGTCGCATTCACTAAAAAAGCCATAATATATCGACACAGCATGTCCGCTATCCCAAGCGCGACAAAATACAACGCAAAAACCACGCCCTTTTTCCAAAGCGCCCCTTTAAATACCGCAATCAGCGCCGCCCACAAAAGGCACGTGACGCCCATATTCGCGTATGTCGGTATCGGCAGAAACGATCGCGCTATGTGCAGCGCCAAAACAGCCGCCGCGACAAAAAGTCCGATCTTACTCCCTCGCCTTTCTGACATTTTGTCAAAGAAAAACAGCGCCGTTACAAATTCCGCAACGGCGTTTACTGTTTCAATTCCAACCTCTGTCATTTTGCTCCTCCCGCATAGTTTAAATAATGTCTTATAACTTCGTCCTTAAACCTGCTCCCGATTGGAATATACACCTCCTCGGGCGCTTTCAAAATAAGCTTCTTCCCGTCCTTCACCCCGACGACGTATTTCAAATTTACAACATAGCTTCTGTGACAGTGCACAAAATCGAATTCCCGCAAATCGGCATATATATCCTTTATCTGCCTATACAGTTCAAATTCTCCGCGCCTCGTATGTATTTTTAAAACGTGATTGAAAATTTCAATATAATAAATTTCGTCAATCCCGACGGCAAACGCCTTGCCCTTGTATTGCCCCTGCAAAATCTTGTGCCGCCTGTTAAATTCATTGAACGTCTCTTCTATCCTTTTATCAATCAGCGCCTCCGGCTCATTTTTCAAAATGTATCTGAACGCGCCGTATTCATATCCGTCTATCGCATATTGGCTGTAATTTGAGAAAAACACGATAATGCAGTTTTCATTGCGTATTTTAAGATGCTTAACCGCGTCAAACCCCAATTCCCCGCCGCTCAATTCTATGTCCAAAAAGGCAATGTCATATGAACCGGTTTCTTCGCTAAGCGATTTTGCATCCGAAAATTTGTCCACCCGACATTCATATTTCTTCAATCTCTTTTCCATCATTTCAAGAAATACAAAATCGTCATCGCAAACCGCAACTCTCATTTTCACACCTCCTTCCGCAAAAAATATATTTACATACACATACACCGCCTTTCTTTTTAAATAAAATATTATATAAACTCTATATTATTAAATCTGTTCAACACCGCGTAAATCTCATATATACGCGGCATTTCAATCCAACACGACGGCATTGAAAAGAAATTTGTATAAATCGTTTCCAACCCTTCATCCAAAACCTTTTCGTAAAGCTCGTCAACAGCTTTCTTTACTCCGACCTTAGCGTATCTTTTTTGTAATGCGATTTCTCTCAGGAAAAATCCTATGCCAATTAACTGTTCAACAGAAACTATGTTTTTAATCCTCCCGCACAGCGCCGTATCATCTCCGAAGCGCAAAACTCTCGGTTCATCGATAACAACCCTCTCAGTTCCCGAAGAAGCGGGATATGTCGAAAACGTACCCGAAGCTATATATGTTTTTCCGCTTGATATATCAATTTCATCGTAATAATTTTCTCTCTCCCTTGCTGTCGGTTCAAACAGGCTGGAAGTAATATCTTTCGGAACAAAATCCTCCATTTTCAGAACAAGATTTGCGACCGGCAAAAACTCGCTGCTTGCCCCTGCGACAATAATTGTCGACGCATCAAACGACCTACAAAGCTCCTGCGCCCTATCGGTAAACGGAATTATCGCGTCGTTTTTTATTATCTCACGCATTTTGGAATCCTTGACCATAAAATTCGCCGCGCTGTCGTCCTCGTCAAATAAGAGCAGCCTGCAGCCGCAGCGTATTGCTTCTATCACATTTGCCGCCTGCGACGTCGAGCCCGAAGATTGCTTTGTGCAGAAATTTTTTGTGTCACTGTTCGGAATGTTCGTTATAAACGGCGAAATGTCGATATTATGAATAGGTCTCCCGTCCTCCGTGCGAATGTTTACCGCAGAGCTCTCCGTAAGTACATATTCCCTGCCGTCGTTTAAAATATGGTTATATACTCCGCATCCGATACTTTCCAGCATTGTGCTTTTTCCCGAATATCCTCCGCCTGTTATCACCGTAACGCCGCACTTTATTCCCATTCCTTTTATCCCGCACACTTCAATTTCAAGTGTTTTTGGTGATATAAACGGCTTTGCTGTGCGCTTTGCACCGCCGTCCTTGCCGCGCGGCAAAACGCTGCCGTTTGCAATAAATGCGCAATACCCGTTATTTTTCAGCCACTCCCTCATTTCCTGCTGCTTTTCATAAAGCTCTTCCGCCATGCGCAGCTTTCCGCTGTCAAATTCCAAAATAAATTGCTCAACCGCTGAAGGCAAATCTCTTGTGAGCATCTTTATCGCCTTTTTTATGTTCCTTGCGGGTAGCTGTATGTTAAGCGTAATAACAAGAACGTCTTGAGCCCCGCCGTCGCACGGAACATCCGCGATAATATTCGATTTTCTAACAACATATCCTTTCGGCTCTCTTTTTCTGAAAAATGACGCTGTCCGCTGCAAAACCACGCTCCCAGGATGATAAATATAATATTTCCCGTTCTCCTCATCAGGTCTTGCCCTGTTATAAAGCTCCGCATTCAGTCTTTCAATGTACGGAATAAAGGCGCGCAGACAAAAATCCGCCGCAGCCACACCGCAATTTGATATACCGAGCATTTTTGCGGGTATCGCCACCTCCACCACAGGCGCGTCCGGCTTTGTTTTGTGCAGCCGCGCAAATGTAAACGACACTTCATCATTCCAATATGTAGGATCATATGAGCGCTCATTGAGGTTTGACGCCAACACACATTCCCCTTCGTATATCGCGCTGAAATTCGTTTTCACGCCCTTCATTTGTTCCAAATAATACTTCAATCTCTTCATTCGATAGATTTACCAACCCCAAACATCATTTAAATT
>JAJQCX010000030.1 GCA_021202495.1 Clostridia bacterium | reverse complement strand
TTTTTCATAAAAATATTTTTAAAATGACTCTTGACTATTTACCAAATTGCTTTGTGTTATTTGCTGTACTGCCGATAAGATTTAAAACCTGCGGCCAATATTTGATGAGCCAGCCGGATATGAATTTGTCGCTATAGCTCTCAATCGGTGTGTCAAATGAATAGTGTCCTTTGTCAGAGGCTACTTTACGGATATCCGTTTCGGTCACACTGCCCTTTTTCATCATTGAGCGGAGTGTGTCGATAGGCTTTTCCGCCGCTGCGGAAGGCTCGGTATTGAAAATGTGGGCTATTCCCGCAAAGTCCAATTCCATCTCCTTCGGAAGTCCGTGACGATTTTTTGCGTCTCAGCATGGGTGGTGTGTTGTGTACATTACCCGCTTGCCGCCTTGAACCTTTGCCTTTTCCATGATGTTGTCGCTTTGAACGACGTAAGTTTTGTAGTTGCAAAAAAGGAGCATATCGCACCATTCTTTTAATAACGGAGCGACTTGTTTGGTGAGCTTCATTTCCCACCGGTCGTAAGCGCCCATTTCATCGGGCTGTTCAAATTTACGCATTTTCGCGTGAGCTGTTACTACCACATTGATTCCTGCGGCGATCACCTTATCCAAAGACGCTAAAAACCGACTGAATTCCTCCGCCAAATATACATAACCTTTCGAGTATCCAAATTCCTCAATGCCGAACTTTTTATACTTCCCGCAAATACACACGATAGCGAGCTGCTCCGCCCAATCAGCAGTATCAATAACGAGTGTCTTGCAGATGTCTTTTGTTACAGCCACCTCATTCACTATGGAGAGAAGCTCCTCCCATGTAGCAGGTCTGTCTATACGTCTCACATCCATGTGCGCTGTGCCGCCTTCCGTATCGATAAACAGCGGCTCCGGAAATTGAGAGGTGAGGGTTGTTTTTCCCACGCCTTCTGCTCCGTAGATTACCGTTTTTTGCGGGCGCGCGATTTTGCCGTTTTTAATGTTTAACATTTTGCTGTTCCTCCTCTACTTAAGACTGCATGAGCGTTCCTCAACCAAAGAGCATCCGGGAACTTCAATTCCTGAATTGATTAATTTTCTTACAGCGTCCTTCGCCACTTCCGGCGCGGGGATGCGGCAACATTCGGAATGGTCGTTCTCACGAAGCCACCTGACAGCACGCTCAGCGTCTGAAACATTCACTCGTGTGTTTTTGCGGTAGCTCAAAGTCGCTACTCCAAGATTCGTCTTTTCACCGCCGCATTCACGGTCAAGAATGTTTATCAGCTGTTCCTCTTTCTTTCCGAGCCGGTCGCGGCGTTTCTTCAGCCTTGATTCTTCTTCCTTAAGAGCGCAGCCTCCGCGCGGGTATTCAGCACCAACTTCGCCATGTATTCCAGAATCCTTTGACGTTCCATCTGCAAAGAATTTATCTGCGCCGTTAAACTTTCCTCATCGGAGAGAATTTCGCCGGTTTCGGGATCGACCATTTGCTCGAAGATTTCTTCAATTGCTTGGTTGACTTCATACAGCTTCATATGCACCCTCGCATCTTTCTTCGCAGACGCAGTTAAGAAGCATGAACAGCCATTCGAGAGAATTGTCGATTGTGGACGCACCCTTTGACATTACTTTGCCAAGGCGGGAAGCGAAGATGCCGTCCCCAAAAGCCCTGCTTATCAGAACTTCCTCAACAAAATTGTCG
Source organism: Clostridia bacterium (assembly GCA_021202495.1). Taxonomy (GTDB): domain Bacteria; phylum Bacillota; class Clostridia; order UMGS1883; family UMGS1883; genus JAJQCX01. Next base: position 1,698 of record JAJQCX010000030.1, on the reverse strand, counting down.
CTGCAGTTTCTCAGCGCTTTTGCCGCAGCTTTAGCATCGCCGACAGTCGGACAACCGTTGGAGTGCCGATATGACATCCGCGCTGTTAAATCGTCCAGAGTTTCGTCACCATACTTTTCACGAATGGTTTTCTGCCAAAAGCCGATATGTGCGCCGAGAACGTCAAGTCTGTGCGCCGCTACCGGAAGGATTGCCGTGCAGAGCTCATTGGCATCATCAGCCTGCGAGTAACCGGCACGACCGACTAAAGCTCTGAGATCATCCGCGACGAGCTTAAACTCGCGATAGTCGACGTCACAATCAGAGCCGAGCCGCCATCCGCTTGCTTTATGCCTGCGTACCTGCGACAATGACTTTTTGTCGTTTGTCATGGTTTTCATAAAACCGCCTCCTACTATTTTAATTTGACAGGGAGCGTAATTATCAACGCCCTTTCATTTCTTAAAGGACAGTCAAATTGCTGAATCACAAAGAAAGTACAAAATATCTTGAAATTTTTTTAGAAGTATTTTTCGAGTCCCGCCGCCGCGAATTTTTTCTTAAGCTTCTTTTTTCGATACTTAATTGTGTAGAGCGGAATATTAAGCAGCAGTGCTATTTCCTCAAGCTTCATCTCTCTTCTGATGCATTCGTAAAGAAGCTTTTCATCTTCTCCCAATGCGCTTATGAAAGATTTGACCGTTTCATTTTTTTCGTGTTCTTCCCGCTGCGCATCGACCGTAAATTTCATTTTAAGTTTTTCACGACGATTGATGACAGTGTTGACATGGACTCCGAGGATTTCCGCAATTTTTTCAAGCGGTATCTTCGCCTTAAGACAGCGGCAGAGAATCTTTTCATCGCTGCTTAAAGAATTAAACACATTAGAGATGTATTCGCCATATTCACGCTCATCTTCTTGTCTGCAAATTTTAGCTTCAACTTCCTCTCCGCCGTCAAATTCCTCTGTAATTGCGTCACCGTTATCGTCCTCGCCGATGGGTTGATCCATAGAACGAAGCCTCATTGTTTTATAGGAGCAGTCCTCGCACTTTTTCTTGCATCCACGGCCGTTGTTTTCACGATTTGCCAAGATGCAATGCTCGTTAAATCTGCAATTTGCACAAGAGACAGAACACGCATTGGCATTGCTTTCACCGACGCAGCTTCTTTTGCGTTTTTCTTCCCGTTCAATTCCTTTTAAATCGGCCGAATTTATGAGATACAGGGCTTCTCCTTTTTCTCCGCGCGGCAGGCGTATGGCAAGAGTGTGGTCCGGGCTGTAGTACCACCGCTGTTTATATGGATTGTCCTCTGTTGGCATTTCTCCAGGTGCGAAACATTCTTCTCTTGATACAGTGATTTCTTTTCCATCTTCCGTCAAAACGCGGTATGACTTGTATGGAAACTTCTGATAGGTAAACATAAAAATCCTCCATTTTTTTTGAAATGGAGGAAATATCAGCTAACAGCCGTGAAAGGGTATAGCAAACAAAACCGCAGTCCGATGGATTTTCTCCATTTCGGGATTGCAGCCCCTTATCCGATAGTCGGCTGTCCGTTATTCACTTGTTCCGGCAGTCGGCATCGGATCATTCGCAGCCAACGAACGTACCGACTGTCGGATTAATTTAAAATAAAAAAGCCGTCGGCAAAACAGATCTACCTCGTATAATAAGATTTACAGATAATTTTTCAAGTGTCTCTGTATAAACACTT
>JAJQCX010000012.1 GCA_021202495.1 Clostridia bacterium | reverse complement strand
CTCTACAACTGAGACAGTGTGTGAGACAGTGTGTGATTGTGAGGTTGAATGTTGATAGGTTATAAATTTTTTATGCGGACTTCGACTACTTGACCTAAAATTTGAAGAAGCGTCTCGGTGGTGTCGATTACGCATTTTTCGCCGCGCGGACATTCCTCGGTGAGGGTAACAAGATTGCCCTTTCGCGTGTAGCGGCGGACGAGCGTTTTTCCCTCAAGTATTACGGCGGCAATGCTGTTATTTTCGGCAAAGCTCTGCTTTTTTATGATGAGCATATCGCCCTTTGATATTCGCGCGCGGCTCATTTTATCGTCGGGCGCGAGATAGGCAAAATATTCTCTGCCGTGCATATCCTCACGGTTTATGTATGCTGTGCCCACGATGTCGCTTTTTAAAATTTTGCCGCTTTCATGCACGGAAGAGGCGATGTAGATTTCGCGCACACTGTCATCTTCGCTCACCTCGGGCTCGTCGGTGAGCATGGCGGCGTAGGCTTCGCTCACTCCGAAAATCTGCGCTATGCGGTACAGCGTTTCTATTGAGGGCTCAATGTAGCCTATTTCGCAGCTTTCGAGCGCGGAGGCGCTTATGCCGATTAACCCCGCGAGGCTTTCGCGTGAAATGCCGCATCTTTCGCGCAATTTTGTTATTCTTGAACCGAATGTTTCCATGTGTTATACCTCTGTTCTTTCAAAAAGACCGCCGATGGCGGTCTTTTCGGATAAATTATTTTTTGGACTTTTTATCGGGCTTTTCCTCCGCCGATTCCTCTTCGGCGTCCTCAATTTCGGGAGCCTCCTCATCGTGGACGGTGAGAACCTCTTTAATTGCGCTCTTTTCAAAGCGAAGCTTTGTGTTATTCGCGCCGGAAGCGATGAGCACGCTCTCGTCCTTAATGCTTACGACAATGCCCATTACGCCGCCGATGGTGATAACCTCATCGCCCGCGCGCAAATCATCAAGCATGGAACGCGTTTGCTTTTCGCGCTTTTTCTGCGGACGGATAAGGAGAAAATAGAAAATGGCAATCATGACGACAATGTAAACAACCGTCATGCCTATGCCGCTGCCGCTCGACGTGCTTGCCTCCGCAGTGCTCTCCGCACTTGCAACCAAATCAAACATAAATATACCTCATTTCTTTTCGTGATTTACGGAATCAGCGATTCCTTATATTAAACGCCTCGCGTTTAATTTTCGCTTAATATCCACTCGGCAACCCTTTTTGCCGCAGCGTTTTGCTCTTCTATATTTTTATATAAAACCGTGTCCATTTCGCTGACAACTCTCAGCGCGAGACACAAATCCGTCGTGTCGCGGACACCCAAAAGCTTTACCTTTTCATTGTCCTCAAGGCTAATCGCGACAGTCTGCCCTGCGGAATTTGTTATTCCTTCGCCAAGAGAGCTTATGTCGGCAAAAATTTCATAATCGCTCGACGCTTCAGCGTCGATAAATTCTTTGTCAATGAGATAAAGGCGCGACGTTCCGCTGCCTAAGGCGGAGGTTTTCTTTTGACGCGAATTTTCAAGGTCGGATTCGCTTAAAGAATCGTTGAACGAAATTTCGATAATGTCGACAATTGCCTCACCGTCGCCGTTAATGTCGCCGACAAGAGAAGAAATTTCATCCGCGTTTTCGTCAAAGGTGTCGGAAACGATGAAATCATAACCGATGTAGGCTATTTTTAAATCCGCATCGGTTTTGTCGACACAGCTTTTAACGCACACCGCCACGCCGAGCACAACAATGATAACCAGCGCGATTTTCTGCCACTTTTTCATGTTTTCACCTTCGATTTAAAGCGTTTTATCCATTGTACCATAACGCAAAGAATTTTGCAACCCCGATTTTATGAGTATTCATTACAGTTCAGCCATAAAAAGTGACGCCATGCGCCGAAAAGAGCGCAGAGAAAACGCTTGCGTTGTCTCTGCGGTGGGGGAGCGGGGGGAGGAAATGCCCCGCGTAAAATCGTCAAAAACCAAAGCGTCTTTGGTTTTTGAATCCTCTATCGCGGTAGGGCGGCGTAGCCGCCCGTAAGCGTAAGCGCGCGATGTGAAAGAGGTGTAGGGTTGAGGAAGCCGTTCCCAACGCGCTTTAAGCTGTCCACGGCTCCGCCTCTCTTCGTTGACGCCGCTTGATATGCGGTAAGCATTATCTTCACGGCGTCGCCTTGACAGGCAAAGCCGTGAACGGCTTAAAGTCCGAAGGGGTTTTTAGGGATCTGATTTTTCGCCAGACGCAGACAAAATGTGCAGGCAATGCTTTGTGCATTAACGAGCATTTTGGCAAGTATCGCGGAAAATCAGACCCTAAAAACCGCGTCGGAAACGACTTTCTCAACCCCTTGGGGAAAACGTGACTTGGGTTGTCCCCGTGTGCAGCCGCGAAGCGGCTGCACTGTTACGCGGATTTCATTCCGTGAGCCAATTTGCTATGTCTATTATTCTTACGCCCTCATATTGATATTCGTCGTGACGGGTGCGGGCGATAATCGTTTTGGGATAGGCGTCGTTTATTTTGAGCAGGGGTGAAACCTCGCGCTCAAACGTTTTTGCGTCGCTGATGTTGTCCGAAACCTGAATGTAGATTTTTTCGCTGCGCTTGATTGCGACAAAATCGATCTCTTTTTTGTAGAGAACGCCGACGTAGACCTCATAGCCGCGGCGCAGCAGCTCAACGGCGACGATGTTTTCCAAAATTCTGCCGTAGTCCATGTTTTTTGTGCCGAGTTTTGCATATCTGAACGTGTGATCGCTCAAATAATATTTGTCGTTGGCGGAGAGATACTTTTTGCCCTTTATGTCATATCGACGGACTTTATAGAAGGCAAACGCGTTACAGAGATATTGCAGATAATTGCTCACGGTGGTGTGGGTGGTTTTTTCATCGGAACCGCTCAGGGCGCTTGTAATGCTTCTTGCGGAGGACAGGTTTGAAATGTTGTCCATGAGAAAATCCGCGATTCTGTCCATTAGCTGCGGAGAGCGTATCTTATATTTTTTGCGGATGTCGCGCACAATGAGAGTGTTAAAAACGTCGGCAATATAGTCATATTTTGCTTCTTGGTCTTTGTAAAGATAGGAGCCCGACATACCGCCTTCGAGCACGTATTTGTCAAAGGCTGCGTATTTGTCCGTATAACCGAAATATTTGAGATATTCGCCAAATGAAAAAGGGAACACCTTGATTTCAAACGTTCTGCCGGTAAAGAGCGTGGCAAGGTCGGAGCTTAAAAGAAAGGCGTTGGCGCCGGTGATGTAAATGTCGTACTTTTCCGATGCGTGAAGACCGTTTATCGCTTTTTCAAAATCCTTGCACATTTGAACCTCGTCGATAAAGACAAAGTTGGTTTTTTCCTCAATGTAACGCTCGTTAATATAATCGTACAATGCGCGGTATTTGAGCAGATGTTCATATTCGGGCAAATTAAAATTTATGTGAATGATGTTGCAATCGGGAATGCTTTTTTCGACATATGCTTTAAATGCGTCAAGCAGCTTTGATTTGCCGCAGCGGCGCACACCTGTGATAACCTTAATATCCGGTGTGCCGATTACGTTTATCATTTTATTTAAATACGTTTCCCGCTCTATCAGCTTCATAATGCATTACCCCCCTTTTTAAGGCTATTATAGCATTTCTGTTAGCCAAAATCAATAAAATTTTAATTTTGGCTGATAGAATTTGAAAATGTTCGGATTTACGGATTGTTCATTATTGCGACTTGAATATTTTGCAAAAGGGTGATAAAATGAGTTTATTAGGGAAGTGCTGATTGATTATGGTACACATATCGCGCAGACGGATTTTTCGTCAGATTGTGCAAAAAGACCGAGTGAATACTTTGTGTATTCGCGAGGGCTTTTTGTGCGGAATGACGGAAAAGGCGCAAGCGAGATGTGTGCCAAGCCGTCAGGCGCTAATTAATCAGCGCTTCCAACGGTGAAATTTGGATTGAAGGGAGGAAATTGTATGCCCGGAGGAATGGGACCCGGAGGACCAGGAGGAGGACGCGGACCGGGAGGCCCCGGTGGCGGACGTCCCGGCGGAGGCTTTGGCGGAAGACCGGGAGGCGGATTCGGAGGCGGTCGCCCGCCGATGGGCGGCGGAATGCAGCCGCCCCCGCCGCGCAGAGGTTTTGGCGGAAGACGCGGCTGCGGCTGCTTGCCGGGGTGCATGATGAGTGTGCTCGGCGTGTTTGGAGTTATCGCGGCTGTCGTTGCGGCGATTGTTATGTTATTCTAAGTAAACGAAAAAGCGGGGTTTTAAGTCTCGCTTTTTCGTTTGAAAATTTATCTTTTAAGCTTATCCTTCAATCTCTCGCGCAGTGCGTTGAGGTCATAGATGCGCGACTTCATGCGCGGGAACGCTTTGAGAAGATGATAATCGGAGGTGCGGAATTTGTCGAGCTCGTCGAGGTATTTGTCTCGCAGAGCGTCGACTTTTTCGGTATATTCCGCTTTTTTTATCTCAAGGTCAAGCTCGGCGCTGCGTGTTTTATCCATGAGGACGAGCACGTTGTCGTTAATCTTAAGCCCGAGCTTTTCGGAAATTTCGCGCAGCTCGTGCGTTGTGCGCTCCAGCGCGCGCAGGTGGCGGTTGAATTTGAGAATACCGAGCACCGTGAATACCGTATCGATGATAAAAAGCACGGAAAAGATGATAAGAAGTACAATCCCGAGCGTTTTCGGCAGAACGGAAATCGGAAGCATGAGCGCCGGATGCACGATTTTAATGATAATTACGCACGCAATGCCCCAAAGGAGGGAAAAGAGCGGGCAAATGTAGCCGCCGATGTTGAACGGATAATTTGAATAATCCCACCATTTGTTGTGAAAAACCTTGTCCAAGACAAAGCCCGTCACAAGCTCGATAAGCGTTGTGATAACGGTTGAAATGAGAAAGAGCAGCCAAGTGTTGTCCGCAAAGGGCTCGCACACGAGCAAAACGGCGACCGCGCCGAAGCCGTAGTTCGGGCAAGCGGGACCGTAGAGAAAGCCGCGGTTGGAAAAATTGCCGCAGGTGAGAGTGTGGAACGCCACCTCGCAGCACCAGCCGAGGAAAGAATATATGAAGAAACAATGAAGGTAGGTATAAAGCATATGAATCCCTTTATTCTATGGTATATTTCATTGTAGGCGGAATTACCTGAACATAGGTTTGCCCCATTGCGTCAAGGGTGAGCTCCTCGCCATCCTCGGTGTAGAAGGTGAGCTTTGATGTGCGCGATTCGCGCGACCATGTGAGCGGCACCTGCACGCCGTTTGAAACGAGGATGGCGCTGCCGTCGCCCACGGTGTCGAGCTGCTGGCGGGCGCTGCCGTCGCCGAGATTGTAATTTGACACAAACTGAATGATTATCTGTTCGGCGGAAAGCTTTTCGCCCGACTGGGTGGAATGATATTCCGAATTGATATAGCGCGTATAGAACCCCGTTTCCTCATCATATTCATAGGTAACTTTGTAGAACGTCGCATAGGGGAAGGAAAGGCTCGTTGCGCTTTCGCCCTCGAATGTTACGTCCTCGGCGGTAAAGTTAAAGGGCAAAACGTCGGATTCTGTTTCATAGCCGAGCTTTTCGGCAAGCGACGTGAGATTTTCAATTGAGGTATAGAGCGAATGATAGTCGCCCGAATATTTCCGCTCACGCCAGAAATACTGCGGCTCGTAAATGAGACCGTTCAGATTGTTTACGCCCATTGAGGAAATCTGCTCCATCGCAAGCGGGCTCCATCCGGCGTGGGCATAGAGCGCGTTGCAGTCGAGCGCGTAATCGAGAAAATAGTGCCTCGATGAGCGCACGGGACCGATCTTGGGCGTGTCGACGCCCTTGAAAACAGCCATAAGGCGCGTCGCTGTGCCTTCGACGTACATTTCATAAATGAGAAACGCATCTTCAATACCCGCATGAGGGCGGGAGGAATCGCCGTCGTTGTCAATCATCACGGCAATAGAACGGTCGGAGGAAAAGACGTTATATACCGGCTCTGCTGTAAGCTCTGTCGCCTCCTCTGTCGGAAGCTCGGTCGCCTCGGTCGGTTCGGCGGTATCGTTTTTTTGTGAACATCCGCAAAGAAGAATTGCGGAAAGAAAAATTGCCATAAATTTTTTCATTGGAAATCACCTCTCCGATGAAAATTATATCACGCGGAAAAGATGTTGTCAAGTTGGGCGGATTTGGCGGGCGGAATTAGGAATTTATATTGCAATTCGGATATTAAGAGCGATAATTAAAGGACTGTGCAAACCGCAGGTTACGATTTGCACAGTCTTTGTTCGTTTTTGTGATTGCAGCGTTTTCCCTTTTGAAAATTGCTCAGTTTAAATCGTAATACATAGGCAAACAACCGTCCACATAATAACCTTCGTCTCCATACATCGTATCGCCGAATTCCTTAAAATTATTTCTTTTGTAAAAATTGATTGCAGACGGAACGGAGTACAAAACAATTTTTGACGCGCCGATACAATCGTGCGAAATATCGTTCATATAATTCAACATATATCTGAATATGTAGTGGCTCAGCGTCATTCGATCGTTTTTTGTATATGGAATATGCTTATATGCTTCATCAACGGCGAAATACTTAATCTCCATTGCGGAAAGGATGGTTGAAAACGTATCGACCCTATCCGTATCGGTAAATATTGCGGAACACGCTATTGTTATGCAGGAGATAATTCTGTCGTTTTCGGTGTCGATAAACAGGTACGTAACCGATGTGTTATCTTCCGCAGCTTCAATGCGGTAATAATCGTCTATGGAAGAATTTCCGCAGAAAAAGGTTTCGACGTATTTTTGATTTTGCACCGATAAAATTTGCACCTCTATCGGGATTTGTTCGCCGTATGATTTCATGGTAAAAACCTCAATGCTCCGTATTTTTTCTCAGGTTATTTGCGGCAAATTTATATGCACTTTCTCTGATTGCGGCAATATCATCGGGGCTGTTTTTACTATTGATAATTTTTGAAGCGGACGATTTTTTTACGATATACGAATTCTTTTTGGGCATAGCAAGTACAGCCATTTTTTGCATCCTCCTGTCAAATTTATTCATATACATTATATCATTAACCTTTCTTTTATGTCAATAGATATATTATGTACATTTGAAAAAAATAAAACCGTTATCACACGGGTGGGACGGTGTGAGGATAGCTGTGCGCCTTACAGCCGAGACTGCGGCAAAGGCAGAAGAAAAAAGACGATAGGGGCGGCGACATTTATTTGTAAAAGGTGTTGCATTTTCCGATAAAGTATGTTAGGATAATTTTGCGGCACAAATAAATATAGACATTTACATAGAGTTCGTTTTTACTTTCGGTAAAAACGTCGGCTCTCTTTTTCGTGCTCTATGTAAAGTTGTCGAAAAATTTGTGTCGCAGCAAACGGAGCGGCGTTTTTCGGTGCGTCGGCTTCAATGCGGGCGCACTTTTTTAATACATCGGAAAGTCAATTTTGGGGAGGAAAGATATGAAAAAATTAAAACGTATTTTAGCGGTGATTATTTGCATGGTAATGCTATTAGCAACTACTCCAACAGTGGGCATATCAACGGAAGAGAATGGCAAATCGGTTCAATATGTTTACGATGTGAAGAGCGCGGATGCAACAGGCACAGATGTTTTATATGTAAACGAAAAGGAATATAAAATAGTTGATTCCACTAATCTTATTTCAAACGGTGATTTTTCAAACGGAATGACCGATTGGACAGACGCTGCAACAGGTGCTGAGCTTGACTGGATAGTAACTGACGATGCGATTTATGCCGGCGGAAGCGGATGTGCTGCAACAAATAAAACCGCCGCAGGAGGTAGTAAGGCTACAACCATGAGAAGATTCGTAGAGGTTGAAGCAGGTAAGCAATATTATTTGTCATATAATGCCTATAATACCGATTCTGAGACAACGGCGAATGGGATGATGTCGGCGGCAGTCCTTACAAGTGGAGGACCAGTTTATGGTAGTTTTGATGGGCTTTCGTATTACAACTATAATATATATGGTGGCATGAACTCATGGTCCGACGAATCAAATACGCAGGTAGGCGGCAACATATCGCGTTGGGATGATCGCTATAGCGTGGGAATGAATAAGAAAGAATTTATCTTCAATGTTCCCGTAGGCGCAACACATTTGATGCTTTCATTTGGTGCATGGACAACGCCGGGGCAGATATATTGGTCAAATTTTAAATTTGTCGAAGTTGAGGGAGTAAACAACGAAACGGATAATGATGACGTAAGTACAGGCGATGAGGGTATATCTTCTGTTATTATGTATCGCGGAGGAACAACATACAATTTACTCACAACAACGCAGAGTTTTGAAAAAAATCCGATGAGGAGATAGACATCAACGTTTCGGTTAATTGGGGATCCTCGCCGGAAGGAAGAATACTTCTTTCGCAAAACGCGGGCAATTATATTGAAAGCACAGACGGTAAATTTGAAGCGATAAAACCGGGCGAATTGTTTGATACGGGCGACGCGATTTATGTTATTGCTGTGGACGGAGACGGAGATATGCTTGAATCGAAAAAAACGTATTTGCGTGTGACCGAGCCTGTTACACAGGGGAGTACCGGCGGCGATTCTACAATAAAAATATTTGATGCCTTTTCTTTTACAATTCCCGACGATAAGCCCGTATTGGGCAATCAAACTTTTAGTCTTGATTTGGGTCTGATAGATTTTAAGCTTGAATTGGATGACGGAGACTTCAAGGCTGTTTTGGGAGTGAATTTTGAACAGGACGAGGACGGCAAATTCAGTGTATCTGAATTTAAGAATTTCAAGGAAACAATAAAGGACGCAAAGTCAAAAATTATAGCCGGAGCAACTGTGTCAACAATACATAACACACTGCGGAAGAAAGGATACGGCAAATTTTCAAACATAGAGGTAAAAAGCGGCTGGAGTCCCGAAGCGTCAATTGCCGGTTACATTGAAGGTACAGTTAATTCAGAAGGCAATCTTATTCCCACAGAGGGCGGAATAATCGTTACGGCATCGCTTGAATATGAATATCAAGGGCAAGCCTTTATTGTTGTCGTACCGGTTTATTATTCCATCGGAGCGGGCGGTGAAATTGAGGTGTCGCTTGGCGTTAAGGGAATGGTTGCGGGTGACGGTTTTAATCCCATATTTTCAGGAAATCTTGAAATCGCACCGTTTTTTGAGATAGGCGGCGGAATAGGTGTCGTTTATCTTGGACAGGTCGGTGCAAGGGGAAAGGCAACGCTTGCGTTTAATATCGCGCTTGATGAAAATTATCAAAAGGTTGATTTGACGGGGCAGGCATATTTTGAGATTAAAGCGCTGTCATTTACGGCCTATGAAAAGGAATTTGCGAGCGGAACGTGGACGGTTTACGAAACGGGGCGCGAGTCGACGTCGTCGCTGATGGGCGAGGCGGAGGACATTTACGCTTCGATTGACATAAATGCGCAGGCTACGCCCGAGGGTCGGAGCTATCTTGACAATCCTTCGGTATGGCTGGGTGAAGATGTGCCGATGTCGCTGATGGAGGCGGACTATACGAATAAGGAGCTGCGGGTGTTGGAGGAGAACGCGTATCCCGATGCTATGCCGCAGATTATGAGTGTTGACGGGAAAAAGGCGTTGATATGGATAACGGACAACGCGGAGCGGAGCGACGAAAACAAGTCGATGCTCGTATATTCGCTCTATGACGACGAGAGCGACACGTGGGCGGAGCCGGTTGCGGTTATGGACGACGGGACGGCGGATTTTTACCCGCAGGCGGTGGGAAAATACGTCGTTTGGCAAAAGGCAGGCGAGGAATTTGGCGAGGGCGTGAGCCTGGCTGAAGTCGGAGGAAGCTGCGACATTTACATTGCCGAATTTAACGGAGCGGGCTTTGACACTCCTGTGAGGCTGACGGAAAACGACGTGCTTGATGCGCAGCCGACCGTTGCGGTTGACGGGGATGCTGCGGCGGTTATCTGGACAGAGAACAGCGACAACAACATCTTGGGCTACAGCGGTGAAAATTCAATCCTCGTTTCCGAATTTGACGGGGAGGCGTGGTCTGAGCCTGCGGTTTTGGCGGAGGGACTTAACACGGTTGCGAGCATAAGTGCGGGATATATGGCGGGCGAGATGGTGATTGCGTATTCTTACGACGAGGACAACGACCTCAACACGATTGACGACCGAGAGATATATCTCATAAGAGGCGGGGAAACAACTCGCTTTACAGAAAACGAAACGCTCGATTCGAACCCGAAATTTGCTGCGGTAAACGGCGAGACGGCGCTTTTCTGGTACAACGAGGGCAACATTTATTATACAACCGACGTTGAGGACGTTGTTATAAGCAGCGTTTCGGCGGAGGGAATAAACGCGCTTTCGGATGATTACTGCGTATTTTCAAACGGGGATGATGCGGCGGTCATTTGGACGAGCGTTGAAAACGGTGTGAGCGAGGTTTACGGCGCACTGTATGACGGGCTGCAGTGGAGCTGTGACGTTGAGATAACGCAGGAGGGCGAATTTGTAAAATATCCGAGCGGAATAATCGAGGACGACGGAAAACTGATAATTGCGTTTAACCGCACGGAAAATGTGGAGGACGGCGACTATTACACTGACGGCAGCAGCGATTTGTGCGTAATGGGCGTGACGCCGTCGTATGACATTGCGGTAAGCGGTGCGTATTTGGCGGAAAATATTGCGCCGAACGCGGAAAATGAGGTTTACTTTACGCTTGAAAATAAAGGCGAGCTTGCGGTTGAGGGCATAACGGCTGCGGTTTACGACGTTGACGGCGAACTCAACGGGGAATATACTTTTGACATGTATCTTCAGCCGGGCGAATCGGAGGAGCTTGAGGTGTATTACATAACGGGCGAAGAGATAGTGCCGGGCGAGGTGACGATTATTGTCACGCTTTCCGAAGGCGAGGAATACGACGAGACGAACAACGAAGCATTGCTCACGGTGGGAGAAAGCGACCTTGAAATAACGAGCATTTCTACAGAAGGCGAAGGAGCAGAGCATACAGTAACGTTGACACTGAAAAATTCGGGGTATTCAACGGCGGAAAACGCTGTGGCGGAGATAAGAGAAAACGGCGAGAGCGGAAGCTTGCTTGCGAAAAAATATCTCGGCGACATTGCGCCGCAGGAGGAAAAAACGGTTACGTTCACGATTGACGAGCGCGGAATACCGACGGAGAACAGCTTTGTCATTCTGAGCGGCAGTGTGACATGTGAAAGCGACGAGACGACGCTTGGGAATAACTATGAAAACTTTACGATAGACCTTTCCAACGAGGCAAAGGAAACGGAATGGAGCTGTGTGATTGATTCCGTGACGCTTTCGGAGAACGCGGTGACGGTTGCCGTTACGGGAGAGGGCAAAATAACAGCCGCGGCATATTCCGCTGACGGAACGCTTCTTGCGGCATCCGCTCAATCGGCGGCGGACGGCGAGGCGACGCTTGCACTCAATTATGAAAACGCCGCGTACATAAAGGTGTTCGTGTGGAGCAGCCTTACGCCGCTTTGTTTGTCTGCGGAGATTGGCTGGTAAGAAAAGCAGCGAGGTTGCGGATGATGTTTGCAAAAAAGTATTGTATTTTCCGGTGAAGTGTGATAGTATAGCTCTGCGTCACGAATAAATAATAAAAATATGAAAGTTTTAATTCGGTAAAAATCGACGAATAAAATACGTATTGACTTAACACGTGCGGAATGATATAATATTATTGTAAGGACGGATGAAAAATGCCTAAGACACCGCGGGAAATGGAGAAAATAATTCTTGCCGACGGATGGATTTTCAAAGCGCAGGTCGGTTCGCATAGGCATTATACTCATCCGAACAAGCCGGGGAAGGTAACAATTCCGTTCCATTGCGCGGATTTAACCAAAGGTACCGAAAATTCTATTTTAAAGCAAGCGGGGCTGAAATAATATTTATTCTGTTTTCTGCGGATATAATTTTTATAAGGAGTGATGCATCGTGTTGTCGGCTTATCCTGCATGCTTCATTAAGGAAAGTGAAGCGTACAGCGTGGTTTTTCCGGATTTGAATTATCTTTCGACTTGCGGCGCAGCGCTTGATGAGGCGCTTGAAATGGCGGTTGACTGTTTGGCGGGGTATCTCTATATGATGCAAAAGGAGGGCGAAACGCCGCCGGAACCATCAAAGATTGAAGACATAAATCTTTCTGAGATTGCAAATGAGCTTGAGGTGTCGCCGGATGGCGCGTTCCTAAATATTGTGACGGTTGACGTGGCGGAATATGCAAAAACGCATTTTGAAAGGTCGGTTAAAAAGACACTCACAATTCCCTCTTGGCTCAATTCGTTGGCGATAGAGCAAAACATCAATTTTTCACAGGTTTTACAGGAAGCATTGAGAATAAAGCTCCACGTTTGAACAAAGGCGTTCAATTCCCAAACGGGGAAAGAGCGCCTTTTTTATTGCCCTGTTGGGGCAATGCAATGCTGCACATTGCCGGGAGGGGGCGAGCCCCGCCCTTACAACCGAGACAGCGTGAAAATTGCGTAAAGTGGGTTGATTTTGGGTTGGGTGGTAGACCGCGGCGGGGGATAAACCCCCGCCCTACGACCAAGGCAGTGCGTAAATGTGAGGTTGAATGTTAAATCGTAATATAAAGTTTTAGTTGAGAGTGGGTATTACAACGAAAAACGCTAACGGGTTGATTTTAAATTAAATATTGAAATATAGCGCGTAAAGAGGTATAATTACAGAAGTCACTATTGAAGAATTATAAGGGAGGATTGTGCGATGAGAATTACAAAAATGCACGGGATAGGCAACGATTATATTTATGTAAACTGCTTTGAGGAAACTGTGAATGATCCCAACCGCGCGGCGAAGGATTTGTCGGACCGCCATTTTTGGGTGGGGTCGGACGGGCTTGTTTTGATAAAGCCGTCGGAGATTGCGGATTTTGAGATGGATATGTATAATTCGGATGGGTCGCAGGCGGAAATGTGCGGCAACGCCATTCGCTGCGTGGGAAAATACGTTTACGACAACAAGATGACGGATAAGACGCGGATAACCGTGGCGACGAAGGCGGGGATAAAAATTCTCGATCTGAGCGTTGAAAACGGAGAGGTTGCGACTGTGCGTGTTGACATGGGCGAGCCCATTTTAAAGCCGGAGGAGATACCGTGTCTTTTTGAGGGAGAGAATGCGATTGACCGCGACATTGAAGTTGGGGGACAAAATTACAAGGTTACATGCGTTTCGATGGGAAATCCGCACGCGGTTATTTATATGGATGATATAGACAATCTTGAAATTGAAAAGATAGGACCGCTCTTTGAATGCCACAAGATGTTTCCGAGAAAGACGAACACGGAATTTTTGGAGATAATCGACCGCGAAAACATAAAAATGCGCGTGTGGGAGCGCGGCGCGGGCGAAACATGGGCTTGCGGCACCGGCGCGTGCGCGGCGGCTGTCGCGAGCGTCTTAAACGGGCTTGTCGGGCGCAGCGTGACGATGCATTTGAGGGGCGGAGACCTCAAAATTGAATGGGATGAGGCGACAAATCACATATTTATGACGGGAAGTGCAAAAAAAGTATATGACACGGACGTAGATTATGTGTAAAATAGACGTTAAGCGACAGAGGTTTTTCTGTTGCGGACATTTGTCCGCGGAAAGGGGAATGACGTGTGGTTAAACTGAACGACAATTATTTAAAGCTTCCGGGAAGCTATCTCTTCTCGGAAATTGCAAAGAGGGTAAGCGCCTTTACCGAGGCAAATCCCGATAAAAAGGTTATAAAGCTCGGCATAGGAGATGTGACGCTGCCGCTGACGAAAAGCGTTATCGAGGCTATGCACAAGGCTGTTGACGAGATGGGCGCCGCCGCGACGTTCCGCGGCTACGGTCCCGAGCAGGGATATGAATTTTTGCGCAAGGCAATAGCCGAAAATGACTATTGTGCGCGTGGGGCGGACATTGCTCCCGATGAGATTTTCGTTTCGGACGGCGCGAAGAGCGACACGGGTAACATCGGCGACATTTTCTCGGTAGATAACAAGGTCGCGGTGTGCGATCCGGTTTATCCGGTTTACGTCGACACGAACGCGATGGTGGGTCGTGCGGGAGATTTTAACGCGGAAACGGGAATGTGGAACAATCTTATCTATATGCCCTGCCTTGAGGAAAACGGATTTTTGCCGGAGCTTCCGAAAGAAAGAGCGGACATAATTTATCTTTGCTTTCCGAACAACCCCTCCGGCGTTGCGATGAAGCGCGATGAGCTCAAAAAGTGGGTCGATTACGCAAACGAAAACAAGAGCATTATTCTCTACGACGGAGCGTATGAGGCGTATATTTCCGAAGAAGATGTGCCGCACACAATTTATGAAATAGAGGGCGCAAAGACGTGCGCGATAGAATTTAAGAGCTTTTCCAAAAACGCGGGCTTTACGGGAACGCGCTGCGGCTACACGGTAATTCCCAAGGAGCTCAAGGTCAACGGCGTTGAGGTGCGTTCGCTTTGGAACAGGCGTCACACAACCAAATTTAACGGTACCCCTTATGTCACTCAGAGAGCGGCGGAGGCCGTGTACTCCCCCGAAGGTAAGGAAGAGGTAAAGGGTCTTATAAAATACTACATGGAAAACGCGAAAATAATTTCGGACGGACTTAAAAAGGCGGGCTTTACGGTGTACGGCGGAGTAAATTCGCCCTACATTTGGCTGAAGGTTCCGCAGGGAATGACGAGCTGGGAATTTTTCGATTACCTTTTGGAAAAGGTGAACGTTGTGGGCACTCCCGGCAGCGGGTTCGGTCCGTCGGGGGAGGGATATTTCAGACTAACGGCATTTGGTTCAAGAGACAACACATTGGAAGCTATCGACAGAATTGTAAAGACATTTGAGCAGTAGACATTTGAGCAGAAAGGATGAGCACAATGCTGAAAAAAGAGGGCGAGGTCAGAATCCCTGCCGGGTGTGCGATTGCGGCTATGATAAGCCGCAAGGGCGAAAAATTCACCGGTGAGGACATTATCCGCTCGATTGCGGTCATGCACGACCGCTCCAACGGTTTGGGCGGCGGTTTCGCCGCATACGGGATTTATCCCGATTACAAGGATTTTTACGCGTTCCACATTTTCTACGACGATCATGATTGCCTACGCAACTGCGAGGCGTATCTTGCGGAGCATTTCGAGATTGAGAGCGCGGGAAGAATTCCGACAAGAAAGGTTGACACGATTGAAAGTCCGCACCTTATATGGCGCTATTTCGTAAAGCCCAAGAGCTACAAGGTCGCGATGCACAAGGGCATGACGGACGATGAATACATCGTGCGCTGCGTTACGGCGATTAACGCCACGATTGACGGCGCGTTCGTGTTCTCGAGCGGCAAAAACATGGGCTGCTTTAAGGCAAACGGCTTCCCGGAGGAAGTCGGAGACTTTTACATGCTCGAAAATTACAAGGGCTATTCGTGGACCTGTCACGGAAGATTCCCGACGAACACCCCTGGTTGGTGGGGCGGCGCTCACCCGATGAGCATCAGAGATCTGACCGTTATACATAACGGCGAAATTTCGAGCTACGACGCAAACCGCAGAAATGTGGAGCAATTCGGATATAAATGTACGCTTATGACCGACACCGAGGTCATGACGTATCTTTGCGATATGTTAATGCGTAAGCACCATCTGCCAAAGGAAACAGTGGCGCACATTATGACCGCACCGACATGGGAGCAGATTAACAACATGGAGCCTGACAAAAAGGCTTATTATACGGCGCTTCGAACGGTTTATCCGGGAGCGCTTGTCAACGGACCGTTTTCTATTATCGTGGGCTACACCGGCGGACTTATGGCGCTCAACGACCGCCTGAAGCTGCGTTCGCTGATGGCGGCGGAAAAGGACGACATGGTCTATTTCGCGTCCGAGGAATCCGCGATAAGGGTTATCTGTCCCGACCCGGACAAGGTTTGGTCGGTCGGCGGTGGCGAGCCTGTCATAGTTAACGTCGAAAGGAGCGACATCTGATGGATTACAACATAAATTTGCTCCCGCCGAAGTTTTTGATACAGCGGGATAAGGACAGATGTATTAAATGCGGAGCCTGTGCGCGTCAGTGCGCAAATGAGGCGCATGTCATTCAGCTGGACGGCTCGATTAAGGCGATAGACGAAAGATGCGTGGATTGTATGCGCTGCGTTTCAATCTGCCCGACGAGAGCTATAAGAATTGAGGAATATCCTGTCAAGTTCCGCGAGAGCGCGAACTGGACGGAGGAGGCAATCCTGGAGGTTTATAAGCAGGCGGAAACCGGCGGTGTTCTCCTGAGCGCGATGGGCAACCCCAAGCCGTTCCCGGTTTACTGGGATAAGATGCTCCTTAACGCGTCGCAGGTTACAAACCCCTCGATCGACCCTCTTCGCGAACCGATGGTGACAACCTTAATGCTCTGCAGAAAGCCAGCAAGGCTGGAACTTGTAGATGGCAAGGTTGTGACGGAAATTCCGCCGCAGGTAAAGTTAAACGTGCCGATAATGTTCAGCGCGATGAGCTTCGGCTCGATTTCGCTCAACGCGCAAAAGTCGCTCGCGATGGCGGCGGAGGAGGTCGGAACCCTCTTTAACACCGGCGAGGGCGGTATGCACCGCGAGCTCTATCCTTATCAGGATCACGCGGTTGTGCAGGTGGCGTCGGGAAGATTCGGCGTTTACAAGGAATATCTTGAAAGAGCGAAAATAATTGAAATAAAAATAGGTCAGGGCGCAAAGCCGGGCATCGGCGGACATCTGCCGGGCGAAAAGGTTGACTCGGAGGTCAGCCAGACGCGTATGATACCCGAGGGAGCGGACGCAATCTCTCCCGCGCCGCACCATGACATATATTCCATCGAGGATTTGAGACAGCTCATTTATTCGATAAAAGAGGTTACGGATTATAAAAAACCCGTTTCGGTTAAGATTGCGGCTGTACACAACAGCGCGGCGATTGCATCGGGTATTGCGCGCGCGGGCGCGGACATCATCGTCGTCGACGGTTTCCGCGGCGGTACGGGCGCGGCGCCGACGAGGATAAGAGATAATGTCGGTATTCCGATTGAGCTGGCGTTGGCGTCGATTGATCAGAGACTGCGCGACGAGGGACTTCGCAACACAGTTTCGCTCGTTGTGGCGGGCAGCCTCAGAAACAGCGCCGACGTTGTAAAGGCGATTGCGCTGGGAGCGGACGCGGTGTACATAGCGACCGCGGCGCTGCTGACGCTCGGATGCCATCTTTGCAGAACGTGCAACACCGGTAAGTGCAACTGGGGTATCGCGACGCAGAAGCCGGAATTGACAAAGAGGCTCATTCCCGAGGTTATGTATAAGCGCGCGGCAAATCTTCTGCGTGCGTGGAACCATGAAATTCAGGAAATGATGGGCGGCATGGGCATTAACTCAATCGAGAGCCTGCGCGGAAACCGCGCAATGCTTCGTGGCGTCGGACTGACGCAAAAGGAGCTTGAAATCTTGGGTATTGCGCACGCCGGCGAATAATATAGGAACTTCCGGATAGGAACTGACATCTAAAATATTATCTTCATCTTCGAGGAAGGGACTGATGGATTTTGAAACGTGTATATTCTAACGAAAAGTATTGTATGGACTGCAAGCTTTGCGAGGTATACTGCAAAACTGCACACTCCAAATCAAAGGACGTTATAAAGGCATACAAAGAGGAATTTCCGGAGCCTGTGGCTCGCATAAGAGTTGAGGGAGGAAAGCTGCTTTCCGTGGCGGTGAGCTGCCGTCACTGTGAGGAGCCCGCATGCGTTGAGGCGTGCATAACGGGAGCTATGACGAAAAATCCCGAGACAGGGCTTGTCATTAACGACCCCGAGCGCTGCGTGGGCTGCATGACGTGCGCCGTTGCCTGTCCTTACGGCTGCATCAAGGTCGGCGACATTGCGCTCAAGTGCGATCTCTGCGATTTGTCGGGAGTGCCGGCGTGCGTGGAGCACTGCCCGAACAACGCGCTCATCTATGTTGAAGGGGGCAGCGAGAAATGACGAAATATGTTATCATCGGAAACAGCGCGGCGGGCATCGCGGCGGTGGAAGAGATAAGAAAAAATGACGATAAGGGCGAGATAATAGTTATCTCGGATGAAAGCTACAGAACATATTCGCGCCCGCTTATTTCCTACTATTTAAAGGGCAAGGTAGAGGACAAAAACATGTACTACCGCGGCGAGAGCTTTTATGAGGACATGAAAGTAAATGCCGTTTTGGGCAAAAAGGCGACGAAGATTGACAACAAGAAAAAGATTGTTTACTGCGGGGAGGAAAAGTTTCCCTACGATAAGCTTCTTCTTGCGACGGGCAGCGTGCCTTTTGTTCCGCCGGTTGAAGGTGCAGAGGGCAGAGACAACGTTTACACATTCTTAAAGTGGGACGATGCGAAGGCGCTGCGCGATAATGTGACAAAGGACGACAAGGCGGTCGTAATAGGCGGCGGACTTATCGGCATGAAGGCGGCGGAAGGGCTGCACAAGAAAACCGACAACGTGACGGTAGTGGAGCTTTCTGACAGAGTGCTGATGACAATATTAGACCCCGTGGCGGGAAAAATGATTGCAGACAGCATGGAGGCAAACGGCATAAAGTGCGTTTTAGGCGACACGGGCGTAAAATACGACGGTGAAAAGCTTTATCTTAAGAGCGGCGGCGTGCTTGACTGCACGGTGCTCGTGATGGCGGTCGGCGTGAGAGCGAACGCGGAGCTGGCACGCGAAATCGGGCTTGAAATGGGACGCGGAATTGTGTGCAATGAGTTTCAGCAGACGAGCGACCCCGATATATATGCGGCGGGCGACGTTGCGGAGAGTTTTGACATAACCGACGGAAAGAGGCGCGTTTTGGCACTTTTGCCCGATGCGGTAAAGCAGGGCAAGGTTGCGGGCAGCCACATGGCGGGCGGCGAGAGACGCTACGACGGCGGCTATCCGATGAACGCGATTGACTTTTTCGGAAATTACATCACCACCTGCGGACTTATCAACCCGCCCGAGGGCGAAGGATATGACGTGCGCGTTAAAAAGGATGGCGCGAAGTACCGCAAGATTGTGACAAAGGATAATCTTCTTTGCGGATACATTTTGGTAAACGAGCCGAATTTGGCGGGTATTTTGACATCTATGGTTTCAGACAAAGTGCCGCTTGACACTCTTCAAGGCGACATTTTTGAAGATTTCGGTCTTATGAGTTTTGACAAAGACGTAAGATTCAGAAAGCTTCACGGAGGTGACGCGCAATGAAAATAAACGCATTGAACAAGAGCTTTCAGGAGCTTAACGCCGCGATAAAAAAGGCGCAGAATACGACAAGCCTGCTTGAAATTCAAAATGCCGCGGGGCAGCGCTACATTGCAGCCGGCATGGAAAAGGGCAGAGTTGTACACATTTACGGCACGCCCGGTAACGACCTTGCGGCGTACAACTGCGGCGCGGAAATTGAGGTTTTCGGCAACGCGCAGGATCAGGTCGCGAACACGATGGACGGCGGAAAGATTATCATCCACGGCAGAATAGGCGACGCGGCGGGCTACGCCATGCGCGACGGCGATATTTATGTTATGAACGAGTGCGGCTACCGCTGCGGCATTCATATGAAGGAATACATGGGCAAAAGTCCGCTTATTGTAATAGGCGGCGGCGCGGGCGACTTTTTGGGCGAATACATGGCGGGCGGCACGATTGTGCTTTTGGGAATCGGATGCAACCGCACGATGGGCTCGATGGGTCATTACTGCGCGACGGGTATCCACGGCGGAAGGCTTTATGTGCGCGGGCAGGTCCCCGGCGACAAGATAAGCAAGGAAGCAAAGGTTGTGCCCTGTACAGCCGAGGATTTGGAGAAGATTGCAGTATACGTTAAAAACTACTGCGAGTATTTCAACGGCAACTTCAACAAGCTGATGTATGAGGACGAATTTGTGAAAATAGTGCCCGCATCGTCGAGACCGTATAAGGCGGTATACGTCAATAACTGATAAAAATTTTGCGGCAAGCCCACAAAGCTTGCCGCGTTCGGTAAGGGGTGTTCGATGTGAACGACAATGAATTATTTGAGAAATATGTCGAAATAGCGGGGGAAAATTATAAGATTGAACCGGAGGAATATACGAAATATTCCGTAAAGCGCGGGCTGAGAAATCCCGACGGCAGCGGTGTGCTTGTCGGGTTGACGAGAATAGGCGAGGTTCACGGTTATGTTATGGACGAGGGCGAGAAAAAGCCCGACGTCGGCGCACTGCGATACAGAGGAGTGAACGTGAGCGATATTGTGCGCGCCTGCCGCAAGGAAAAGCGCTTCGGATTTGAGGAGACGGCGTATCTCATTTTATTCGGCAAGCTCCCCACCCGCAGCGAGCTTGATGAATTTACCGAGTATCTTGCAAAACGCCGCCCGCTGCCGCAAAACTTTACCGAGGACATGATTTTGAAGGCACCGAGCGCGAACATTATGAACAAGCTCGCGAGAAGCGTTTTGGCAGAATATTCGTATGACGACAATCCCGACGACACGTCGCTTGGGAATATGCTGCGCCAGTCGATTGAGCTTATCGCACGGTTCCCCGTTTTCATTGCACATTCCTACATGGCGAAGGCTCATTACTTTGACGGGCAGAGCCTTGTGCTGCATCTGCCGAAGGAAAATCTTTCGACGGCGGAAAACTTTTTGCACATGATGCGCCCTGACAGCGCATATACGGAAACTGAGGCGAAAGTGCTCGATCTGACGCTGATACTTCACGCGGAGCACGGCGGCGGCAACAACTCCGCCTTTGCGACGCACGTTGTATCAAGCTCGGGCACCGACACCTACAGCGCGATTACCGCGGCGATAGGCTCGCTCAAGGGTCCGCGTCACGGCGGCGCGAACGCCAAGGTTATGGGCATGATCGACGACATCAAGGCGCACATTTCATCATTGACAAACGAAAAGGAAATCCGCGAGCACCTGATAAAGATTATAAATAAGGAAGCTTACGACCGCTCGGGGCTTGTTTACGGCTTGGGGCACGCTGTCTACACAATTTCAGACCCCCGTGCCGTCATTTTGGAGGAGGCCGCTGCGGCGCTCGCCAAGGAAAAGGATCGCGAGGACGAAATGGAGCTTTACCGCATTATAAAGCGTCTTGCGCCGGAGCTCTTCGCCGAGATAAGAAAAAGCGACAAAATTCTTTCTCCGAATGTTGACTTTTTCAGCGGATTCGTTTATAGTATGCTTAATATATCTCCCGACGTTTACACGCCCATGTTCGCAATGGCGAGAATACCCGGCTGGTGCGCTCACCGCATTGAGGAAATGACCGTTTCGTCGAGAATTATAAGACCGGCATATAAGTCGCTTTCGACAAGAACTTCGTATGTGCCGATTGATAAAAGATAGAAATAGGAGAAAAAATTTATATGGTTACATCTATTCGCAACGGTATGCCGATGACGGATACCGACGGCAAGGTTCTTCACGCTCACGGAGCGGGCTTTTTGGAGGACAACGGATTTTATTATATGTTCGGAGAAGTCCGCGAGGGCGACAAGCGCGTCGCGTGCTATCGTAGCCGCGATTTGATGACGTGGGAATTCCGCAACGTCGTTTTGCGCTTAAGCTCCGAAAGAAAGCCCTATTACGTCAGAACGGAGCTTGACATGGATTCAAAGGGGCGCGGCGCGAACATCGAGCGCCCGAAGGTTATTTACTGCGAAAAAACAAAGCAGTACGTTATGTGGATGCACTACGAAAACGGGCACGACTACAACGCCGCATGCTGCGCAATCGCGACCTGCGACACGCCCGACGGAAATTATGTTTATCGCGGCGCGTTTCGTCCCGCGGGAAACATGAGCCGCGACTGCACAATCTTTAAGGACAAAGACGGCACGGCGTATTTTATCAGCACGGGACGCGACAACGCCGATATGTGCGTTTACCGCCTAAGCGACGACTACATGGCGATAGATGAGCAGGTAAAGGCGCTGTGGCCGGGGCAGTACCGCGAAGCGCCGGCGGTTTTTGAGCGTGACGGAAAGTATTACATGCTCTCGCCGATGTGTACGGGCTGGAACCCCAATCAGGGCGGCGTTTCGTATGCAAACTCGATAGAAGGACGCTGGAGCGCGATTGAGAATTTCGGCGACGCTGTGACGTACAACACGCAGCCTACATATGTTTTAAAGCTCGGCGACAATTATATTTACGTCGGCGACCGCTGGGATCCTACGGATTATGACAATTCGGGCTATGTGTTTTTGCCCATTTTCTTTGACGAGGACGGCAAGTGCTCGATTGAATGGCAGGACGAGATTTGCTTTGACATGGCGACAAAAACCTACAGAACGGCGAGCGCGGAGTCGAACGACGTGCGCATTATGACGGACGAATTTACATCGTACCTCGCAAGCGACGGCTATGACGTATTCGCGTCGCGCCTTTCATATAAGGACGAGCGGCTCATATGGAATTTGCTTCCCAAGGGAAACGCGTTTTTGCTTGTAAATAAGCGGAGCGGGAGAGCGCTGCGAAACGACGGCGTTATGCGCGAGGTTTCCGGCGATACGAATATGCTGTGGAACATTGAGGAAGAGGATGGCGGGATGAGGCTTGTAAGCTGCGAAAGCGGCAAAGCTCTCAACGCGCGCGGCAGACGCATTATTATTTCGGATAAAGAGGATAGGTTCGGAAGGATAAGGATAGTTAAGGCGTACTGATTAGCGGTTAGTGGGCAGTACTGAAAAAGGG
>JAJQCX010000174.1 GCA_021202495.1 Clostridia bacterium | reverse complement strand
CCGATTGGACGGATTTGAACGAATTTTCAAATTCGCCCGATGAGGCAATGATTGAGCGGAGAATTTCGTGCAGGGGTGTTACCGCGCCGATTATGAGAATGACAATAAGAATAGCTGCGGCGACAAAGCGTTTTTGCGCAAAATATTCTTTAAGCGCAAAGCCTGCCATGAGAGACGTTGTAAAGAGCGCGGGGATTGAGGCGCGCATACAAAAGTCAATCGATTTGCCGACCGTGAAAAACGGAATGATAAGAAGCGAAAAGGCAATAATCCAATAGAGCGATGAAGATTTGAACGCGGGGTATAGCGGGGTAAGCAGAGCTATGACCTCAAAGATGATAAAGAGAATGTAATATTCCTCGCGAAGCCGGCTTACCGAAGCGAAAAGATAGGACACCGCCAACATGGGAACAAATGCGACGAAAGAAATAGGATTTGTGCGGAAGCTGCGGTTCAAAACAAAGAAGAGAATCGCAAAAAGTACAAGCATGATGTAAAACGCGGGATTTGTGAAAGGGCTTTCGCCAGCGGACGCTCCTGCGGACGAGGACGCGGAATTGATGTTCCCGCGAAGGTAGAGGAACGATATTATGCCTGCCACGCCGCCGCCGAAAAAGTTTTGTACGGTGAAAAGAGAGAAAAACGCAGCGTCAAATGTTTTGACGCACGGACGTTTAAATGTCGAACTCTCGTGTGAGGAAAACGCACACCAGAGAAAAATAGGAATGAGTCCGATAAAGGGCAGAGTGCTTGAAAGAAGCGTGAGCCCCATGATAAAAACGAGGTTTTTGTTGCTCTTTTCGGAGATTAAAAGCGCGGTTGAAAGCCATACGGGGAGCGCCTGATTGAATACCCAGAAAAGCTGCGTTATGTGCGACGAATATTGATAAAAGCCGCCCCACCATTCGATGTGGTATGTGTAGGAAGGATAATTGCCCATGCCGCCCCATGCGCCGACTTGGGTTGACGTCATGGTAAAGATACGCGAGACAATCTCGTAGCCGAAAACGTCAAGTCCGCTGAAAAAGAGAAAAATGAAAAGCGGATAGAGCACAACCTTTTTGTGAGCCGAGCATATCAGAAGCCAAATGAGTGCGATGCCAAACGCCGCCCACAAAATTTGAAAAACAAAACCGACGGAAAGCGAAGTCAGCTTGCCGATAAGAGCTGCGGGAAGCCAAAAGCCGATGTAGTAACAAAGAGCGACAAAGCCGTTTTCGCTTTCGGAAACGGGAGGCCAGGACTGCTCAACTAAAATTTGAAAGAGAGTGTTTCGCGTGGCATGGTCTTGATTTTGCCACGCGAGATTGCCGATTCCCGAAAGAAGAACCAATAAAAGAATAAAAATAAGTCCGCCGACTATTTTGAAAATATCGTTTTTTGAAAATTCAATTTCGCCGACGCATTCCGCCGAATTAGCCGCCAAAAGAACCGACAAGACGACAATAAGCGCAGCGGGAACCGCAAAATACCACTTCATGAAAAACGCGAAGATGACAAACGGCAGCGCGACGTATGAATAAATGACAAGCGGCAGAGGTTTTGGTTTTATTTGCGATAAATATTTCATTTTAAGGCAACTCCTTTTCAAACATCATACAGTATATAATTTTAAGGGAGTTTTGTCAATAATGACGCGTAAAAATTCATAATCGTGTGTGACAGAGAATTTTTTAAAAAATGCGTACAAAAGTTGACAAAAGGGAGGTTTTTTGATATAGTGTTATTCTGCGGAGGGATGAAGCTGTGACGAAAATCAGTGTTGTTGTGCCGACATATAATGAGGAAGAGAACGTTGAAGCGATGGCAAACGTCTTGAAGGAGCTTTTTGAAAAGGAGCTTTCGGGCTACGAAAGAGAGATTATTTTTATCGATAACTGCTCGAAAGATAAGACAAGAGAAAAAATTGAGGCGATATGCGCAAAGGATAAGTGCGTCAAGGCGATTTTTAATATAAAAAATTTCGGGCAGTTTAACAGTCCGTATTACGGGCTGATGCAGGCGTCGGGCGACTGCGCTGTGCTGCTTGCGGCGGATTTTCAGGACCCGCCGGAGATGATACCCAAGTTTGTGAAGGCGTGGGAAACGGGAAAATATAACATTGTGTGCGGGATAAAGACGTCAAGCCGCGAAAGCCATGTCGTTTACGCGCTGCGCACGCTCTATTACAAGGCGATAAAAAAATGAGCGACGTGGAGCAGATTGAGCATTTCACAGGCTTTGCGCTCTATGGCAAGAGCTTTATCGAAACGCTGTGCGATCTTAAAGACCCAATGCCGTTTTTGCGCGGCGTTGTGGCGGAATTCGGAGGGAAAAGGTGCGAGATTGAATACGAGCAGCCAAAGCGCCGCGCGGGGAAAACCTCGAACAATTGGTATTCGCTTTACGATGCGGCAATGCTTAGCATTACTTCATACACGAAAATCGGTTTGCGTTTGGCGTCGTTTGCGGGCTTTATCGTTGCGGCGTTAAGCGCGGTGATAGGAATTGTTTATCTTATTTTAAAGCTCATCTATTGGGACAGGTTTGCGGCGGGGCTTGCGCCGATGCTGATAGGTATGTTCTTTTTGGGCGCGGTGCAGCTGATGTTCATCGGCTTTTTGGGCGAATATATAATGAGCATAAACAGCCGCGTGATGAATCGTCCGCTGGTGGTTGAGGAGAGAAGGATAAATTTTGACGAATGATGAAATTCTCGCAAGGCTGCACGAAATTTCGCTTGAGCTTTTGGAAAAAGCCGATGCGGTGATGAACGAAATCGATGCCGGCTACATGCTTGACGCGGGCACGCTTTTGGGAGCCGTGAGGCACCATGGGCTTATCCCGTGGGACGACGACGCGGACATATGCATGCTGCGGGATGAATACGATAAATTTTTAAAGATTGGGAAAAAATATTTCGACGAGGATTTTGAGCTGATAATCCCGGCTGAAAAGGGCGACGAAGCATTTTATGATTTTGTGCCGAAAATAATATACAAAAAAGCCGTTGTTGATAAAGACAGTGAAGACGCCGTATTTTACGGCAGGCGGTATTCGCATCCCGCGCTTGACATTTTTGTGATTGACGATGTTCCTAACACAAAGGCGGGGCAGAAGCTCCATACGGGGTTACTCATTTTGATATACGGGCTTGCGATGGGGCACAGGCGAAAAATTGACTATGACAAGTATTCCGCGGGGCAAAAAATCGTGATAGGCGTGCTTTCAAAAATAGGGAAGCTTGTACCGCTTTACAAGACGGCAAAACTCTATGACGGTGCGGCAAAAATGTTTGACAAAAAGGGCAAAACAAAGGTTATGAGCACACATTCGGCGATGGACGCGTTCGGCGACGTTTACGAAAAAGAGTGGTATGAAAAAAGCGTTAAGTCGGAATTTGAGGGGAAGGAATTTCCCCTGCCGAGCGGCTTTGAGGGAATATTAAAAAAGCACTACGGCGATTTTATGAAAT
>JAJQCX010000092.1 GCA_021202495.1 Clostridia bacterium | reverse complement strand
AATTTCATTATTTCAAGACTTTTGGAACGTTGAAGGCTTTGCAAGTGTCAAACTTCCGTGTCAATATGGCGAATGCGTTGCGGCGCGAGCGCGAGAATGAAATTGAGGGTATAGGTATTCTTTCGTGCGCGAGAATGGTCAAGCGGGACGCTTGAAAAAGAGGCGGGAATGATAAAAGATTTGGTTGCAAAAAAATTATATATGTGATATGATAAATAAGTAATGTTATCTGAAATTGAAAGGGTCTTTATTGTGAGCATTATTTTGGCGTCGGCGTCTCCGAGAAGGAAGGAAATTTTGGAGGCGGTGGGCATAAAGCCCGTAATTGTGCCGTCTTGTGCCGATGAGGCGCAGGTTAAGGCGGAAAAAATTGAACAAAGAGTGATGGAGACGGCGCTTTTAAAGGGTGCGGACGTGGCGCGCTGCGCGGGGAAGAACGATTTTGTGATAGCGGCGGACACAATGGTGGTGTGTGACGGAAAAGCAATGGGCAAGCCGCACGACAAAAAGGAGGCGCTCGCGATGCTGATGATGCTCTCTGGCAAATGGCACGAGGTTTACACGGGTTATTGCGTCATTTCGGGCAGGACGGGCGAGGCGAGCGCGCGGTATGAAAAAACGCGGGTGAAGTTTCGCGGGATTTCGGAGGATGAGGCAAAGTGCTACGTTGACACGCGCGAGCCGATGGACAAGGCGGGAGCCTACGGCATACAGGGCAAGGGCAGGCTTTTTATTGAAAAAATCGACGGCGATTTTTATAATGTTGTAGGGCTGCCGATATGCGCGCTGTCTGTGATGATGAAAAACGATTTCGGAATTGATATTTTAAGGCAGGATTGATTATGCGGGGAATTTGTATTGACCTTGGGACGTCAAACACGGCGATTGCGGCGCTCGGGCGCGGCGCGGCGTTGAGCGAGCCGAGCGTGGTGACGATAGATATTGAAAACAGCATTATAACGGACGCGGGCACGCCCTCAAAGGAGGCGTGCGGGAAAACACCGGAAAATATTGCGACGGTGAAGCCGCTTCGCGGAGGGGTGATTGCTGATTATTCCGCGACGGAGGGCATGGTGAAGCTTTTGATGAAAAAGGCGTTTAAGAGAGCCGTGTTCACGGGAATCGACGCTATTGTCACTGTGCCGTCGAACGCGACGCAGATGGAGCGGCTTGCCGCAACCGAGGTTGTGAAAAACCTCGGCGTGAACAGCGTTTACGTTGTCGAGGGAGCGATGGCGGCGGCGATAGGCGCGGGAATGAACGTTGCGACGCCCACCGGAAGCATGGTTGTGGACATTGGCGGCGGGACGACCGACGCGGCGATTATCGCGTTGGGAAACATTGCGACGGGCATTTCGATTAAAAAGGGCGGAGAGGACATGGACGCGGCAATCGCCGCGTATGTGAAGCGAAACTATAACGTTTTGGTGGGTGACAACACGGCGGAAAGGATAAAAAACGACCTCGGGTGCGCCATAGAACGTCCTGAAATCGCGCGAGGAAAATACATCGGGCGCGATATGCTTTCGGGGCTGCCGAAAAGTTTTGAAATTAATTCGGAGGAAGTGCGCGAGGCGATTGAAGAGGTTTTGGCGGACATAACGGAAGCGGTTATCTTGGCGCTCGAAAAAGCGCCGTCGGAGCTTTTGAGCGACGTTATGGAAAGCGGAATTGCCCTGACGGGCGGCTGCGCGAGTATATACGGAATTGCCGATTTGATAGCGAAAAAGACGAGCTTTAAGGCGGCGGTGATACAAAATCCGATAAGGTGCGCGTTGCGCGGCGAGGAAAAGGTGCTGTCGGATAAGAGGTATCGGAGATTGTGGAACGCGAGCTGATGTAAAGCGGGATTTGAAAGTAACGTTAGAGACCCCACCACCACCCGCCGTTGGCGGGCGGTCCCCCTCCCCTCTTACACGCCTACGGCGTGACGTGGGGAGGAAAAGCGTGGGTGTACTGTAATATCAAAAGGATTTGTGACTGATATGAACAAGTTTTCTAAGAAATTTTTGATGACGATTGCGATTATAAGCGCGGTTATTTTGGCGGCAACGGCGTTTTCTACGCTTTCGGCGGGGCGCGCGGGCGTGGCGTCGAATGTGGCGAATATTATTTCACAGCCGTTTCGCAGCTTGTTTTCGGCGGTTTACTCGAAGACGACGGATGTTATCGATTCGTTTGTGAACGCGAGCAGATACGCGGAGGAAAATGAAATGCTCCGTGCGACGCTGGCGCAGATGGAAAATGAAAAGTCGGACATTGAAGCCTATAAGGCTGAAAACGAGCGGCTGCTCGCGCTTTTGGATATGCAGGCGGAATCGAGCGAGCTGAACCTGCAGGGGGCGCGCGTTATCGGGCGCGAGAGCGACAATTGGTACAACACAATTTCCATTGACAAGGGCTCGGCGAGCGGGGTTCAGGTGAACGACGTTGTGCTGAGCGCGCAGGGGCTTGTGGGAACGGTCTCCGAGGTGGGGCTGACATGGGCGAAGGTGCGCGAGATAACGGACGTTGAGTCCTCAATCGGCGCGGTGTGCGCCAGAACGGGCGACAGAGGTGTTTTGGAGGGTGACTATGAGCTGGCGCTCGAGGGACGGTGTAGGCTGAACTATGTTTCAAAGGACGCGAATATCGTAGTGGGCGACAGGATTGAGACATCGGGCTCGGGGAGCATATATCCTAAGGGCGTTTACGTGGGATATGTTGTTGAAATTTCTGACGACGACAACGGGCTGACGCTTTCGGCGATAATTGAGTCGGAAGTGGAATTTAACGCGTTAAGCGAGGTTTTGGTTGGGAGATAAAGATGAACCGTACATTTAAAATTATACTCACGGCGGCGGTTATCATTTTGGAGAGCTGCGTGCTTTCAAATTTCAGAATATGGGGCGTGAAGCCGGATTACGCTTTGGCGCTGCTCTTGGCGATAACGGTTATTGCACCCGAGCCCGAAAGCGTCGTTTTGGCGTTTGCAGCGGGGATATTTGCGGATTTGCTCTCGGGCGCGGTCTTTGGGCTGAATACGCTGCTTTTTATGTATTTGTCGCTCGCGTGCGCGCTTTTTGTGAATACGCTCTACATTAAAAAGATGAAACTTATTTGTCCTATGTGCTTTGTGGCGGCGTTTTTGTATGAGGCGATTTTTGCGGTTTTGTCGATGATAATAAGAGAGGCGGAACTTCTGCCGATTATGTTTGCGAGAGCACTGTCGTGCGCCGTTTTGGACACGGTGATTTTTGTGATACTGTATCTCATTTTACTGCGTGTGCATTTTGAGAAAAAGCCCAAAGGTATTAAATACGAAAGCGGAAAGTAAAGCGATATGTAAGTAATAGTTCAGCCTCGAAATGACGTTATGCGCTGAAAAGAGCGCCGAGACAACGCGGAGCGTTTTCTCGGCGGAGGGGGAGCGGGGGAGGAGGAAGCCCTGCGCGTAAAATCGTCAAAAACCAAAGCGTCTT
>JAJQCX010000006.1 GCA_021202495.1 Clostridia bacterium | reverse complement strand
TCGACGTGAATATGTACCCCGTGAAATACGGAATTGTAACATAAGGCACAATCACCTCATCATCATAACCGATTGTGTTATCATACGTCGTGCTGTATGTTCCGTCATTGTCAAGCGCATTGCCTTCGGTGTCCACATACTTCACCGTATACGTTACCGCCGTCGTCGTTTCCGCACTGTCAAGGTACGGCGGATAATCACTCGTCGCACTGTATGTGTAGAACTGACCGTATGTTGTGTTGTCCGTGTAGATGAAGAGCGCCAGCGTTCCGTCTTCATCAATCAAATCGTTCGCGTTTGAAAGGTCAAGCGTGATAGCGTTCCAGCCCGTGCTGCTCGTGCCGCTCGCAACCGTAACCGCGCTCAATGTCGAAAGCGCCGTCGAAATGTCGCTGTATGTCCAGCTGTAGCTTGTTGTATACATAGAAGGCGTTTCCGTGTCAACAAAGGACGGATCAATCGCCGCGATTACATAATCCGCAACGTTCTTGTAGCCGATGTTCATGTTGAGCACCGCGCTTTCAATAAGCGTGTCGTCATCCAGCAAATCGGAAACGTCGAACGTCATAATCGTCTGACGAAGGTTGTTCCAGCCGATTGAAATCGTAGCCTCTGCGTCAGAGCTTGTAAATCCGTTGTCGCCCGCCCAAATAACCTCGTTCGTATAGAAGTTATAAGAAAAGTCGCTCGTCGGCGCATACTTGCTGTCGTCAACTTCAAGCTCAACATAATACGTCGCATCTTCGCTTACGCTTTCATAGCTCAACGCATCCGCACTGTAATACTTACCGTTGTAAACATAATTGCTTATCGCATCAAACGAAGCCGTGTTGCCCTTTACAACCGTCTTTGTTGCGCTTGTAACGGTTGTTCCGTCAACCTGATACTCTACCGTAACAGTCGCAGATGCATCCGTATTTTCTTCAAGTTCATAAAGACCGAAGTTACCGAAAGTATCTGTTCCGAGCCAACGGAAATTAACCTTTACATAAGCATAGCCGTCGGAATTTGTGAATACAAGCGCCGTGTCGCCTGTCGAAGCGGCATTAATAACACTCGTTTCAGCCGTACCCGTCGCAGCTGCAAGCGAAACCTTACGATAATTAGCATCGCCGCTGGACATAGTGTCCGTATAGGTCAAAAGATATGTCTTTCCGGATTCAATAGCCCAGCTTCTGCAAATCGAAGCAGCAGTACCGTTACCGTTGTTTTGTACACTTGTTATGGTTCCATCGCTGTTAACGGTGAAATAGCTGCTTGTCGGCGTATTTCCAAGACCATTGAACCAACCGTTCAGCCCATATGTGAAGTCGCCGTTCGGAATGAGGTTGTCGCTTGTAATCGTATACTGCGTACCGTCATCTTCTATAACGCCATCCTTCGCATAACTGCTCACATCGGGATTGCCAAGTGCCGTCATTGCAATTTCTGTATCTTCCGAAAGAGTCTGCTCTGCCGCATAATACAGTGTGTTGGCACCATCAACAGAATAATAGTATTCGCTGAACGTGTAACCGCTGGGATAAGTATCTGCATCATATGTGATTGTTTCTGTTTTAGCAGTTTCTGTGCCGGCTGTGTATGTAACCGTTACAGTGTTTGTCGATGCGGGATAATTGCCCGCGTAAACCTTAAAGTTTTCAAATGCATAGTTAGCATTTGTTGCCGTTACGCCGCTGCCCGAACCGCCATAATTCCATCCTGCGGGAACCGCAATACCGTTCGGTCCTGCTTCTGACGTATATTCAACTGTTCCGAACGATGTCGCTGTTGAATCAACAACCACGTAATACGTAACGGAATATGTACCCTCAGTTGTATCTTTCTCTACAACCGCGCGAACCGTTGCGCCGGCGCCATAGGTGTTATACTTAATGTTGCCTACTGCCTGAGACGATGTTCTTTCGAAATCCGAACCCAATGTAAGACTGCGTTCACCGTCGGCTACATAAAAGCCGTCGCCGCTGAACCATGCGTCGCAGGCACCCGCGAACGTATAGCCGTCAGCATCAACAAAGCCAAAGTCCTTGAAGCTGCTTATCGCTCCGAGGTCGAATTCGAATACATAGTACTCATACGCCGATGTATCGATAACCGTATCGGGGCTGTATACAAGCGTAGTGTCGTCAAAAGTGATATTATCAGCATCGTCGCCGGCATAAACAGTGAAGTTGTCAAACGCTGTTCCCGACGTGCTTGCCGTTACACCGCTGCCTGAACCGGTATAATCCCACTGGTCGGGAAGCGCAATACCGTTCGGTCCTGTGGAGGATGTGTAGTAAACCGTTCCGAATGATGTCGCTGTTGAGTCAACAACCACGTAATACGTAACGGAATATGTACCCTCACTTGTATCTTTCACTACAACCGCGCGAACCATTGCTCCGTCACCATAGGTGTTATACTTAATGTTGCCTACTGCCTGAGACGATGTTCTTTCGAAATCCGAACCCAATGTAAGACTGCGTTCACCGTCGGCTACATAAAAGCCGTCGCCGCTGAACCATGCGTCGCAGGCACCCGCGAACGTATAGCCGTCAGCGTCAACAAAGCCAAAGTCCTTGAAGCTGCTTATCGCTCCGAGTTCAAATTCAAACGCAAACCATGTTGAATCTGTAGCCAATGCGGTAGTGTCGTAAATGAGCGTTGTATCGTCAACGGTAATAGCTCCTACCGCCCCTGCCGTCAGCGTAAATGCCGGCACAAATGCCGCAATCATGCAAAGCGCCAACGCAAGGCTTAAAATTCTTGCCGCCGGAGTTTTTCTCCGACTTTGTTCTTGTCTCATAATTTTGTTTCTCCTCCTACTAAGATTGAATTTTTTTGAAATGAATGTTTTTTTCGTTTTCATGTAAACAATGCGAACTGCCGCAATTTCTGATTGCTGATTGCTCCGCCCTTTCCGCGCCGCAGGCGCTTCAAATCCAAATTCCGCTCTGCGGAATTTGTTCCGCAACTTCACACTCCACACTTCACACTTAAAAAGGTTACCAATCGAAGCTGCCGTCCGGATCGTCGCTGCCGCTGTAGCTGCCATTGCTGTCGTCCCACTCGTTATCGTTCTCCGAAGTAAGATCAACGTCCTCGTCGGCAAACACATCGTCCTTTTTTGAAAACAACAACACATTCATTTCATGCCTTTGATATGCCATAAACATACACCTCCTTCGCTTGGGGATTTGCTTCTCCCCGACTATCCCACGGCTGTGAAAACCGCCTTTGTGAAAATTTCATCCTCACCCCTCACAAAGCCGCTTTTCGCAGCCGCCGGCCACGCCTATCCTTCGCCTCCTGAGCCATACAAGAACCTGTACCTGCCTGTATCAAAAAAATTCCCTTTTTTATCGACAATTTTTTGAAATTTTTACCCAAATCGGAGTGAGTTTTATCAAAATTTTATGAAAATTATTTAAAAAAGCTTGCATTTCAAATTCTTCCGTGCTATACTGAAAATAGTATCAATA
>JAJQCX010000035.1 GCA_021202495.1 Clostridia bacterium | reverse complement strand
CCTGACCTCCCGAAATCAGCTTTCCGGCATATGTCCACCAAAAGAATCCGAATATGAGAAACAGCCAACGTATCAGCAAAAATTTTGAGCTTGTCGTGCCGCGCAAATCATTTCCGAATTTTACGGAGCGTTTTCCGGCGCATTGACGCGGGGATTTTTTCTTTTCATACAGCTTTCTGATAAGGCACACACATACGATACATACCGCGGTTATCAAAAGAACAACCAAAATAGGCAAATGCGCCTTATAGAAATGCGTGGTGAAATATGAGTAATCCTCTAAGGCATAGGACATACGGTATACGCTTGTTCCGTCAGGCTCATAGGATGCCGTAAAGCCGTTTCGGATGTATTTGATGGGAAAATCCTCTATATATCCGTCGGAGTCGGTTGTATATATATGTTCCGAGCCGTCCGAGCCGATAACGGTAATCTGCTCATTTGTCAGAAGCTCGTTTTTATAGAATACTTGTATCCGATTTCTTTCCTCAAAGGCAAGCTCAAATGCTATTTCCTCAGAATTAAACGCCCTCGGAGTCAGCTCAAATGTATGCGGTCCGAAATCCGCTCTCGCAAAATCATAGACTGTCTTTTCTTCTCCGTTAATTATCTGCGTTTGCGGAGGAACCACAGCAATCAAATAGCCGATAAAATCCTCGCTGAACGGGTATTCGTCCGCATCGGACACGCGCAAAACGTCGGTTTCCGTTTTTGCGTACAGCGTTATATCGTCGTAGTTTACGCCCTCATCCAAACCGTATTGTATTGCCCTGTCATCTCCGTATGAAAACCAAAACGCGGTATCCGCATATGCCGGCTTGTCCTCGGAGCTTTCCTCATATGTATAATCGGAAACGAGCAAATGAAAATCATACAGTACAAAATCCTTTGCGAAAAACGCGCCGACGGTCAACAGTATGCAAATAACCCAAACGCATACCTGTCCTATTTTCTTACTTCTCATATTGGTTTCACCTCCGCGTATTTTCTCTGCTGCAATACCTCGCCAAACGCCTCCGCTCTTATTCTGAGCTGTTCAATATCCTGCTTGTTGTAATCGGTTTCCAATCTGAAAACGGGAATATTTTTTTCATTGAACATATTTTCCATACGGCTCAATTCATAGTCGTATTCAATTTGTCCCTTTAAAATGTGAAACGCAATTCCGTCCGGTTTGAAACGGCGTGCGGCTTCCTCTACATATCTGTAAAGCCTGTCGTTTACGGCGTATGCGCCCGAGCAGTCATTTTCGTAATAATCATTCATAACATCGGAAAAGCTCTTGTTCGGCTTCAAAGGATTTACCGCGCGTATTGCCGCGTAATCAATATTTGCCGCAATGCGCAGTCCCGCGTCTTTCAACAAATACGGAATTTTGAAGTTGGGAAAATATATCGGCGAGCCGACGATTAGCACGCTGTTTTTATTACTTGCGCCATCTTCGTCAAGCTCTTTTATTTTCTCGCTTAGCTGTCGCAAATTATTTGTCCACTGTGCGATATTTTCCGTGCAGTAATAGCTGTACGCTATAAACATACGAAGTGTATCGGGGATAAGATTGCTTCTTGAGAGGCTTAGTGCCGTAAAATCCCGAAGCGCCGCTTTTGCCTGATATACAAGAGTACAGGCGCTTTTGAAGCGGCGTTTTGAAAACGGTCTTTTAAGATGCTTTGCAATTGCCTCCGCGCAAAGCTCGGCTTGATAGCTCCAAGCCGCACGCGCAGTATCGCTGCCGGCAGGCGGAATGTCAACCGTATAAACCTTAACGCCCTTTGATTTCAATATATATGATATTTTTCGGCTGCTGTCATCTGTAATCGGAATAATGACCAATGATTTTTCCGTTAATTTGTTTGCCAAAATACCGTATGCCGAACGGCTTATCGCGTCGGTGTCGCGCGGAAGCTCATCGTCCGTAAGTGCGGAGACGGCAAGACTGCCTCCCGCAATTATGCACGGAGATACGTCAAACGCGTAAATAAGCTCCTCGGGAAATGTCGTTCCCCAAACGATGATATTTGGTTTAGTATCGGAGCGCGGAGATAAGCTGAAATATTTTTCAACATCTCCCCAAAAATATTTCAATTCGCAAAGAGGAGGTGCGTCTTGTATTATTTGTTCTGTTGCCTGCGATATTTCGGCTGTGTATTGATTGATATATTTTTCGGATAACATTATCAAGTACGACCTCCTTTTGCGTTATGATGTGCATCTGTTTCTTCAAATAAATTTCATCAATTTAGTTTATCTGTACGCTTTTTCAAATACGCCGGCGCAGTCGTCGTCGGTCATTTCACAGGGGTTTGCGAGGAATAAGCCGCCCTGCATACTTCTTGCGCCTTTGGCGAGGGCCATACATTCGCTTCGGTCGATGCCGTAGTCGCTCATTTTGAGGTTGTCAACGCCGCATTCCTTTTGAAGATTTAAAAGCGCGGTGATGAAATCCTCCGGCTTGTCGGCATTGGAAATGCCCATTGCCTTTGCCATTTTGATAAATTGTTCGTCGCAGGCGTGTTTTTCGATGAAAAAGCGTGCAAATTCGACGGAAATCATGATAAGCCCCGCGCCGTGGGGGAGGTTGTGGTGGTATGCGCTCATGGAGTGTTCCATGCTGTGCTGCGCGGTAGTGGAGGTGAGCTGCATTGTTATGCCTGCCATGGTGCTTGCGTAGGCAACGTGTTCGCGCGCTTCAAGGTCGCTGCCGTCTGCAACCGCGCGGGGAAGATATTTTGCGATGTTTTCAATTGCGGAGAGGGCGATTGCTTCACTCAAAATGTTGACACCGTTGGACATCATGACCTCGGTATTGTGAAAGAGCGCGTCAAAGCCTTGGAAGGCTGTGTATTTCGGCGGAACGGTTGTCATAAGCTCGGGGTCGACGATTGCTAAAGCGGGAGTGAGACAAGGATCGCCGAAGCCGATTTTTCGTTTGTCTCCAAATTTGAGATGACGCCCCAGCAATTTATTTCCGAGCCTGTGCCGGAGGTTGTGGTGATGGTCACGATGGGAAGTCCGGGGGTTGAAAGGGGCTTGCAGCCGCCTGTTCCGCCGAAGACATAGTCCCACAAATCGCCTTCGTTTGTCGCCATGGCGGAGATTGCGACAGCCGAATCGAGCACGGCACCGCCGCCGAGCGCGACAATGAAATCGCATTTATTTTCCTTTGCGAACGCCGCGCCGTCCATGATAGCTTCCTTGAGCGGATTTTCCATGATGCCGCTCCATACGGCGTATTCAACGCCTGCTGCCGTGAGCTGCTCGGCGGTGCGGTCAAGATAGCCGTTTTGCTTTACGGATTTGCCGTTTGAGGTTAAAAGCATGGCTTTTTTGCCGGGCATTTTTTGGTTTTTGAGCTCGTTTAACGAGCCGCTGCCGAAAACGATGTTCGTGGGGTTATTGAAGTTGAATTTAATCATAATGTGTCACCTCGTATAATAAGATTTACAGATAATTTTTCAAGTGTCTCTGTATAAACACTT
>JAJQCX010000046.1 GCA_021202495.1 Clostridia bacterium | reverse complement strand
GTACAATGGAATGTAGAATTAAGAATTAATAATTAAGAATGATGGAGCAAATTCGGCGGAGCCGAATTTGGATTATGTGCGCCTGCGGGCGCGGGGAAATGGGATTGCGACGGAAGTGGATTTTATAAGTAATGTAGTGGGAGACGTCAGGCAGAGCGGGCGGAGCAAGCCCCGCCCCTACGATTGAGATGTTAGTGAGGCGGGTTTGCAGATTAAGAACGCGGGAGTATAGAGGAACGGGGTCGGGGTATGCAGGAGAAAGAGCTGCGGAAGATGAGCCGCATGGAGTTAATTGAGATTATATACGCTTTGCAGCAGAACGAGAAGGGGCTGCGGGCGGAAAATGAGGATTTGAAAAAAAGGCTTGAGGATAAGAGCATAAAGATAGAGAAGGCGGGCAGCATTGCGGAGGCGGCGGTTGCGCTGAACAGCATTTTTGAGGATGCGGAGCGGGCGGCGGAGCAATACATAAGCTCGGTGAGGGAAATGCAGGAGGAAAACAGGCTCAAGGCGGAGCAGATTTTGGAAGGGGCAAGGGTGAGAGCGGAAGAGATGATAAGAGAGGCGGAGAAGAGAATTAAGAATTGACAATTGATAATTAACAATGATGGATCAAATTCGGCGAAGCCGAATTTGAAATGATGCGCTGCGGCGCAGGAGATTGGGATTGCGGCGTGGGTGGATTTTATAAGGACATAGTGGGGAAGCTGAGAGTATAGATGAAAAAGCAAAATAAAGATGTGAGGATAAGGAGAGCGGAGATACCGACGGAGGAGGCTGTGGCGGCGGAAAGAGAGCGGCTGCAGTATAGGAAAAAGTTTCGCGGTACGATGTTCAACACGATATACATATTGGTAATTGTCGCGGCGGTGGCTGTCTTGGCGGCAACGCTGTTTGTGCCTGTTTTGCAGGTTTCCGGCAGCAGCATGGAGCCGTCGTTATCCGATGGGGATGTGATTGTGCTTTTTAAGGTCGGGAAGCTCGAGACGGGCGATTTGTGCGGGTTTTACTATCAGAACAAGTTATTATTGAAGAGGGTTATAGGAACGCCGGGAGACATTGTGGACATTGACGAGGACGGAAATGTGACGGTGAACGGTGAGGCGCTGGAAGAGGATTATGTGACAAACAAAGCGCTTGGGGAGTGTGACATTGAATTGCCCTGTCAGGTGCCCGACAACAGATATTTTGTGATGGGGGATAATCGGACGACGTCGATCGATTCGAGAAGCAGCGCGATTGGGTGCATTGAGAAGGATCAGTTGGTGGGGAAGGTTATGTTTAAAGTTTGGCCATTGAGTTTCGGCTGAGCCGAAACTGGAGTGTGGAGTGTGAAGTGTGGAGTGTGGAGTTGTGGTGCAAATTCCGCGGAGCGGAATTTGGATTGAATTTACGCGCTGCGGCGCGGGCGGGCGGGGGCAAGCCCCGCCCGTACAATGAAGCTGTTAGTTTGGCGGTAAAAACGTTAATGTAGTGCAAGATGTCAGGTAGACGGCGGCAAGCGTGCCGCTTGAGGCGATTCGCGAGGTAGGGCGGCGGGGAATTTTGGTTGGTGGTCGCGGATTTTAATGCGGCGGTAGACGACGGCGGGGGACCAGCCCCCGCCCTACGACCGGGTTAGTGGAAAACGGGCGGACAGTTTTAGAATTTTGACAGAAAGGCGGTGTGGGTGAATTATGCGCGGGGATTTCAGTAATATATTGTTGACGTACTTGAAGAAGTTTCAAGAGCTGAGAATTGAGAAGCGGCGGTTTGCCTGCATCGTTATGGTATTGGCGCTGATGGTGGCGGGGAGCGTCGTTTGGAGGCTCAAGTACACGGGAATCGCAATGACGAACGAGACGTTTTGCGGGATGGAAGAGCATGTACACACGGAGGACTGTTATGAAAGGGTGTGTGTGTGCGGAATGGAAGAGGATGAAGGGCATGTACATACGGATGAATGTTACGAGGAGCAGCAGGTACTGATTTGCGGGCTGGAAGAGGGTGAAGAACATGTACACACGGAGGAATGCACGGAATTGGTTTTAATATGTGAGGAAGAAGAATGCGAGGGGCACGAGCACACGGACGAGTGCTACGACGAGGACGGAGAGTTAATTTGCGAATCAGAAGAGTGCGAGGGACATGTACACGGGGATGAATGCTACGAGGCAATATACATATGCGGGCTTGAAGAGGGCGAAGAGCATATACACACGGAAGAATGCTACGAGACAGAGACAGTTTTAATTTGCGGTGAGGAGGAGCGTGCGGGGCACGTTCATCAGGATGAATGTTATATAGATACACTTGTTTGTGAAAAGGAAGAGCACGTTCACACCATTGCCTGCTTGAGCGACGAGGCGGCGGACGTTGAGGATAAATCGGACTGGATGGCGACGCTGCCGGAGCTTTCAGGGATTGAACGCAAGGACGTTGTGGAAATTGCGGAAAGTCAGCTTGGATATACCGAAAGTCAAGCCAACTTTGAGGTTGACGACGAGGGCGACGTGCGCGGGTACACGCGCTACGGCGCTTGGTACGGCAACAAATACGGAAAATGGGACGCTATGTTCGTTTCGTTCTGCTTGTACTACGCTAAGATTTCGGAAAGCGAATTTCCGCAGGCGGCGGGAGCTTACGCTTGGAGGGCGGAGCTTGACGAGATGGGGCTCTACGAAAGTGCGGGCGACTATGTGCCGCTCGCGGGCGACGTGGTGTTCTTTGACAGCGGAGGTAACGGGCGAGCCGATCGGGTCGGAGTGGTCGTTGAGGTTGATTGTGAAGGAGAAATACTTTACATTATCGAGGGCGACTGCGAAGATGGCGACGGGGACGCGGTTTGCGAA
Source organism: Clostridia bacterium (assembly GCA_021202495.1). Lineage (GTDB taxonomy): Bacteria > Bacillota > Clostridia > UMGS1883 > UMGS1883 > JAJQCX01. The sequence goes on along the minus strand of JAJQCX010000046.1, from coordinate 652 downwards.
AACGAATACAGTTTATTTGACGACAGCATAATAGGCTACGGGGTTTTGCCGTTTGACGAATATATTGAAGAAGAGGAATACACAGTTGAGATTGAGGTCGTTACGGAGCCTGAGACGGAGCCCGAAACGGAGCCCGAGACCGAGGGCACGGAGACCGTGACCGAAACGGTTGAAGAGGTGACGGAGGTCATTGAAAAAGTGACAGAGGTCACGGTTGCGACGGAAAGCACTACCGAGGTTGTTATAAAAGCGGCGAAGGTCAACACAAAGACGTTCGAGGGCGAGGATTACGTTGTGACGGTTGCTTACGGCGACGACGCGGGGATTCCGGACGGGGCGGAGCTGCAGGTTTCGGAATATGACAAAAGCTCCGAAAAATACAAGGCGCGGTACGCGGAGGCGGCGGCGCTCTACGGATGGAACGAAGAGGATGAAACGGAGCCTATTGAAAACAGCACGGATCCCAACGCGGGAATTATGCTGCTGTCGGAGGAAGAGGATGAGACAAGCGCGGTAGATTTCAGACTGTTCAATATTGAATTTGTTGCGGACGGGGAAGTAATCGAGCCGGAAGCCGAGGTTACGGTGATGATAATTGTGCGACACGTTCGTAAGTGAAAAGCTTGCGCACAAGGTCGAAGGATTTTAAAAT
>JAJQCX010000077.1:17297-23158 GCA_021202495.1 Clostridia bacterium | reverse complement strand
TCTTTTTTCACACCTCCCGCCGCCCCGCTCCACATTCTCATCTATTCAATATACATTTTCCCAAACGACACCCTATGCACATCCTCCCCCGCAACAATATCCGCCTCGGCAATCACTTCTCCGTTTAATATTAGCTTCATCACGCCCATTTTTTCGCCCTTTCCTATCGGTGCTTCCGCCTCCTCGGCAAGTTCAATCTCCGTTTCAACCACGCCTGCGGCGCCTTTTTCCACCGTCGCGCGGCACGCTTCCTCAAGCACGCACGTCACATTTTCGCTCTCCCCTTTTTTCACCTTCACAACTCCCGCCGCTTCGCCCGCGCTTGATCCGACAGATGTGTAATTTTCAAAGCCGTAATTTAAAAGCGTGCTCGCCGCCGCAAACCTTGCCTTTGAATTGGGGCTTCCCAGCACTACCGCGCACAGCCTCGTTCCGTTCCTCTCCGCCGTCGCCGATATGCAGTTGCCCGCCTTCGATGTCGACCCCGTTTTGAGCCCCGTCGCCCCGTCGTAATATCTTATCAATTTATTCGTGTTCGCAAGTTGAAATTTGCCGTCCCGCAGAGAATCCATCCAAATCCCAGTGTATCGCAAAATGTCCTCATGCTTTAAAAGCTCGCGGCTCATTATCGCAATGTCCCTCGCCGAGCTGTAATGTCCGTCGGCGTCAAGCCCGTTGCACGTCACAAAATGCGTGTTCACCATTCCGAGCTCCGCCGCGCGGTTGTTCATCACGTCGACGAACGCCTCCACGCTCCCCGACAAATGCTCCGCCATCGCGACACACGCGTCGTTTCCGCTCGCAACCGCAATTCCCTTTAACAAATCATCGACGCTCATCTGCTCGCCCGTGTCAAGATAAATCGTGCTGCCGCCCATGCTTTTCGCCCGCTCGGAAGCTGTTACGACAGTGTCATAGCCTATCTCCCCGCGCTCTATCGCCTCCATTATCAAAAGCATTGTCATAACCTTCGTCACGCTCGCGGGCGCAAGCTGTTCGTCGGCGTTTTCCTCATAGAGCACCTTCCCCGAATCGCAGTCCACCAAAATCGCGCTCTTCACGCTTATGTCAATCTCCGCCGCCTTAACCGACATTCCAATCGAAATTACCAAAATCGCGGCAAGTACCGCCGCCGCAGCCTGACGCATAAAACCCCTCCAAACAAAAAAGCCTATGTAATATAGGCTTTTTTGTTATATGTATATTTCGTTTTTCCCTTTTTATTCTTCCGTTTTTTCTTCTTTTTCCTCCTCGTGAGGTTCCTCCTCCGGCTCCTTTTCTTCCGGCTTGTCGCCTCTGTATGCGCTCAATTCGGTCGGCAAGTTTTTCCCCGCAAGCCTTCTCTCGCAAAGCTTATTTATCAGCCCGAAAATCACCGCGAACGTCGGCACGCCCAAAATCAGCCCCGCAAAGCCGAACAGCCCGCCGGAGAGCAATATCGCAAACATAACCCCAAAGCTGTCAAGCCCCGTTCTGTCGCCCAAAACTTTAGGACCTATAATATTTCCGTCCACCTGCTGAATAATAAGTATCAATATCGCAAACGTCAGTGCCTTTATCGGGTTAACGAGCAAAATCAATATAATACTCGGTATCGCTCCCAAAAACGGACCGAAAAACGGAATAATGTTCGTCACCGCGATAACCGAGCTCACGAGCAGCGCATAGGGAACCGAAAAGATTGAGCACGCGACAAAGCAAATCACGCCTATTATCGCGCTGTCGACAATTTTCCCTACCAAAAAGCCGCCGAAGCGCTCGTCGGTGTAGCTCACGAGCGAAATAACTCTCCCCGCGTTTTTTTCGCTGAAAAAGCCGTAGAGCAGCTTTTTCGCCTGCGCCCCGTAGCGCTCCTTCGCCCACAAAATATATACCGACACTATCACTCCGATGATAACGTCGACCGCCGCCTGCACTGTTCCGTAAATCCCCTGCGACACGTTCGTTATAAACGTGTTCGCGTTAGGCAGCAGCTTTTCGCGCGCAAATGTCAGCAGATCCTGCGAAGCCTCCGTATAAAATTCCGCAAATCTTTCTATGATAGGCTGCATTATCTCCGGATAATCTTCCTCAAGCCTGTTTAAAAATTTCACACCGTTATTTATATAGCTCTGCATATTTGTAACGAGCTTTTCAATGTTTGTGTAAAGTTCGGGGATTATCATTGTCAACAAGCCCGCCACAATAGCCAACGCCGTCACAAGCGCCAAAACGAGCGAAATTGACCTTGCCGTCTTGTGCGCCGCCCTTTCGTTTTTCTTTATGATTTTGCGACACAGCGGGTAGAATATCTTATTTTCATAGAGCTTCATCAAAGGGTTTAACACATAAGCAAACACAATTCCGAAAATTATCGGTCTCAACGCCGACAAAATTGTCCCTATCACCGCGCTCGTCTCGTTCCATCCCGAAACGATGCAATTAAAAAGTATCGCCGCCGCCACAACAAGAAACGCCGTCACACCCCAATAGAGAAAATTTTTATTTTGCCTCCAAAATTTCATTTTAATTTCCCTTCTTTTTTCTCAATATCGAATCAACAGGCGCATCTTGGTCTAACTTTATATAAAACGTCATCGCCGCGTGTCTCACCGCGTCAATTTCGTTCCCGTCCTCATCCTTAAGCCACTCGACCTTTTGCACAAAAAATTTCTCCATAGGGCGCATCACTTCAATCTCATCGCCCACGAAAAAGCGGTTTCGCTGCTCCACTTTTGCAATTTTCGTTTCAAGATTAAATTCGCGCACAATCCCCACAATGTCGCACTCTCTGATATACGAGCTTGTGCCGAAAACCTGCGCCCCTTCTTTGGGCAGCTCGTAGAAAAACCCCGTGTAATATTCCCTGTGGCTCACCTTGCAGACCTCGTCAAAAAGCCCCTTGTCAAACGGCTTTCCCGCGTAATAGTCGTCAATCGCGTTTCTGTACGCCTGAACTATCGTCGCAACATAATACTCGCTCTTAACTCTGCCCTCAATTTTCAGCGAATACACGCCGCTCTCTATCAAATCGCCGACGTGCTCAATCATGCACAAATCCTTTGAATTTAAAATAAACGTTCCGCGCTCGTTTTCAAAAACCGGGAAATATTCGTTCGGTCTCTTTTCCTCCATGAGCGCGTAATTCCATCTGCACGGATGCGCGCACGCTCCTCGGTTTGAATCGCGGTGCGTCATGTAATTTGACAAAAGACACCGCCCCGAATACGAAATGCACATCGCCCCATGCACGAATGCCTCTAATTCGCAGTCCTCCGGAATGTTCGCCCTTATCTCTCTTATTTCCTCAAGCGACATTTCCCGCGCCAACACAACTCTTTTCGCGCCCAACTTGTACCACGCCTTCACCGTTTCGAAATTCGTGTTGTTCGCCTGCGTGCTTATATGTATTTCAAGCTCCGGCGCCGCCTCGCGGCACACAAAGAACGCGCCCAAATCCGCAATCAAAACAGCGTCCGCGCCCATATCGTAAAGCTCTTTAAAATACTTCCGCATTTTCGGCAAATCGGAATTTTTCGCGATAATATTTGCCGTCACGTAAACCTTTTTCCCGTACTTATGCGCAAATTCAATGCCCTCGCGCATCTCTTGGGGCGTAAAATTTTCCGCCGCCTCGCGCAGCCCGAACGCTTCGCCCCCGATATAAACCGCGTCCGCCCCGTACTTTATCGCCATCTTCAACTTATACAAATTCCCCGCCGGAGCCAAAAGCTCACACCTGTTCACCCTCATTCCCCATTTCATTATCGATACTCACTTCGCCGCAATTACTATTGTAGGGGCGGGGCTTGCCCCGCCCGCGTCTTCCGCCATTCATTCAATTCAAATTTTGCCCCGCAAAATTTGTTCAATATTTCTGCATTCTGCATTCTTATTTCTACATTCTGTATGACACCGCAACCCCGTCCCCCACCTGCAGCACCGTCGTTTCCAGCTCCGTATGATTTGTTATCACACTCAAATATTTCCGCAGCCTCTGCACTATCGTAATTTTCCGATGCCGCACCTCGGCAGCCTTTTCATCGTTTGTCATGTCCTTATATAACACGTCGTCCGTCACCAAGACGCCGCCGTGCCTTAAAAGCTCCAATATCCTCGGCAAAAATTCAATATACTGCCCTTTCGCCCCGTCCATGAAGACAAAATCAAAATACGGGTCAAGCCAGTTAATCACATCCGCCGCCTCACCCTTTATCACTCTTATCTTTTTTTCGTACCCCGCGGCAAATATATTTTCAATCGCCTCATCCGCCGCCTTTTCATAGCGCTCAATCGTGATTATCTCCGTGTCCTCGGGCGTATTTTTTGCCATCAATATCGCCGAATAGCCGATTGCCGTGCCTATCTCCAAAATCCTTTTCGGCTTTGTTATCAAAAGCAGCGTCTTCAAAAGCTGCGCCGCGTCTCTTTCGACTATCGGCTCATAGCTCTCCTCCTTCGCCGCCTTTTCGCGCAGCGTTTTCAGCGGCTCTTCCTCCTCGGCAATCAAATCTATCAAATATTTTCTCTGCTCCACGGCGTTTCTTCCTCTGTCACAATAATGTCCATCTTAACGTCATGCTCCTCGGCGTCGATTTCCTCCACCAACTGAAACGCATGACAAACCCCTATCTTAAGGCTCTCCGCCTCCCGCAAAAATTTGTCGTAATATCCGCCCCCGAAGCCTACTCGGTTAAAATCCCGCCCGAACGCAACCCCCGGCGCAATCACAGCGTCAATTTTTCCGTCAAAGCGTTTGGCTCCTTCGGGCACCGAAATTCCGTATTCCCCGCGCGAAAGCGCACCCGTGAACTTTGCCGCGTACATCTCCTTCCCCTCCGTCACCGGCAAAAGAAATGTCTTTTTGTCAGCCAAAAGCAGCGTCACATCAACCTCACCCTTTATCGGCATGTATATCATAACGCTCTCGGCACTTTTATATGCCTCAATCGCCCTTATCCTCTCGCATACCGCCTCCGCGTGCTCCTTTTTTCCGCACTCCGCGCGCCTTTTCTTCATTTCTCGGCGCAAAAGCTCCTTTTCACAGCTCATACTGCATCGTCTTTCTGACTTCCGCCGCCTTCTCCGCGTCAAAACACTCCAGCAGCGTAAATCCGAAATGATATGCCGCACCCGCGCCGCACGCCGTTATCACGTTCGCGTCCTTCACGCAGTAGCATCTCACATGCTCCGCACCCAAAAGATGCCCCTCAAATCCCGGAAAACACGTCGCCTTTTTCCCTTCAAGAAGTCCCATTTTTCCCAAAACCATCGGCGCCGCGCATATCGCCGCAACGTACTTACCATCGTCATACGCCCTTTGCACAATCTCCTTCACCTTGTCGGATGAATCAAGATTGAGCGTCCCCGGCATACCGCCCGGCAAAATAACCATATCCGCCGCACCAATCTTCGCCTCATTGAGCAAAATGTCACTCTTAACCGTCACCCCATGCGAGCTTGTCACAAACTCCCCCGTCACGCCGACCTTAACAACATCCTGCCCTCCGCGCTTTAACACATCATAAGGCACAAACGCCTCCACCTCTTCAAATCCGTCCGCCAAAAATAAATAAATCATTATAATATACCTCCTAAAAATTTACTTTATATCAATCATATACCTCGCGCCGATGTGCAATATTAAGAACAAGAATTGTAACCACATTATCCTGTATATTGGCAATAATGCGGTAATCCCCGACGCGGTAGCGCCACTGCCCGCTGCGGTTTGCCGTCAAGCCTTTATCGTGGATGCGCGGGTTTTCGCAGTCTTCAAGATTCTTGCGAATCCAGCCGGTAATAAGCGCGGCGGTTGTTCTGTCGAGTTTTTTTAAATCCTTTAATGCACGCTGTGTAAATTCAACGGTATACATTACGAA
>JAJQCX010000077.1:0-17287 GCA_021202495.1 Clostridia bacterium | reverse complement strand
CCCAATTCCCTTTCCACCTCGTCAAGAGTATAGGTAACGGGGTTTTCTTTATATTCCTCCATAGCTTTGTCAAAAGCTTCAAGGCCGTATTCGTCCTCGATTCGCTCCATTACGGATTGGCGAATCAGCTCGGAAACGGAAATTTTGTTTATTTCCGCATATTTCTTTATGAGAACGCTGTCCGCTTCGGATAATCTTAATGAAATCGTCATAATGAACATCTCCTCTCTTGTATTACATTGTATTACAAGAACGTTGATTTGTCAACACGCATTATCATTCTTCCGGAAAATCTTTATTTGAACCTTTCTTATCTGTATATGCCGGCACCGTGCCAATCTCTAAACTGTTTTCCATTTAAGACTTCGCAGACTGTTTGTTTCATTCATTTCAATCCACTTTTCAAAAAACAGAAAATCTTTATCTGTTATATGTCTTTGAAATTCTTGTTTTACTTCTATCTTCTTTTGACATTGTTCTTCCATGGATTTTATAAAGTCAATATTATTTGAGTTTTTTTTACTCGCAACAATTGCAGATCTTATCTGTTCAATTTCTTCGTTTAAATAATGATTTGCCAATTCCCAATCCTTTACCTTCAATGCTGCATTTCTTTTAGCTTGTTGCAAGAAACGTATATATTTATCTCCTTGCAGCTGATTATAAATCTTAATACAAGAACATGTGGCCTCAAAAAACGGCATAAGATACTTTTGCGTGTAATATACCATTTGCTTTATACACTCTTCAATACTTTCTTCATTCTTGTTTTCATAAGGAAACCAAACCCACTCATTTTCAAACAATTTCAAATGATCCGGACCGCACCTGCTTTTACTGATATACTCATCTGCTAAAGGTACAGCCAAAAATTCGACTGTTGCTGCATTGCCGGATACAGAACGATGCAAATTAAAGCTTTGGAATACATCATTTACAACACGATACCGGTTATTTCTATATGACTTAAATCCCCGGTCCTCAAATTCTTGTTGACAAGCCTGCTTATATTTACTCAAAAAATAATCCATTTTTCTTTTCCTCCTAAATTGCTTCCGCTCAGTTTCCCTTTACCTTACAATATATTTCCTCCGCAATATCATCAATTGCCCGAACTTTCCCCGCCGCCGCGCATTTTATGACCGTCCACCCCTGCATATCCGCCACAAAGCACGCGTTTTCATAGCTCTTTTTTAAATAGTCCAAATCTCTTTCATGTATGTCCTTCGCGTCGCTGCCGTTTATCTTGTTTTTCCGCTCAAGGTTCAGCTTCGCGCTCATTTCGGGCGGCATGTCGAGGAAAATCACCTTGTCGGGTTTTGGCAGCTCCATTTTTCCGTATTCCAAGTCGCACAGCCACTCTATAAACCGCTCCTTTTCCTCCCGCGTGTCGAGCTTTGACGCCTGATGCACCATGTTCGACGTGACATACCTGTCGGCAATCACAATCCCGCTCTCCAAGTCCTTTTTCCACTTTGTCCGATATGACGCAAACCGATCCACCGCGAACAGCACGCTCGCCGCATACGGATTCACATCAAACGCGCTTTTTCCGAAATCGCCGTTTAAATACATCCGCACCGCCGCCGAAGACTCGCTCTCATAATCCGGAAACGACACCCTTTTAACCGTCTTTCCCTCATCTACCAGCCTCTCATAAAGCCGCACCGTCTGCGTCTCCTTCCCGCTGCAATCAACCCCCTCGATCACAATAAGCGACATATCTGCTCCCCGCCTTTCCGCCTTAAACTCTCACGCTGTACAAGTCTTCCTTTTCTGTCTTAAACCGTTCATACACATACGCCGACCCGTCCAAATATAGCCCCGTTTCAACATCTGTAAGCTTTTCAAATGTTTTCGACGTGTAAAACATATCCATCGCCTTATCCATGTCAAAGCCCTCGTCCTCAATTATATAGGCAATTATATCCTGCGTTGTATATTCTATCATTTCCCTCTGCTCATTCGTCATATGAAACACCTACTTTCTTTAAATAGCTTACCGCTCTTTCTGTATGAAATGTATACTGATTTGTAAGTGTCCCGAAATCAAACTCTTTCTTTAAATATTCAACGTCTATCGTTCCTCTTGAAAACTGTCTTATCAGCAAACCCACAGTATCATTTGCCACAGGTCCCGCCACAATATCATATTTATTATCCGTGTTGCAGTCTTTATCTGCGATACCCTTAAAATTGCGATCTCTGTTATTGCGTATAAATACCGCCCACTCAATACTCGGCTTGTCTTCAAAAACGCGGCAGCATAAATTTCCTCTTGCAAGTAAATCGTCCGGCGCTTCAAAAATCGTGACAACCGCTCTTCCTCCTTCCAGCTTTGCTCTTCTTCTTGCCATACGCATAGCCTGTTCTTTCAGCAACGTTGTGTAAAAGCCTCTGCCGAAATCTTTATAAGGAGCACAACATGACAAATCAATCGAATCAATTTCAACATTTGAACCGTGATACAATATCATGCTATCGCGCCTCCGTTGTTGCGGCAAATTTTCGCCAAATCGTCCACTGCATCCTCAAAAGAAAGAGTATGCTCCACATCATAAAATTCACTCAAAAATTCCAATCCCTTATATTCTTTAAGATAGCAATACGCATCCTTCATATTCATTCCGAACCTTTCCGCAAATTCACTGATACATACCACAATATAATCAAGCACATTTCGAGCTTCTTTTTCCATAATGATCCCCCTATCACCGAAATCGCACCGGATTACTTTACTCCCCCAAGTACTTCTTTCTCTTCTCCGCCGCCTTGCCGCAGCTCATTTTTCCCTCCGGACAGGGACCTGACACGCATGACGGACCGCTCTTTTTAAACAAATTCGGCGCAACGCCCTTCACAAGCCTTAACATTTCATCCGACAGCGCTCTTATTTCCCACTGCGCTCTCTCGCACGAGCGGTGCGCAAAAAAGTTTTTCAAGCTCCGCACATCCATTGTCATAATGAGCTTTGTCTCGCAGGCGTTCGGCAAAACGTATCTCGCGTCCTCAATCGCCTTCTTTTTTGCCGCTTTCTCGGCAGCTTTTTCGTCCATGCCGCTCTCAGTCATCGTCTTAAAATGCTTTTCAAAGAGAATGTCTGTCAGGCGGTTGTAATCCTCGCAGTCCTTCTCCATTGATTTCACGAAAATTTCCTTTGCCTCCGGTACGCTTTCAATCTCCGGCGGGCAAACGTATTCAAACATGCTTTCCGACACATATCGCTGACTTTTCACGCTGTAGCTCGCAATTCTGTGACGCGTCAGCTGCGCCAAAAGCGAGCGCGACACGCCCTCAACCGCAAACGTAAACGACGCGTGCTCCGTCGGGCTGTCGTGCCCCATTCCCGATAACATATCAAGAAAATTCGCCGTTTTTTCCTCCGTCAGCCCGTCCATAATGTCCGATGCACCGCTTGACGAATAGCAAAGCTTTGCCGCCGCCGCGACAACCTTTTCCGGCTCCGGCGTATACGCTATAAGCTCAACCTTCAACATTGTTCATACCTTCTTCCCTTAAATAAAACCTTCAGCGCGAAGACCGGCAGCGCCGTCATTCGCATGAACCTCCACGGCTCCTTTTTGAGCCTGTATAGCCACTCAATCCCGTGCTTGCAGTAAAATTCGGGCGCACGTTCCGTCTCTCCCGAAAAAACGTCCAGGCATCCCCCCGCGCCTATCATCGCCTTTACATCAAGCTTATTTTTATTATCATATATCCAATTTTCCTGCTTCGGAAAGCCGAGACACACCAGCAGCAAATCGGGCTTTTTTTCGTTAATGTCCTTTATAACCTCGCTGTCGTCCTTGAAATACCCGTCATGTACCCCCGCGATAACAATTCCGGGGTACTCCTTTTTGAGATTTTCTCCCGCCTTTTCAGCAATCCCGGGCTTTGACCCCAAAAGATAGAGCGACAGCCCCTTTTCCGCCATCTTAGGCAGCAGGCTTCTTATCAAATCATACCCCGCCACTCTTTCCGGCAGCGGATTTTTCACAATCTTTGCCCCGTACACAACCCCTATTCCGTCCGCAATCATCAAATTCGCCTCGTTTAATTTATCCATAAACTCGGGATTTCTCGACGCGTATAAAATGATTTCGGAATTTGGCGTATATATCACCTTGCGCCCCTCCGACTCAAAAAAGCTCATCGCCCTGTCTCCCGCTTCCTCCATCGTCAGCGCGTCAATCTTCGCTCCCAATATGTTGACTTTTTGTCCCATGCTTCCGCCTCCCCGCAAGTATGCTTTCGTCTATAATACCACTTTTTCTCTTTCAATACAAGCAGCGATATTTCATCATTTTTCGGTATAATCAGTCTCTTCAATCGTCATAACCATATATTCAATCATCCATTCATCCCAATCCGTGGTTGCGGGCTCGTCAAAATAGTCGTCCTGGTTGTTTGAAATCGCTATTGAATAGAGCTTTTCAACGTCGTCCCACTGTGACACGTTGAAGGCAAATATCTCGCCGTCGCCCGTAAAATACGGATTGCCGTTGAAGTTTTCCCTCAGATACGCCGCCATGTCCTCAAGCCCCAGCTCGTCAAGCTGCGCCGCTATGCTTTCTGCGTCTTCCTCCTCCATTGCCGAGCCCAAAAAGTAGTGGTCAAGCCCTTCCAAAAACCGCTCGCCGTTGTAGGTATAAATCTTCGCGCGGTTGCTCACAACATCCCCGAAAGTGTTGTTCTGCCACGCGCACTGCAAAAAGATATATCCGTCGTTCAAAAAGAATTCCAAACCGCCCGCGTCGGTCGCGTATGTCAAAATCTCAAGCGCCTCGCTCGTGGCGTTCGACGTCACTTCTCCGCTTTCCGCGTCGTATTCATACATTTCCAAATACGCCTTCACATATTCGCCGTAATCGTCATATTCATCTTCCGTCGTATTTCGCAGCTTCAAAACGAGAAGCTCCTTTTGTCCGTCTTGGTCAAAATCGTCAATTTTTTTGCAGAGCACGCCCTCATCGAGCCCCACTCTTATGCAAAGCCCCGTTTCATCCCAGCCATACTGCATCGTTTCAAATGCCGCTCTGTCCATTTCGTTGAAAGTCGCCTCGAGCGCTTTCTCATCTTTGCCCGTACAAGAGCAAAGAAGCAACACGAGTGCCAATAAAATACACATTTTTTTCATAATTCTCGCCTCCTGTGTTTTAAATGATTATACCGCGTTTCCTCTCTGCGGTCAACAATTTTCTCTCAACAGCTCTCCCATGGAGTTAATGCGTTAACATATTTTTTTCATTTTAGTTAAAAACTCTTGACTTTACCTTGCTGAAGTGGTAAACTTAGCAAGGTTTAAACAATTAATAATTACATATTGGAGGAACTTTTTATGAAGAAAATTATCGCGCTTGTTCTTGCGCTCGCGCTCTGCTTTGCACTCGGCGCCTGCGGCACAACAACTGAGGAAACGGCAACTGAAGGCGCAACCGACGCCGCAGCCGTATCGTCCGACCTTGATTACATCACGGGCAACGGCAAAATGGTTATCGGCTACACTGTTTACGAACCCATGAACTATTTTGATGAAGACAACAACCTCACAGGCTTTGACACTGAATTTGCCGAGGCTGTATGCGCCGCTCTCGGCGTTGAGCCCGAATTTATCGAAATTGACTGGGACAACAAGTTCCTCGCTCTCGATTCCAAGACTATCGACTGCATCTGGAACGGCATGACGATTACGGAAGAAGCGCTTCTCAACGCATCCGTTACGGATCCTTATGTTAAAAACGCTCAGGTCGTTGTTATGAGCAGCGACAAGGCGGCTGAAGTTTCGCTCGACGATCTTTCAACTCTCTCCTATGCGGCAGAGGCAGGCTCCGCGGGCGCGGCTGCAATTGAAGAAAATTATCCCGAAGCATCTCTCGTTGAAGTTGCGGCTCAGACTGACGCTCTGCTTGAGGTAATGGCGGGCAGCGTTGATGCCTGCGTCATTGATCTCACAATGGCTAACGCCATGACGGGCGAAGGCACAAGCTACGATTCTCTCACAAAGGTAACCGAGCTTTCGAGCGAGGAATACGGCATCGCGTTCAGAGCCGATTCTGACGTGACCGAAGTTGTAAACGGCATCATCGCCGACCTCATGGAGGATGGCACACTTGCCGCTCTCGCCGAAAAGTATGAGCTTGCGCTTGCCGAATAATTGTTTGTATCGGAAAGGGCGGAGAGAGAAAATCTCTTCGCCCTTAATTGTTATAGTTCAGCCGCTTCGCGGCTGAACACGGGGACAAGCTCCGCTTTTCCCCGTAAACCTCTTTTCACATCGCGCGCTTACGCTTACGCCTGCCTACGGCAGGCTACCGCGATAGAAGAGTCAAAAACCAAAGACGCTTTGGTTTTTGACGATTTTACGCGGGGGCATTTCCTCCCCCGCTCCCCCTCCGCAGAGACAACGCGGAGCGTTTTCTCTGCGCTCTTTTCGGCACGTGATGTCATTTCAAAACTTACCTGTTACTTAATTATTATTACCATGGGAGGGGTACAATTTGACGCAATTTCTGTCCGACCTTCAAACCGTATCGCTCAGCCTCTTGGAAGGCTTTTCCGTCACACTGCGCATTTTTGCGCTCACGCTCATTCTTTCACTGCCGGTGGGGCTTATCGTCAGCTTTGCATCTCGAAGCAAATTCACGCCCCTTCGCTGGCTCACCCGCACAATCATTTGGATTATCCGCGGCACGCCGCTCATGCTCCAATTGATAGCTATTTATTACGGTCCCGGTCTTATCGGCGCTTGGGCGTCAAAGCTCACGGGAGGTCCGTTCACAATTTTAGCCTCGTGGCACGTTCCCGACCGCTTCGCCGCGGTTATCATCAGCTTTGTCATTAACTATTCGTGCTATTTTTCGGAAATTTTCCGCGGCGGCATTGAAGGCATCCCCAAAGGGCAGTATGAAGCGGGGCAGGTTTTGGGTCTCACCAAAATGCAAACCTTTTTCCGCGTCGTTCTGCTGCAGGTCGTAAAACGCGTCATTCCGCCCATGAGCAACGAGATAATCACGCTCGTCAAGGACACGTCTCTTGCCCGCATAATAATGGTTTATGAAATTATTTGGAACGCCCAGCGCTTCATCAAGTCCGACGGACTTCTTTGGCCGCTGTTCTTTACCGGCGTTTACTATCTCGCCTTCTGCGGCATATTGACGCTTATTTTCGGCTTTATCGAAAAAAAGCTTGACTATTTTTCGTAAAGGAGGTGCCGGTGATGAAAATACTTGAGGTTCAAAACATATGCAAAAGCTTCGGCAAAACAAAGGTTTTAAACGGCATCGATTTTTCAATGGACGAGGGAGAGGTTGTTTCAATCTTAGGCGCGTCGGGCAGCGGCAAAACGACGCTTCTTCGCTGCATCAATTTTCTTGAAAGAGCCGACAAAGGCATGATTTTCCTTGACGGATCTCCCCTTTGGGATGCGTCCAAAACCTACAAAGGCTCCGAAATTCGCAAAAAGCAGCTCAATTTTGGGCTCGTCTTTCAGGATTTCAACCTTTTCCCGCAGTATACTGCGCTCGACAACGTAACGCTCGCGCCGCATCTTCTCGCAAATGAACGTCCCGATTTCAAGTCGAACAAAAAGCAAATTTATGCCGAAATTGACCAAAACGCAAGGGAAATCTTGGATCGTGTCGGTCTTTCCGAAAAGCTTTCAAATTACCCATGTGAGCTCTCCGGCGGACAAAAGCAGCGCGTTTCAATTGCCCGCGCTCTTGCCTTAAAGCCGCGCGTCCTCTTCTTTGACGAGCCCACAAGCGCGCTCGACCCCGAGCTCACCGGCGAAATTCTGCGCGTAATACGCAGCCTCGCCGCGCAGCACATCACAATGATTATCGTAACGCACGAGATAGATTTTGCCTACAGCGTCAGCGACAAGGTTATCTTCATGGACGACGGCGTAATAGCCGCCCAAGGCACCCCCGACGAGGTAATCAAAAACCCGTCAAACGAACGAATTAAGGCATTTTTGGCAAAATTAGCATAAAAATCAAGGCTCCCAAAATCGGGAGCCTGTTTTTATTTGTCATGCTTTTCCGTTTTGTTTTCGTCCTCGGTCGGCGTGGTTGTCGAATGGAGCAAATGCGGCGCGACGACCATGGATACGACGAAAATCACGGCGATAAGCAATACCACGATTATCTTTACGCCGCCGGTCGCCAAGAGGAACACCGCAAAGAGGCACAGCACCGCGCATAGCGCGTAAATGATGCCGACTGCCTGCTTTTGCGTAAAGCCCTTGTCAATCAGCTTGTGATGCAGATGTCCTCTGTCGGGGCTCATTATCGGGCGGTGGTTTTTGAGCCTGCGGAAGATTGCCGCGCTCGTGTCAAAGATGGGCAGCGCGACAATCAAAATCGGTATCGCAACAGAAATGATTGTATATCCCTTAAATAAGCCTAAGATTGAAACGGTTGAGAGCGTATATCCCAAAAAGAGCGCGCCCGTGTCGCCCATAAAAAGCTTTGCGGGATTAAAATTATACGGAAAAAATCCGAGGCACGCGCCCGAGAGGGCGGAGGTTAAAATAGCCGTATATTCATTTCCGAGCATGAGTGAAATGCACATCAGCGTAAGCGATGAGATTGACGCAACGCCCACCGCGAGCCCGTCAAGCCCGTCGATAAGGTTAAACGCGTTTGTCACGGCAACAATCCAAATTACAGTCAAGGGATACCCCAGCCACCCGAGCTCCAAAACGCCCGTTTCGGAAATAAAGAGCGGCACGCTTATTCTTTCGATAACGACGCCGAACAAAACGGGACAAATCGCCGCTATCGTCTGAATGATAAATTTAAGATGCGGTCCGAGTGCCAAAACGTCGTCAAACATGCCCAATATGACGATTATCAGCGCGCCGAGCAAAATGCCTATCAGCGTTTGCGGCAGAGCGTATGACGAGTCCGGCATGCCGCAGAAAATACACACGCTCACCACAAAGCCGAGAAAGATTGCAAGTCCTCCCAACCTCGCCTTTGGGGTTTTGTGCATACGCCGCGAATCTTTCGGCACGTCAACCGCACCTATTTTATATGCAAGCCGCTTTACAAACGGCGTCGCCGCGAATGCCACAAAGAACGCCAGCATAAACGCCAGCATAATGTATGACCCGGGTATCATACTCATAACCTTCACCTCGGCTTTCTCAAAGCACAAATCCTACCTTTTTCTTGACCTTGTTGAGCGTTTTGCGGCTGATGTAATTCGCCGTTTCCGAGCCTTTTTTGTAAATGCTTTCAAGATAATCCTTGTTTTTCATCAAATCGTCGTATTTTGCGTGTATCGGCCGCAGCTCCTCGGCAACAGCCTCGGCGACAGCCGCTTTCAGCTCGCCATAGCCGCAGGAGGCAAATTCAGCAACAGCCTCGTCAATCGTTTTGCCCGTAACGCTGGAATAAATGTTGAGCAAATTATTCACTCCGTCCTTGCCCTCGCCGTATCTCACGCAAGCTTCGCTGTCCGTCACGGCGCGCTTTATCTTACGCACAACGGTGTCAATGTCGTCAAGAAGATAAATGCAGCCGTTGGGGTTGGGATCAGACTTACTCATCTTCGCCGTCGGGTTCTGCAAACTCATTATCCTTGCCGATTCCTTGCCGATGTAGGCGTCGGGAATGGTGAAGACGTCGCCGTAGATTGAATTAAATCTCTCCGCAATGTCGCGCGTTATCTCCAAATGCTGCTTTTGGTCGGCTCCCACGGGAACGAGATCCGCCTGATAGAGCAAAATGTCAGCCGCCATGAGCACGGGATAGGTGAAAAGTCCGGCGTTAATGTTGTCGTGGTGCTTTGCGGATTTATCCTTAAACTGTGTCATGCGCGAAAGCTCGCCCATTTGGGTATAACAGTTCAAAATCCACGCAAGCTCCGCGTGTGCGGGCACATGGCTCTGTATGAATATGAGGTTTTTCGTTTCGTCAAGTCCCGCCGAAATGTACTGCGCAATGAGCGAAACCGTGTTTTTCCTCAATTCTGCCGGAGTTTGGCGCACGGTTATCGTGTGCATATCCATTATTCCGTAAATGCAGTTATATTCATCCTGCAGCATTGCCCAGTTTTTCAGCGCACCGAGGTAATTTCCGAGCGTAATCGACGACGCCGACGGCTGTATGCCGGAAAGAATGGTCTGCTTTTTGATTTCTTCCATAGTGTTTTTTACCTTCCTTATCGATTGTTTATTCCATTGACTTTATTACGTCCGCCAGGATTGAAATTCCCTTTTTGATGTTTTCATCCGACGAATTTGAGAAATTCAGTCTGAAGCACGGATATTTTTTGCTTTGGTCAACCATGCACGACGATCCCGTGACAAATGCGACCTTGTTCTCGACGCCCTTTTTGAAAAGCGCGTCTCCGTCAAAGCCCTCGGGCAGATTGCACCACAGGAAAAGCCCGCCCTCGGGACGCGTGTAATCGCAGTATGACGGGAAATACTCGTCCATGCATTGAAGCATCAAAGCGCTCTTGTGTCCGTAAAGGTCGCAGGATTTTTTGATGTGCGCGTCGTAGTCGTATTTTGTTACAAAATCATAGCAAATGAGCTGATTTAAAACAGGCGTATGTACGTCGGTAACCTGCTTGCAGACAACCATTTTTTCGAGAATTTCGCTCCTCGCACTGAAAAAGCCTATTCTAAGTCCCGGCGAGAGAGTTTTGGAGAAGCTGCCCGCGTAAATTACTCGCCCTTCCTCATCCATGCTCTTTATCGCCGCAACGGCTTCACCGCGGTAACGCAGCTCACAATAGGGGTTGTCCTCCAAAATATAAAAGTCGTATTTCGACGCAAGCTCAAGAAGTTCTTTTCTCTTTTCCAAGCTCATTGTAATTCCGGTGGGATTTTGGAAGGTTGCAATCGTGTAAAGAAGTTTCACTTTACACTTTTTAAGCACCTCATTTTCGAGATATTCGAGGTTCATGCCGTCCTTATCAACCGGCACGCCTATCATTTCGGCGTTATAGCTTCTAAAGCAGTTTAATCCTCCGACAAAGCTCGGCGACTCAACGACAACGACGTCGCCGTCGTTGACAAGAACCTTTGTTATAAGGTCAATGACCTGCTGCCCGCCCGTCGTTATGACAACGCTTTCGCTCTCTCCAATCACGCCCTGCTTAACAAGACGCGCCTTCACAAATTCGCGCAGCGGGTCGTAGCCCTCGGTAATGCCGTATTGAAGCGCAAGATTTCCCTTTTCAAGGAAAATAGCCTCTGAAATTGCGGCAAGCTCCTTTTTCGGGAAAACCTCAGGGGACGGTGCGCCGCCCGCAAAAGATATAATTTCGGGGTCGGCAAGAAGCTTAAACGTGGCTCTTATCGCGCTGCCGGAAAGATCCGCCGCCCTTTTTGCAAACAATTCACTCATTCTGACACAACTTCCTTCTTTTATAAACATTCTTACTAATATTTTAGCATACATTTATCTTCATTGCAATAAAATTTTTTACAAAAAAGTATTGACTATTGCCGAAATAGATGATATAGTAACTATACCTCGCATGGGCAGGTTTTTTTAATGTACGGGAAAGGTACAAGCCCGCCTCGCAGAGGGAGTCGATTAATTAAATACTGGAGGTGCGACGCTATGAGAGTAAAGATCACATTGGAATGCTCCGAGTGCAAGCAGCGTAACTACGACACAATGAAGAATAAGAAGAACGATCCCGACAGACTTCTTATGAACAAGTACTGCCGTTTCTGCCGCAAGCACACAGCGCATAAGGAAGCAAAATAAGGAAAAGGGTGACTGAAATGGCCGATAACAACAAGAAAAAAGAAAATTTCTTTAAAAGAGCGGGAAAGGGCATAGTTAACTATTGCAAGGCTACCAAGTCCGAGCTCAAAAAGGTTTCCTGGCCCTCACGCAAACAGCTCATCAACAACACAATCATCGTTGTTGTGTGCGTTGTCATCGTGGGTGTAGTCATTGCGCTGCTCGACTCAATCTTCGGATTGGGCTTCAACTTCATTATCAACAGAGAGGACACGGTTTCCGATGTTGTTGAAGAGGCAACCGAGGAGTATTCTCTTTCCGATGAAGAAATGGAAGAACTGTTAGCCGAATATTTGGAAACGGAATCCGATGAAGCGACTGACGAGGCTGCAGAAGAAGATACCGACGACGTTTGGGTTGAAATCGAAGCGGAATCGGACGACGCAGAGTAATTGAAAGGGAGGTTAGGTTATGAACGAAGAAGCGGGCGAATTTAAGTGGTATGTCGCTCACACGCAGACGGGCTACGAAAACAAAGTGAGAGACAATATAATGAAAACCGTTGAAAATCGTAACCTGCAGAACCTTATCGCCGACGCCTGCATACCCATGTCGGATGTGGTTGAGGTGAAAGAGTCCGGCGAAAAGAAGGTTGTTTCGCGTAAAACCTTCCCCGGATATGTATTTGTGAAAATGATTATGACAAACGAAACGTGGTACATTGTGCGAAACACTCGCGGCTGCACCGGTTTTGTGGGTCCCGAATCGAAGCCCGTTCCCCTCACGGACACCGAGGTTTATTCGCTCGGCGTTGAAAAGGTTGAGCTCAATATCGATTTTGAGGTCGGCGACAGCGTTCGCATCTGCGAAGGCAGCATGGAGGGCTTTATGGGTGAAATTCGCGCCATCGACAAGGATAGGCTGAAAATTACCGTCATGGTGACAATGTTCGGCGGGCGCGAAATGGAAGTAGAGGTCGACCTTAGCCAGGTCGAGGCTCTTGAATAGGCAAATTAACAGGCTATCCTGTTGATTAAATCGGGCTTTTGCCCGAGTGGGAGGGCTTTTTAATGCCCGCCAGCTACCACATTTTATAAGGAGGTGCACAACCATGGCACAGAAAATTACCGGTTATGTAAAATTGCAGATTCCTGCAGGAAAGGCGACTCCGGCTCCGCCGGTCGGTCCCGCTCTCGGTCAGCACGGCGTAAACATTGTTCAGTTTACAAAGGAATTTAACGAGAGAACAGCAAAGGACGCAGGACTTATCATTCCTGTTGTAATCACGGTTTATTCCGACAGATCTTTCACTTTTGTAACCAAGACGCCGCCGGCGGCGGTTCTTATCAAAAAGGCTTGCAAGATTGACAGCGGCAGCGGCGTTCCGAACAAGAACAAGGTTGCAACATTGTCCAAAGCCGACCTCAAGGCAATTGCAGAGCAGAAAATGCCCGACCTTAACGCTGCAAGCGTTGAAGCGGCAATGAGCATGATTGCCGGTACCGCCAGAAGCATGGGCGTACTGATTGAGGAGTAATAACGAAATAAGTGGGAGGAATAAAATTCCGACGAACCACAAGGAGGTAAACGAGTATGAAACATGGTAAGAAATATAACGAGAGCGTAAAGCTTATCGAAAAAGGAACGCAGTACGCTCCTTCCGAGGCTCTTGATCTTGCCGTTAAGACAGCGAGCGCAAAGTTTGACGAGACGATTGAAGCTCACATCAAGCTCGGCGTTGACTCGCGCCATGCTGACCAACAGGTCAGAGGCGCCGTTGTTCTTCCCAACGGTACCGGCAAAAAGGTAAGAGTTCTTGTATTTGCAAAGGGCGCAAAGGCTGACGAAGCACAGGCTGCGGGAGCGGATTACGTAGGCGCAGAGGAATATATTACAAAAATTCAGTCCGAGGGCTGGCTTGATTTCGACGTTGCGGTTGCAACACCCGACATGATGGGTCTTGTAGGACGCATCGCGAGAATTTTGGGACCCAAGGGTCTCATGCCCAACCCCAAGGCGGGCACCGTTACGCCCGACGTCGTTAAGGCAATTAACGACCTTAAAGCAGGTAAGATTGAGTATCGTCTCGACAAGACGAACATCATCCACTGCCCTATTGGCAAAAAGTCTTTCGGAACGGAAAAGCTTACCGAGAACTTTAACACTCTTCTCTCTGCTGTTATCAAGGCAAAGCCCGCAGCAGCAAAGGGTCAGTATCTCAGAAGTGTTACCGTTGCAAGCACAATGGGTCCCGGCATAAAGATTGCCCCGAATAAGATTGATGCGTAATCGCGAAATTTTTGCAAATTTCTCTTGACAACAATCTTTATTGGTGCTAAACTGAACAAGGTTGAAAAATTCCATATTCCATAGACAGCGGGCAAAAAAGTAAGCCCCGCCGAGGAGAACCATCTGAGAAAAACAAAGGTTTTTTGCGTCTATGGGCAAAAAACCTTTTATTTTATGTTTGTGAGGTGATATAATGCCAAGCCAAAAAGCATTGGAAGCAAAACAGCAGGCTGTTGAGGAAATCAAGGCTCAGCTTACAAGCGCTGTTTCGGGCGTTTTTGTTGACTATTGCGGTCTCACCGTTGAACAGGATACTCTTCTTCGCAACAAGCTGAGAGAGGCAAACGTTGAGTACAAGGTTGTTAAGAACACTCTTACAAGACTTGCCGCAAAGGAAGTCGGGCTTGACGGTCTTGACGAGGTGCTGAACGGACCCACCGCTCTTGCGACAAGCAAAGAGGACGAGGTTACGGCAGCAAAGGTTCTCGCGGATTTCGCTAAGGACAACGAACAATTGGAAATCAAATCGGGCTTTCTTGACGGCAAAGTGGTTTCGCTTGACGAGGTTAAGCAGCTTGCAGCAACCCCGAGCCGCGACGTTCTCATCGCGAAGGTTATGGGCAGCCTGAACGCTCCCGTATCAAAGCTCGTAAGAACATTGCAGGCACTTGTCGACAACGGTGTTGAACCGTGCGACATTCAAAAGGCGCCGGCTGAGGCTCCCGCAGAAGAGCCCGCCGCAGAGTAATTTTTTAAAAAAATCATCTAAAAACGGAGGTAAATTAAAATGACTATTCAGGAAATTATCGATGCCATAAAAGAGCTCAAGCTTTTGGAGGTTGCTGAGCTTGTTAAGGCTATGGAAGAGGAATTCGGCGTAAGCGCAGCTGCTCCGGTCGCTGTTGCAGGCGCTGCGGCTGCAGGTCCCACTGTTGAAGAAAAGACCGAATTTGACGTAGTTCTCAAGAGTGCAGGCGCTGAGAAGATTAAGGTTGTTAAGGCTGTTAAGGACATCACGGGTCTCGGTCTTAAGGAAGCAAAGGCTGCTGTTGACGGCGCTCCCACAACCCTTAAGGAAGCTGTAAGCAAGGACGATGCTGAGAAGATCAAGGCTGATCTCGAAGCTGTCGGCGCTGAAGTTGAAATTAAATAAGATTTATCCAATAAAAACGGCTCTCTGCGGGGAGCCGTTTTTATTGCAGTGTGGATTTAAGGGAAAAACCGCGCGGAGGCGCGTTGCGCCTCCGCGCGCGAGTGACGGAGAACGGAGGAAATCCCATGATAAAGGGATTATTTGGGCACCTCTCCCCTACCTTCATTTTTTTTGAAAAAAGGTTAAAAAAATGCTTGCATTTTGGTTTAGGTGGTGCTATAATATACATCGTGGTTGAGATATTCCTCTATAGCTCAGTCGGTAGAGCGCGTGACTGTTAATCACGATGTCGTTGGTTCGAGTCCAACTGGAGGAGCCAAAATGAAAAGGGACGGTTTTACCGTTCCTTTTTTGTGTTGGGGAAACCCCGCTGCTCTCCCCTTTTACGGCGCATTGCGCCGTAAAAGGGCGTGGGAAGAAGAGACAGAGTGTGGGAAATATTGAAGATACGGGAAATGGCAGGGGCATTGGGAAAACACATAATCGGGGGGGATTTTTACGGAGCTTTACTTGAATTTTTTTGAAAAAGGGGTTGAAAAAAGTTTTAAACAGTTGTAGAATTATACTGTTATGGAGTTTTGTGATTGATGCGGATTGCGGAGTGATAGAAAGTGATTGAGATGGGTTATTTATCAGTCAAGGAAGCGGCGGAAAAGTGGGGAATGTCCCCAAGATACGTGCAAAGACTGTGCAATGAAGGGCGTATTGAGGGGGTTTTAAAAGACGGTCAAAGGTGGGTTATACCGCAGGACGCGGCGAGACCTGAGGGGAAACGACCGACACCGGAGGTGTCACAGAACGGTATTTTTAACGGAAGGAAAACAGAGAATTTTGAAGATTTTTTAAGGGCGAACGAGGGTGAGCCGAGTGAAAACGGAGAAAATGAAGGGTTCACGCGCTCAAACGACGAAAGAGAGCGGAACGGTACTGTAAGAACCGCAATGCCTTTGATTAACACCGCATATGCTCCCGGGCACGCTCGGGAGGCTGTGGAGGCGATTGAAGATGAGGGAACGAAAAGGATTGCCAAGGCGGAGCTGTGTTACTTCAGCGGACGGTCGGCAGAGGCGAGTGACATTGCGGAGGAGTTTTTAACACATAAGGATTTGGCGCTGAGGATGTCGGCGTGTCTGCTTTATGCGTACTCAAATTTGGCGCTGGACAGAATCCCGAGGGCGCGGCAGGCGCTGACACAGATTAGGACAAGCGCGGAGGAGCTTGATGAAAGTACGCCGCTCATTTACAAAGCGTATACGGTGTTCGTTTCAACATGCGCGAATGTGCTGCTGCACTTGCCGCAGGCGGAAAACGCCATACCGATAAAAAGAGCAATTCACGTGCTGCCGGCGGGGCTTCGGATTTTCGCGCTGTACGCGGAGGCGCACCAATCGTATTTGGACGGAAAATACGGCTCGTGCATAGGCATGGCGGAGGCGGCACTGGCGCTTGAGGCTGAAAAATACCCTATTGCAACGATATATTTGCATTTGGTGGCGACGATGGGATATGTGAATTTGAAGCAGATGGACAAAGCAAGAGAACACCTTTTGAGAGCGTGGGAGATTGCACAGCCCGACGACATGATCGAGGCGTTCGGAGAGCACCACGGGCTTTTGGGCGGACTTTTGGAGATTGTGATAAAGAAGGATTACCCCGATGATTTTAGGAGAATGATTGACATTACATACAGCTTTTCGGCGGGGTGGCGGAAGATACACAATCCCTACACAGGGCATTTTGTGGCGGACGATTTGTCAACAACGGAATTTACAATTGCAATGTTGGCTGCTCGCGGGTGGTCGAACAAGGAGATAGCCGAGCATTTGGATTTGAAGACCAATACGGTGAAGATGCACGTTTCGATTGTGCTGCAAAAGCTGGGAATTACGCAGAGGACGGATCTTACACAATTCATGCTGAAATAAATGTGAAGTTGCAGAATAAAAACCGCGCGGAGGCGCGGTTTTTATTAGATGCGCTGCGGCGCGGAGCGGGCGTTGACGGCGGATTGCGGGTTAAATCAAAAGAAGTTATCAGTGAGCCGGAGTGGCTCTTTTTTTTGCGTGGAAATAAGATTATTCGTATGCTAACGACGAACAGTGTTGTTCGTTCGTATGCTAACGAACAATTTAGT
>JAJQCX010000135.1 GCA_021202495.1 Clostridia bacterium | reverse complement strand
TTTAATATTGTTTTTTTTCGTTTTTTCTTGCATAACATTCATTTTGTGCTACAATAATTGTATAATAGTAAGAAACCAAGGAATTATCAATAATAACATGGGAGGAATTACACATGAAAAGAATAGGAATTCTCACCAGCGGCGGCGACTGTCAAGGGCTTAACGCCGCAATACGCGCCGTCGCGAAATCCATATACCGCGAGGAAAAGGACGTTGAAATCTACGGCATTGAAAACGGCTATTACGGGCTTATCAACGGCATTGCGAAAAAAATGAAGCCTGAGGATTTTTCGGGCATATTAACCTTGGGCGGCACCATCTTGGGCACATCACGCCAGCCGTTCAAGTTCATGCGCGATGCTCAAAACAACGTCGACAAAATCGCCGACATGAAAGAGACCTACCGCAAAATGAAGCTCGACTGCCTTATCATTTTGGGCGGCAACGGCACGCATAAAACGGCGAACCTTCTCTCCCAAGAGGGGTTGAACGTCGTAACACTTCCCAAGACTATCGATAACGACCTTTGGGGCACCGACATGACATTCGGCTTTCAAAGCGCCTGCGACATCGCGACAAACGTAATCGACTGCATCCATACCACCGCCACATCACACGGCAGAGTGTTCATCGTTGAAGTCATGGGTCACAAAGTAGGCTGGCTCAATCTCTATGCCGGCATCGCAGGCGGCGCGGACGTCATCCTTCTTCCCGAAATTCCCTACAGCATCAAAAACATTTCCGCCGTTTTAAAGGAACGCGAAAAGCAGGGCAAGCGCTTTTCTATAATCGCCGCAGCCGAAGGCGCAATCTCGAAAAAAGAAGCCAAAATGAGCAAAAAGGAGCTTGCCGAAGCGCGCGCCGCAGAATCCTACCCCTCCGTTGCGTATAAGATTGCCCACGATTTGGAGGAGGCGTCCGGCAGCGAAATCCGCGTCACCGTTCCGGGGCATTTCCAGAGAGGCGGCAGTCCCTGCGCGTTCGACCGCGTTCTCTGCACACGCTTCGGCGCAAAGGCAGCCGAGCTTGTCAAGCAGGAAAAATACGGCTTCATGGTAGCGCTGCGCCAAAACGAGATTGTTTCCGTTCCTCTCTCTGAGGTTGCCGGCAAGCTCAAATATGTTCCCACCGACTGCAACGAAATCGCCGCCGCCCGCGAAATAGGCATCTCCTTCGGCGACTGACAGACGCTTTAAATCGGAAAACGGCGAGGCTTTCCCCAAATTTAACACAATGAGACTTTAAAATTTAACACATCTTTATTATCATAATTACGACAAATTATCCCGTTTTCCGAATGTATGAAAGGAGTATCTCTTTATGGAAAAGCAGGTATATATGAACCGCGAGCTTTCGTGGCTGAAATTTAACGAGCGCGTTTTGGAGGAAGCGGAACGCAGTGACGTGCCGCTTTGCGAAAGGCTCAGCTTTGCATCCATTTACCAAAGTAATCTTGACGAATTTTTCATGGTGCGAATCGGCTCGCTTATGGACTGCATGTCTCTCACTCCCGACGAGCGCGACACCAAAACGAATATGACAAGTGAGGAACAAATAACCGCCGCTCTTTCGCGCATCCGCATGCTCAACGCACGCAAGGATAAGGTCTACGACGAGCTCATGCACAGCATGGCGGAACAGGGCGTCCGCTTTGTCGATTTCCGCAACATTTCCGAGGAGGAAAGCGCCCGCCTTGAAAAATATTTCGACAGCGAAATCGCGCCGCTCATCTCTCCTTTCGTCGTCGGCAGACGCCATCCCTTTCCCTTCCTCAAGAACCGCGAAATATATGCCGCCGCCGTGCTCGACCGCAAAAACAGCCGCGCGAAGATAGGAAGCAGGCCCTCTGGAACAGATGTTTACCCGCGCTTAATTGAGGTTTCCGCCGAAAAGCATTCCTACATGCTCTCCGAGGAGCTAATTTTACACTTCATATACAAGGTTTTCAATAACTATTCCATTCGCGAAAAGACGCTCATTCGTCTCACGCGCAACGCCGACATCGACGCCGACGCCCTCTACGATGAGGACATCGACTACCGCGCCTTCATGGAAGAAATTATCAAGCGCCGCCGCAAGCTCGCCCCCGTTCGTCTTGAGATAACGCGCGAACTCAACGGTGAAATCGTCGACACTCTCTGCGAATATCTCGAAATGAGCCGCGCTCTCGTGTTCCGCTGCTCAACTCCGCTCGACCTTTCGTTCCTTTTCCGTTTGCGCGACGTTCTGCGCCAAAAGACCGAGCTTTTCTATCCCAAGCGCATCCCGCGCCCCTCGCCGCAGTTTGTGCGCGAGCTTCCCATTCTTGACCAAATAAAAGAAAAGGATAAGCTTTTGTCATATCCTTTCCAGTCGATAAAACCCTTCATCACCATGCTGCGCGAAGCGGCAAATGACGACGAGGTTGTTTCCGTCAAAATGACGCTCTACCGCGTCGCAAAGCAGAGCGAAATTGTCGAAGCGCTTATCGATGCCGCCGAAAACGGCAAAGATGTTCTCGTTTTGGTCGAGCTCAAAGCGCGCTTTGACGAGGAAAACAACATCGAATGGTCGCGCCGCCTTGAAGCCGCAGGCTGCACCGTTATCTACGGGCTCAACGGCTATAAAGTCCATTCCAAGCTCTGCCTCATCACCAAGCGCGTTGAGGGCAAGGTGGAATACTACACGCAAATCGGCACCGGCAACTATAACGAAAAAACCTCCCGCACCTACACCGACCTCTCTCTCATGACATACAATCAGTCCATAGGCTGCGAGGTTGCCGCGCTTTTTAACGCCCTTGCCTCCGACACAACGCTTGACGAAACAACGGAGCTCATGGTTGCCCCCAATTGCCTGCAAAATAAAGTCCTTGACCTCATCGAGGAGGAAACAAAGAAGGGCGCGAACGGCTACATCGGCGTAAAGCTCAATTCCCTTACGGATAAAAAAATTATCGACGCCTTTATCGCGGCGTCCAAAGCGGGCGTCAAGGTCGACCTCATTGTCCGCGGCATATGCTGCCTCATTCCGCAGGTCGAGGGCGAAACCGAGAATATTCACGTCATCAGCATTGTCGGGCGCTTCTTAGAGCACTCGCGCATTTACATTTTCGGCAAACACAATCCCAAAATGTACATCTCCTCAGCCGACTTTATGACACGCAACACCCTTCGCCGCGTTGAGGTCGCAGCTCCCATCTACGATAACGACATAAGAGACGAAATTTTAGATATGTTCCGCACAATGCTTTCCGACAACACCCAGGCGCGCGACCTTCTCCCCGACGGCACATATAAGCTTCGCACCCCCTCAGGTAAGGTGATAAATTCACAGGAGGTTTTTTACGACCGCGCCTACACACAATCCTCCTCTCCCACCCCCGGACCTTCCTCTTAAATTTCATCAACAATTTAAAATCCCGATTTCAAAAGCGGACGGAAAGATAACACTTCTCGTCCGCCTTTTTGATTGCTATGCTTAATCTTTTCATCATCTGTCACTCCTCTGACTTTATT
>JAJQCX010000081.1 GCA_021202495.1 Clostridia bacterium | reverse complement strand
TTATTTGAATTATATTGCCGTTTTGGAGTTTACACAAAATGCGGGACATACCCGCAAAACGCCGATTGGGTTGTTCTCCAATCGGCGTTTTGCTTATTCTGTTGTTTCTTCGGTTTCGTCTTCGAGTGTTATTTCGGTGGCGGTGTCGGAGGAGAGGGTGTTTTGATATGTTTTGCCGCTTTCGGTGGTGAAGGTGAAGGTGTCTCCGTCCTCTGAAACGGAGGTGACGGTTTCGCCTTGGATTAAGGTGTACTGCTTGCCGCCGGTCATGTCAATCTTATAGAGAGACATGCCGCGGGGCTCGCTTTTGTCGCTGGTGTAGTAAATCCATATGCCTTTGGCGGCGATTATTTCGCCGGAGCCGAATTTTTTGATCTTGCCGTTTTTGAGTGAAATTTGCATTGCGCCGTCCTCGGTATTGGCGTAAAGATAGTTGCCCATGGCGAAAAGGGTGTCGGAGGTTGAGCTTTCAAGCGCAGCTAAAAGCACACCGTCGGAGAAAATTTCGCCGTTTTCGATTGTATACGTTACGCCGTTTTTTACGACCGTATTTGTGCCGTTGCCCTCGATAACCTCGTTTTCGTCGATGGCGTTATTCGCGCAGCCGGGGAGGAGGAGTAAAATTAAGAACAGTGCGGCAAATTTTTTTAAGCTTTTCATTCTGTATCACCTCGCATTGTGTCGATTGCTTTGCCCAAATTGTCCATGGCGCTGCCGAATGCGGCAAAGTCGCCCTGCGTCATTGCCGCTCTTGCGGCGTCGTATGCGTCAATTGCGTTTTGCGCGGCGCTTTGGGCGGAGGATATTTCCTCATTCGATATTTCGGGAGTTACGGTGGGCGCGGTTTCTTCCGCGGACGCGCTTTCGCCGAAGAGGGCGTCGAAGCAGTCGGCGAGAGTTTCGCGCATTACGACCTTGTCGCCGTAGGCTACGATAATTCGCTTGACCTCGGGCACGTTGGCGGCGTTTGACGTTGTGATGTAAATAGGCTCAACGTAGATGAGGCTGTCGGCGATGGGAATGGCAAGAAGATTGCCGCGCATGACGGTGGAGCCGCCCTGGTCCCAAAGTGAAAGCTCCTTTGAAATGTCGGCGTCGGAGTCTATTTTATTTTCAATATGCAGTGTGCCGTAGACGGTGCGCCCTACGGGGAAGCGGTAGGAAATGATGTTGCCGTAGTTGTCGGCGGCAATCCATGAGACGAGATTTTCCTTATTCGCCGGAACAAACGGCTGCATGAGAACAAGCTGCTCGTTTTCCTCGCTGAAATCCTCAACGCTCATAAGATTATAATAGGGCTCGACGTTGATCGAATCGGAGCCGCGGTATTTTTCCTTCGCGCGCATCCATATATCGGAATTGGCGTAGAATGTTTCGGCGTCGGTCATATGGTAGCGGAGGTAGACCTCACATTGAAGATTGAAAAGAGCTTCGGGATAGCGGATGTGCTCTTTTATGTTTTCGGGAAGTCCGCCCTTTATCAGAACATCGGAATAGATGCTGTCGTAGGTCATAATAATGGGGTCGGTTTCGTCGGTGATATAGATTTCAACCGTGCCCTCGTATGCGTCGACAACGGCTTTGGCGCTGTTGCGGATGTAGGACACGCCGGAATACTTTGTGCCGTAGGGCATGGCGTCGGATGTGGTATATAAATCGACAATCCAGTAGAGCCTGCCGTCCTCGCCGACGACGATATAGGGATCGGAATCGACAGTTAAAAACGGAACGGCTTTTTTAACCCTTTGCAGTACGTTGCGGTTCGGCAGCAGTCTGCTTTCGGAATTGATATAGCCTGAAATGAGCATTGTGTAGTCGGCATTTTTCGCGGCAAAAATGAGGCGGTTTAAGGCTGTCATTTGGATGCCGGAGGCTGTGCCTTCGTAATTTGATTCGACATTTTCGTCGTTTAGAGCATAGTCAAATTCGTCCATTGTGGTGTTGACGATGCAGTAGGAATTTGTTTTTTCACCGTAATAGATGCGCGGCTCGGAGACGGTCGGCGCGCCATCGGTTGAGGTGATGGGCATATTTTGAATGATACATTCCGGCTGACCGTCGCTTGTGACGGAATTTACGGGGTTCATGACAATGCCGTAGCCGTGAGTGTAGCGGAGCGTTCGGTTGATATAATTATCCGCGCTGCCGGAGAGCTTGGTGACGTCCATTTCACGCGCGGAGATGTTGACCGCGGTGGGAGCGCCGTTAATATTGTATTCAACAATATCGGAGTCGTTAAATGTGTAGTAATTGCGTATGCTCTTGGTGGAATTTAAGACCTCAAGCGTCGCCTGGGGGTCGGTAATTCTGATGTTGTTTACGATTGCGGAATTGTCGTCTAAGATTTCGCGCGTCAGGGATTCGTCCGCGGGGAATGTGCGAACCTCGGTTTTGTCAAGACCGAAGCCGATAAGAGTGTAGTCAATATTATCCTCGATATATTCCGCCTCAAGCGTGATTTCGTTGGGTGAAACGTAGAGAAGATCGACAAGATAGACTGAGGCGTTCATCAAGAGAAGAAGCGCCGGGAAGATGAGAACCGTGACGATTACGCCCTTAAAATTTTTAAGAAAGAGCAGCACCGCCGCGACGACAACCAAGACAAAAATCAGGTAGGGCGCTGCGGTGTAAAACGGCAGCTTGATGTTGACATCCGTGAAAAGTGCGCCGGAGGCGACGGAGGACTGGTTCAAAACAACGCCCTGTGCGTCAAGATAATAGGTTAAGCCGCGCAGTACGCAGAGAAGCAAAATACTTACCGCGATATGGGAAAAAACGCGGATGTCGGAGAGCATGTCGTGAACGGTCGGCTTTTCGGAGGCGTAGCCCGCCAGGATACCGATGTAGATAACGCCGACGGCGAGAAGTGCGCAGAAGAGAATTGTGAAAAGCGCGGAGGACGCGGATTTCAAAAATTCGCGAGTGAAGAAAAAGTAGCTTATGTCAAAATTAAAGACGGGATCGGAAATGCCGGAGGGGACGGAATTTTTGAAAAGAAGATATTTTTCATAGAGACCGCCCGAAAAGAGAACGCCCGAGAGAATGCTCAAAAGGAGCGTGGCGGCAAGAATGTATTTCCGCTTTAAAAATGAGGGAAGCTCGGGGCATGCGCGGAAGGCGTTTTTGCGCAGGATAATCGCGTTGATGAAAAAGACCGCGAAGGAGACGATGAGGCAGATGAAAAATATTTCAACCGCGGCAGCGATATTTGTCAGAAAGACGGTGGTATATGCCGTGCCGATTTCTTTAATTTCGAGAAAATAGGCGTAAAGGTACGCCAAGCCGCAAAGTATGAGCAGAGCGGCTACAACTATGGCGGCGACGGGGATGACTTTTTTCTTTTTCAATTTTAACCCTCCGATTGATAAAGATTTTGTGTTGGACGAGAAGGGAGCGGGAGCAAATGTGATTGCTGCGGAGCGGGATTAGTAAGGAGTGAGCGGGAAACTGCGGGCGGGGACGAGCCCCGCCCCTACTACCTAGTCTCAATTAAAACTTTAC
>JAJQCX010000186.1:10202-23464 GCA_021202495.1 Clostridia bacterium | reverse complement strand
CGATAACTACATATCTCCCGAAGAAAACTTTGAAAAATATCTGAATCAGCCCGTTGAAAAAGATGCACGCGAGTATGCCGAGACAATCAAAAATCAAATTCCGGAAAATTCACCCCGACAGGACGTCAAGCCGGAAACCGAAGATAAAATAAAAACCCCCGAAAATAACGAATCGAATCCCAACGCTCCGCCCGAAGCCGACTATCAAAGCAAAACCGTCTCCGAGCTTCCGAGTGATTTTGAAGCCAAAGACAATTCAACGCAATTGCGGCATGAACAAAAAATGGATGAAATCTGCAAAGAAGCATCGGAAAATCACGGCGGCGAAAGCGGCAATATCGAAAGCAAAGCAAAATATTCAGAGCTTTCTCAAGAGGAAAAAGTCACACTTTCAAACAAGCTCAGCGATTACTACGATTCGATTCCCAAGGGGGAACGCGGCAATATCACCATCCCCGAACCCGAAAAAATCAAAGGTGTAAACCCCGACGGAACTTTGGAGAATGCTTGGAAAAAAGACACCGACGGCGCGTTGGAAAACACACGTCACATGGAGGTTCCCCAAAAAGGAGACGTCATTGACAGAATAGGCGGCGACAACGGAAATTATTTCTCCCCGATGGGAGAAGACGGAAAGCCAGCGCCCGTCAAGGAGCGCGCTCTGGGCATACGCATACCCGAAAGCAATATAACGGAAAATTCCGCCTACCACGCTTATGAAATCAAGCAGGATTTCACAAGAGAAAATTTCAATAAGGCAATTGACGAAACCTATAAGGATCCCGCGACACGCGAAGCGATGCATGACAAGTTGGACTCCTACTATGACAATGCCGCCAATCCGGAAAGCAAAAACCACCCCGGCGAGTCCTATACCGACGACGCAAAAACCGCGGACGGCGTTTCCACAGGCACAATCGCACCCATGTTCCACGATGACGACGGCGGCGCAAAACAATATATCACACCTTTCTCCGCAAAAGAAATGCAGGAGATGGGCATGATAGAAGAAATCAAAAAGGAAGGTGATTAAACGTGGAAGAGCGCGAAAAACAAATTAAAGAATTATATGAACGCGGCATGGTTTATTCGGAAAACAAAAAAATCTTCCGCGGCAAGGTTGACGAATCGGAATTTTTCGCTTCATCGTTGAGCGATATTATCAATTCGTTCGGCTATTATCTCAAAAAAGAGAGCAATAATTGGATTGCTTTTGTCACCGACGGCGAGAGAGGAACTTTGGATGTCCAAAAGACGTTTCCTTCCGAAGAAGAAGCTGTTGATTATTTGATAAGGCTCGCCGAAAACTGGAATTTCGTTCACTATTCACAAAACATAATGAATAATTTCGAACAAGCGGAGCCGACAATCACAGAGTATCTGAAACAAGAATACGGCTACTCCGAAAAACAAGCAAAAGAAGCAATGGATTATTTGCTGCAGGTGAAAAACATAGCTTTTGAGTTCTATAATTACATCACAACAGGTGATTTCCTATCCGAAAGATTTGCGTGTAATTTTTCCGGTTACACCGCAAAGAGAATAAAAGAAGAAACTCCGTTAACGCTTCTCGGCTCTTTCAACTATATGGTTTACTTAGACCGTAAACCGGAGGAAGCTCTCGCGAATCTTAAAAAGGGATTGCCCCGAAGACAAGTGTTTAATGAAACAAAACTAAAGGAGGTTAAACGTACTATGGAAGAAAAAACGCCATTGCAAAGTGAAGCCGGCGAACAGAACAAGCAGGACGAGCAGCCGGAGGTGATTGCGGCAGAAGCTGCCGATACGCCCAACGAACTTTTTGTCAAGCTGGATGCAATGCAGCAGGCAATGGAAAACTTACAGCAGTGTTTCGACGACAAAATTGCCGAGGACACGCATAAAAACGAGCTTTTCGACAATATGCACCGCGAACTGGTTCGTTATCAAAACGGCGCTGTGGAAAAAATTGTCGATACCGTAGCGTTGGATATTATCCAGCTCGTCGATACAACAAAAGGTCATATCCGTGTATACGAAAAGAAAGAGGCTACCGAGGAAAACTACAAAAAACTCCTCAAAATAGTCAAAGGAATCGCCGAAGACCTTGAGGACATTCTCTATCGTCAGAATATCGAATCCTACCGTGTCGCCGGTCACGAAGTCGACGTTCGCCGCCAAAAGATTATTCAGACAGTTGCCACGGATGACAAATCCAAAGATAACCGCATAGCGGCCCGTGTTGCGGACGGCTATGAAAAGGGCGATAAGGTGTTCAGACCCGAAAGAATCAAAATATTCAAGTATGAGGAAAACGCCGAAACCCCCTCCGAGAATTAAATGAATTTAATTATTATACATAAACGAAAGGAATTACGATCATGGGAAAAATTTTTGGCATAGACCTTGGTATAACTTATTCGTGCATAGCGTACATTGACGAAAACGGCAAGCCTGTCGTTCTGAAGAACGCAGAGGGCGATTTAACCACCCCTTCCGTCGTTTATTTTGAAAGCCAGACCGATGTTACCGTAGGCTCCGCGGCGAAGGAAAATCTCAAAATGTACCCCGATAAAACGGTTGATCTGATTAAGAGAGACATAGGCAAACCGGGATTCAACCGCAATATTAACGGCGTTGACATGAAACCCGAGGAAATTTCGTCCTACATTCTCAAAAAAGTCGTTCAGGACGCGGAGGATTCTCTCCGAATGGAGAGCAAACTCGGAAATGACGAGAAGATTCGCGACGTTGTTATCACCTGCCCCGCGTATTTCGGCGTAGCCGAGCGCGACGCGACACAGGCTGCCGGAGTAATTGCCGGTCTCAACGTTATGGCAATTATAAACGAGCCCACCGCCGCTGCCATTACATACGGCGTAACCGACGAAAGCCAAAATAAAACCGTATTGGTTTATGACCTCGGCGGCGGCACGTTTGACATTACGATGATTAACATCAAACCCGGTGAAATTCGAGTAGTCGTAACAGGCGGCGACCACAACCTCGGAGGCAGAGACTGGGATGAAAAAATTTTAATGTATCTCGCGGAGCAATATCAAAACGAAACCGGTACGCCCGATAATATTTTGGAAGATCCGGAGACAATCCAAGAATTGAGTCTTGCCGCGGAACGCGCAAAGAAGCTCTTGAGCGCAAAGGAAAAGGCTCCCGTCGCCGTCAACTACATGGGCGAGCGTGTCCGTGTCGAGCTGACTCGCGAGAAGTTCGACGAGCTGACCGAAGATTTGCTCACCCGCACGATTGACTTGACCCGCGATATGTTCAAGGAAGCCGAGAAGAAGGGATTTTCGCAGAAAGATGTTTCCGAAATTCTTCTCGTCGGCGGTTCCTCCAAGATGCCGCAGGTTATGAGCCGCGTTAAGAGCGAGTTCGGCATTGAAACCAAGATGTTTGACCCTGACGAATCCGTTGCCAAGGGCGCTGCCATCTACGCGAACAAGATGAGCGAGTACAACATCGTTCTTGAGGAAATCGCAAAGCAGCAGGGCAAGAGCGTTGAAGAAGTTAAGGTTCAGGTTGACAAGGGACAGTTGGATGTAGAGCAAGAAGCCAAGAAGGCTAATATCCGTATGCGCGGCGGTCGTCTTCCCGGCGACGATGTTAAAATCATCAATGTTTCCAGCCGCAGCTTCGGTACCGTGGCTTATGATGAGGACGATAAGCTGAAGCTCTTTAACATCATTCTCAAAAACGCGGAGCTTCCCGCAACCGGCACAAACGCTTTCTATCCCCGTTACGACAATCAGCAATCCGTAAAGTTCCAAGTTATGGAATGCCTTACCTCCGAGGAAAAGGTTGACCCCGAGCTCGGCAAAGAAATCGGCACCGCCGAACTGACGCTGCCCGCCGGTGTTACCCGCGACACAGAAATTCAGGTTACGTTCCGTTTGGACGAATCCGGTCTGCTTCACCTCCACGCAAAAGAAATGAAGGGCGGACGCGAGGTTGACGCGGAGTTCCAGACCACCGAAGCATTGTCCGAACAGGAAATGTCCGATGCTATTCGCCGCAGCAATAAGTCAAGCGTAAACTGAAAACAAAGAAATAAACTTCTGCGAAGGAAGGCAGTACAGCAATGGATAACTATTTTATTATCTTGGAACTTCCGTTCGACCCGCCGGAGAGCAATACCGATAAGATAAACGAGGCTATTGCAAAAAAACAAAATCAATGGTCCATTGATCAGAGAAATCCCGTAAAGAAAGCCAAAGCAAGCGAATACTTGGCGGCTCTTGAGGATATAAAAAAGGTAATGCTCGATCCGACTGCCCGTAATAAGGAAGCGGCAAAGGCAAAACAAATTAAAGACGCCAAAGCGAAGGATCTTGAGGTAAAGCTGAGCTTATACCGAACCAAAGGCGACGAGCTTTCCGAAAGAGACTTGAATCAG
The DNA here is from genome assembly GCA_021202495.1 of Clostridia bacterium. Classification (GTDB taxonomy): domain Bacteria; phylum Bacillota; class Clostridia; order UMGS1883; family UMGS1883; genus JAJQCX01. The sequence continues at coordinate 19,071 of JAJQCX010000186.1, read as the reverse complement.
TTAGTCAGGTTATTCGGTCAATACGGTTTTACCGCCGCCGAAATCAAGAAAAAATTCGGCATCGGTAAAAAAGCAGAGGAACAAATTGACCTTACGCAAGTTCTTGACAAGTCACAGGCAAGGAACATACAAAAGTCACTGCGGCAGTTGGACATGAAAGACAAAACGCTGTATGACTTTTTGAATCTTCCTCCCACTTCCTCCTGCGCTCAGCTGTGCGAAGCGGCGGACGCGATGAAAAAGAAAATATTGGCTAAGGGCGATAAAACCGGGCGGGATAACGAAATGCAGTCTTTGTGCGGTTTGTGCGTCATTATTTTCAAAGATGCCGCAAACAAAAAAAGTACGACAACTATGTAAACTTGACAAAGTACGGCGCCGTCAACGAGGCTGTTGACGAGTTGGCGTTAAGTAACCAAAAACGCATTGAGCCCAAGATGAAAGAAAAATTGATTGATCTTGCCGTCGGACAGTATCATCTCAGCGTGTCGGATTCTTCGGTATACATCAATAACTATTGTGAATACATGGGCTACACTCTCCCCGAGAATAAAATCGTGTGCGGTCTGTGCAACACGGAAAACCCCGCGGGGACGACAAACTGTATTAAGTGCGGCAAGCCCTTAATCATTCTTTGCCCGGCTTGTTCCGCCGAAAACAACAACTCCGCAAAGTCCTGCGCCAAGTGCGGCTTCGACCTCACCAAAATGGACAAGGCGGTGGAGCTGCTGCGCCAAGCAAAGCAAAAATACGCGGAAAAAGCTTTGGACGAAGCCGAGCGTCTTGTAAAAGAAGCCAAAGCGTACTGGCCCAACCATGCCGACGTGCTGAGCCTTGAAAAAACGATTAAAGAGGAACGCGACCGCGCTTCGGAAATGGTTGCCGCCGTCACGAAGGACATTCAAGAAAAAAAGCTGTACGCCGCGCAGACAAAAATCAACCAAATGAAAGCAAGCGGCTTTAGCATTGACCCCTCTGTGGCAGACAAGGTCACCTCCGCGATTAAAGAGGTTGAAAGCCGACTTGAGATAATGCGCAGCTCTTCCCCCGACGACGCGTTTACCATCGTCATGGAGCTTTCAAAGCTTATCAGTGATTCGGACGAGCTTAATCAAAGCTTAAAGAAGTTCCCGCCCGAAGCGGCGCCGGAATTGACAGGCAAAAGGATTGGCGGCGAAATCACCCTGCGCTGGAAGCCCAGTCCGTCTGTCGGCGACATTTCTTACCTTGTGGTGCGCAAGGAAAACACATATCCCAACGAGCCCGGCGACGGAACGACGGTGTACAGCGGCAAGGAGCTTTCTTATACCGATAACGGCGTTCCGAAAAATACCGTTCTCTATTATTCGGTTTTTGCGGTTCGTATCGGAATTTATTCCAAGGCGACACGGCTCGATGAAGCGGTTGCCGTTGTCGGAGAGGCGACAAACCTCAAAGCCGTCGGCGGCGACGGAATGGTTACTCTGTCGTGGAAAAAACCTCAGAGCGTTACCGAAATTCGGCTTTACAAATATTGCGGTTATGAAAGACCGCAAGACGATAACGCGTATGAGGCGGTTCCCTGTACCCGTTTGGACGGCATTATTATCAACGGATTAACCAACGGCACAAACTACTGGTTTGCCGTAAGCGCCGGTCACACATTAAACGGCAGAGCGTATTTCTCCGAAAAAGTATATTTATCCGCCGTTCCCCAAAAACCCGCGCAGCCGCTCCAAAACTTCTCAGTGCAGTTTGTGGATGAGGTTTTCCAAGCCAAGTGGACTCAATCCGAATGGGATGTCATTCTCTTTTACGCAAAGCAAAAGCCCGAATATGCCATAGGAACCATTTACGACTTGGACGAACTGCTTGGCAAGTACGAAAAGATTGACGTCAATTTGAAAAGCTTGACCGAAGCGGAGTTCAGGCTCAACTTCGTGGGAGAGTGCTATATTATTCCCGGCGTTATCAATTCCTCGAACGTAATTTTAAACACGGCTTCTTACATTTCATCCGTTCCGGGGGTAAAAGATGTGTCCTTTGACCTCAATTCCGCCGCGACGGAAATGTATGTCAACTTTACGTGGCCGAAAAAGATTGACCGTTCCCTGCTGTTGTACCGAATGGATTCCTATCCGACCGGGCTCGACGACCCCATGGCGCAAAAGATTGAGTGCAGCAAGCGGCAGTATGAGGCAAACGAGGGTATATTGATTTTAAACCCTGCCCAAGGAACATTCTACGCGGAGGTATATACATACTTTGAAGGCGACGGACGACGCGTATATTCAGACCCTTGCCGAGCTTTGCTCAGCAACGAACCGCAGAGGGATGTGTTCTACACATTCAAATACAAAAAGGCGGGTTTGTTCAGCAAAAAGTGTACGCTGACCGTAGACGTTGAAGTCAGCGGAGGATGTGTGTTCCCGGGATTTGTCGTTGTCGGCAAATTCAGAAGCACCCCGCTTAAACGCGGCGACGGCGACATTGTTTGCTCTCTTAACGACAACACTGAAATTAAAGGTTCTCACAGCTTTGAATTCGATGTCTCGCCGCTCAAGCCCGACACCAGATTAAAACTGTTCTTCTTAAACGATAAGAACTATAAATCTTTCAAAATCGCTTGCAAAGCGGGAAATAACATATAAGGAGGCGATAATATATGGCAAGCAAATTTCTGTGTCCCCGCTGCTTTGAATTGCAGACCCTTGACAGTATCGATTATATCTGTTCAAACACAAGCGCTTCCTCACAGTGCCGACACGCAATTGACAGAATCCCTCAACACCCCGCAAATATAAAAAAGCCGGTATGCGAGGAATGCGGTCAGCCTCTGATAACCAAGGCATGCCCCAAATGCGGCGGCGAGCTGCCCTTAAATATCGGAACTGCCAAGAGCTACCCCATTGCCGTTATCGGCGCAAAGGAAACCGGCAAAAGCAATTATGTGGCTGTTCTGATAAATCAGCTTAAAAATGAAATCGGCCGTTCGTTCAACTGTGCGCTGATGGCTTGCGGAGACAAGACCTTAAACCGTTACCGTACCGAGTTTTACGATCCGCTGTACCGCCACCGGACTTGTGTGCGCGGTTCCGACGCCGGCGACGTTGACCCGCTTATCTATTCTCTTATTTTCCAGAAAAAGGGAGGTTTGTTTAAAAAAAGCCGTAAATGACGCCGTATCCTTGACATTCTTCGATACCGCGGGCGAAAACTTAAACTCTCTGGCTTCCATGCAAACCTTTAACCGTTATCTTTACCATTCTTCCGGGATTATTCTGCTGCTTGACCCGCTGCAGCTTCCCGTCGTAAGAGACGAATTGCAGGGGAAAATCCGTTTGCCGGAAGAAAACACCGATGTCAACACGATTCTCAACAGAACCATTGAGATTATCAGAACGGGTTCCGGCTTAACGGATCTCAGCAAGAAAATCGATATTCCGATTGCCATCGCTTTCACTAAGATTGACGCTGTCGATGAGCTTCTCGATCCCGCAAGCTGTCTTAAAAACGACTCCTCGCATATTCGCAAGGGCGCGTTTGACAAGATTGACTTTCAAGATGCCAACGACGAAATGCAAAGCTTGGTTGAAACTTGGTTGGGTATTGAATTGTATCAAATGGTATCCGCTCAGTTTTCACACTTCGCTTTCTTTGGTCTGAGCGCGTTGGGCAGTAATCCCGACATGGACAACAAGATTCCGAAATTCCGTCCGTTCCGTGTTGCAGACCCGTTTTTGTGGATACTTGCACAAGAACATATTATACCAACCGAATAAGGAGGCGTCGTTATGGAAGCATTACAATATATCTATACCTCTTGGAAAAACGGCAGCTCCACCGAGAAAGGCTATATGATATACTCTCGTTCGGAAGGTATATCGGAAGCGGAGTGTACCGCCATAAAAGATGCCATGCAATATTTGGTTCCGAAGGAATTGACGCTCACTCCCACCCCGCAGGAAATCGAGAATATATTCCCGTATTCGTTTGCCTATTTCATCCTTCCCACGGGGCGCGGCTGCGTTGCGCAATCGACGTATCTCGGAAAAGATTATTCCGGAAGATACGGCAATTACATAATTTATGCGTTGATTTTTGATATTGACGATTTACCCTGCAGACCCGCGGAGCTCTTTGCCGAGCCGTACATCAAAACCGCGATGACCGAGGAAGAATTAAACGCGCCTTCCCCGGTGCCGCCGTTGCCGCCGCTGCAAATATCGGAGTACGCGTCGGTCATAAACGACGATCAGTTAAACGAATTTCTCATGGACAAAGAGGATGAACTCGCTCAGCTCATATCAATGATTCTCTCCTCGATAGATTCCGGGATTCCGTTCTATCTGAATGATACTCGCGAAAACTTGGTTTTATGGGCCGCTTCCGTTCAGAGGGTTCTGCCGCCGCGTCTTGCCAAAAAGTTTATGTTTAACACATATGTCGGCAACCATGACGCCATGAGATCCCAAAAAGCAAAAGATGAAGGACTGAACTTCCATCTCATCGGAGTAAGACCCGACGCGAATTACTTCAATTACGCTGCCGAGTGCAGGAGTAACCGTCAAAATGTAATGGACTTTATCGGCGGATACATGACACAGGGGATTGTTCCCACCGATTTTGCCAAAGCCATGGCTTCAAGCATTACGTTTGACGGTGAAGAAGTTGACTCCTTCGGCGAATTTGTCGATTCAACATCTTTTAACGAGATAAACGGTCATTTGCAAGACGCCTATCTCTGCTATAATTTGTTGAAAAACGATGAGTTCGACTTTACGGAGGATAATTTAAAAGCCGTTCTCGCTTTTGCCTCCGAATATTGCTCCGATTATGACAATTCCGATATAGGCGGCAAGCTTTTGGTCAAGTGCCAAGAAGGCAATCATACGCTCGGCCTTAATGTTTTAGCTTCGTTCTGGACGTTCGTTTGCAAGCATTCAAGCTTCATGATTTATTCTCTCTTTGATATATTCACCGACACAATATATCAATATGCCGGCGAAGCTTCCGAACCCTGCGTAAAGCTCAATTCGCTTTTGGCAGTCGTCAAAGAAAAAACGCCGCAGCAATACAGGGAGTATCTTGATTATTTGAATACGGCAAACAGCGTTGACAATCTGCTGCTGTACCTTTCCGGACATAGCAACCCGCATACCAACAGCTTCTATATCAATTGGCTGTTGCAAAGCTATACCTTTGCCGACGGATTAAGCGGCAATCAACCCATGGTAAAACTGATGGCGGCGCTTTTGAGGAACGTTACGAAGATAAACGGCTGTGAAAAGCTGATAATTGAGATTCTTCTTGCTACGGCGGACAACAAAACGCTGTTTGAGCATATTATGAATATTTTCATGAATGCGTTGAAAGAACCGCAGCGGTTGGAGCAGTTGTGCGTGAAGTATGTAGAGCTCACCAAATCTCTGTCGGAAAGACAGCTTAACCGTTTTGAGCAGCTCTTGTGGGAAACTCCCGGAGCTTCTCCCATTGCGTCAAGATTGTGCGCAAGAAAAATTGCCGCGGCGGAAAATCCCGAAGACGAATTTTGGCGCTTCTATCGGAACCGAATTTCTTACATTGCCGCAAGCCCCGGCATTACAATGGATCCGATGATTATGGCTTGCATCAACAATGTCGATGATAAGGTTCGCGAAGATGTTGCCGCCGACATCATCCGCAAAATCGACGCTTCTGTTTTGAACGACAGCGAAACAATCAGGACTTTGACAGACACGGTCAACGGCTGCAGCGTCAAGCTGCTTGTAAAAACGGATATTTCGTTTTTGAAGAAAGTTTGTCAAATCAGAGTCAAGGTTGATAAAACAGGGTTGGAAAAAATCAAGGCTGTGTATCTCGGCATGATGCTGAAGGCAAACAGCGCTCAAGAGAAACCCTCTGTCAGCCTCTCGAAAGATTTGTCCGAGACCTCCGCCACATTGAAGTCGCTCGACAAGTCCGATTACGAGGCTTATATCAAAAATTACTTTGACGAATACTTTGTCTTGATTCAATCTGCGGACGACGTTTCCGCTTTGATGCAAATCTTCTACAACAGCCGCCACTTCTCAAGCTTTGCGGACGACTTTGTATCGGCGCTGAAGAAGCTGCAGAAGAAAGAGACCGAAAGATGGAAGAGGGTTATCGGTTGGACTTGTATATACTTACTTACCGCCAAACAAAGCAGCCAAGCGGCGGAGGAACTGTACAAGCCGATTGTTCGTTATCTGCGTTCACTCGACGAAGATGAACTGTCGGATGTTCGCCAAGCTGTAATTCAAGGTGTGCCGAGCTCTGTGTGCGATTCTCTGTTTGACGAGGTTCGCCGCAAAGAAGGTTTTTCCGAAAAACTCGGCAGTATATTTCATAAGAAATAAATTTATTAAAAATTATTAAATTTTGGGAGGATTTTACAATGAATGACATGAGAACATGTATGGTAGGGCACGATGACGACAACGGCTGGATTTTCGCCATCATCATCGCAGTGATTGTAATAGCGATTATTTGTACGGTCATTGTCTACGGCGGCGCTTTTATCGGAGGGTACCACTCCATAAAGAATTATATTCTTGCGTTTAAACACAATGTGGTTGATTCCAACCGCAAAGCTGTTGCGGCATAAGAATACATAGAGAAAGGAGCGCTTCGTTATGGCAAATACACCGCAACCCGCAAAAGTGAGCTATTTCTTCGGAAAAGGCTACACCGACCTGGGGAACACCATTAAAGAATCTTGGGCAAGAAATATCGGCTCGGCGGCAGATCAGTTTGCTATCGCCCGTGAGAAAGGTTTCTTTACCATCGGCGGCGGCATGAACCTCATTGCCGCAATTTCCATTTTCACATTCGGCAGTTTAATCACCGCGTTCACAACCGCGGCGCATATTGTGGTTTTGTTTCTGTTCTTTGCTTTCATTTACATCGGCTTCAGCCTTTTGTGGCTCATTGACCGTATTTACATAATGGCAAATAAAATTAAAAACGCTTGCCCTAATCCCGACTGTCAGGCTCCGTTTCTTATCCCGGTATATGAATGCCCCGGGTGCGGAGTAAAGCACACAAAGCTTGTTCCCGGCAAGTACGGTATCTTGAAGCGTACTTGCGAGTGCGGAACCAAGATTCCCACCACCTTCCTGAACGGCCGCGGACAGCTCAAAGCATACTGCCCGGAATGTGATACCGCTTTGTCGGGCGATACAGCGAGCCGTCAGTACGCTTTCCCCGTTATAGGCGGGCCGTCCGTAGGTAAGACCTGCTTTATCAACATGGCAATCGACCAAATGTTGAATGAGGTTGCTCCCGCTCGCAGCTGGGAAATGACCTTCATGTCCGACAACGAGGAAAAGAACCATGAGCTTGCAATGCGTTCTTTGAAGCAGGGGATTCGTCTGATGAAGACCGAATTAAACGCACTGACCGCATACCAGCTGATGCTCAAGCTGCCCAACGAAAAAATCGGCAGACGTATCTATATTTACGACATTTCGGGTGAAATGTTCTCAAGCAGCGGCGACGTTCAGAACAATCTCGCTTACAGCTATGCCAACGGCTTTATCTTCATCATCGACCCGTTGACCTTGGCTCAGTTCGCTATGGAAGTTGAAGACAAGATAGACTTGAACTCCTACGGCGCAAGCGCCAAAGACTTTGATGATATTTTGAATATCATGCTGATTAACTTGGAAAAAATGTTCGGTTTGAAGGACAAAGATACTTTAAAGCGCAATCTCGCCGTTGTAATCAACAAAGCCGACGTTCCCACTCTGGAGGAAAAAATCGGCGCGACGGCAGCTCAGCAGTATCTTGCCGATAACGCCGCAACATGTAAGAACTATGAAAGCGCCCGCGACGCGGTTTGTCGCTCCTTCCTTGAGCAATACGGCGCCGGCAACTTTGTCCGTACTGCGGAAGCCAAGTTCAAAACTGTCAGATACTTTACCTGCAGTGCGCTCGGTCATAACCACGAAGGTCAGCCTTATGAAGGAAAGAACGTTGTTGACCCCGTAATGTGGCTGCTGCAGCAGTCAGACTCAAGCATCAAACCCGAGTAAATCCCCCTTTATTTTTAAAATTTACTCAACAAAAGCGCTTCATCAAAGTCCGGAGAGGCTTTGTTGAAGCGCTTTTACAATTTCTTTGGAAGAGGATAATCATATGAGGTTATTAAAAGCTTCTCTTACATCAATGAGCATTGCCGCGGCTGCCGCGTTTTTGCTTTTTGAAAACCGACTGACCGCTGCCGATATATGCGTTGCCGCCGCGTTTTACTGTTTAAGTTTATCAATCCACTTATTGGCACACGAAATCGGACACTTTATCGGCGGCGTTTCCGACGGCTACAGGTTATTGCGATTACAGCTCGGCCCGTTAAATATCGTAAGAAACCAAAAAGGAAAACTCGGCTTAATTTGGAAAAATCAACTCAGCGGACAATGTATTATGATTCCAAAGCAAACAGAACAGATACGCTTTAAGGCATATAATTTGGGCGGTGTCCTTGCCAACCTGTTTGTTTCGGCATTGAGCTTTGTATTCTTGTTTTTCGATTCGTTTTATTTATCCTTGCTTTTTATCGAATTGCTCTCCATCGGCATCCGAAAAGCCGTAATAAATCTGATTCCGCATAAAACACATTCTGTTCCCAATGACGGCTATGTGGTTAAGCTTCTCAAGCAAAACAAAGCCGTTCAAAAGGACTACGCAATTTACCTGACTTTATACGGCAATCTTTTTTCGGGCGAACAGATAAATCCGCAAGATTATATGTATAAACGCGAATTTGCGGATAACGAAAACGAAATGCTTTACTATAATGAAATCCAAGATATATTAAAATCTTTAAAAAACGAAAATTCACAATCTCCGTCGTAGGGCGGGGCTCATC
>JAJQCX010000186.1:0-10192 GCA_021202495.1 Clostridia bacterium | reverse complement strand
GGGCTCATCCCCGCTCCGCGTAATTTTCCTTTCATTATTTAAAAGGCGCCGGTCAATCCGACACCTTTTTTCTCACTCCGCGTCCGCGGCGAGCTTTTCTCTTATCTTTGCTTCCACCTCGTCGCGCATTTCGGGATGCTCTATCATATATTGCTTTGCGTTGTCTCTGCCCTGACCTATGCGGGCGTCGCCGTAGGAGAACCATGCGCCGCTCTTGTTGATAAAGCCGAGCGTCACGCCCATGTCTAAAATGTTGCCCTCCTTGGAAATCCCTTTGCCGTACATCATGTCAAATTCCGCCTCTTTAAAGGGAGGCGCAACCTTGTTTTTGACAACTCTCACTCTTGTTCTGCTGCCGACGGGCTCCGTGCCGACTTTGAGAGTTTCAATTCGTCTCACGTCCATGCGCACCGATGCATAGAATTTCAGCGCACGACCGCCCGATGTCGTTTCGGGGTTGCCGTACATAACGCCCACCTTTTCGCGGAGCTGGTTTATAAATATGCACACGGTATTGGTCTTTGCCAAAACGCCCGCCAATTTACGCATCGCTTGGCTCATCAGCCTTGCCTGCAGTCCGACGTGCGAATCGCCCATTTCGCCGTCAATTTCTGCCTTGGGCACCAATGCCGCGACAGAATCGACAACAACAACGTCCAGCGCGCCGCTGCGGATAAGAGCCTCGGCGATTTCAAGCCCCTGCTCGCCGGTGTCCGGCTGCGCTACGATGAGCGAATCGATATCCACGCCGATATTTTTCGCGTATGTAGGGTCAAGCGCGTGCTCCGCGTCGACAAATGCCGCCTCGCCGCCCCGCTTTTGCGCCTCCGCGACAATGTGCAGCGCAATCGTCGTTTTACCCGACGATTCGGGTCCGTAAATTTCCACAATTCTGCCCTTAGGCACGCCGCCGATACCGAGCGCCATGTCAAGCGCAAGCGACCCGGTGGGGATCGCGTCAATGTTTAAATGAGTGTTCGAGCCCAGCTTCATAACGCTGCCTTTTCCGAACTGCTTTTCTATCTGGCTCATCGCGAGCTCCAACGCTTCCTTTTTTTCAAGTGACATAATTTATTCCCTCTTTCTATGCGAACATCTGTTCTCATTATATATGATGCATGCCCTCTTGTCAATAGATTTATTTAATTTTTATCACAGTAAATGAATATTTTTCCGCAGTCAGCGCAATTTCATGCCCGCCTACTTTCCTCACAATCTCTTTTGGGCAAACGCGCATTTTATCCTCAAAGCTGTTCGCCGCGTCAAGCGTTTCGCCTGTCAATACGGTTTCCGTCACGCTCTCGGCTTCAATCGGCACGGTTAAAACAATGTCCTTCTTTCCGCCCTTGTTCACAATCTTTAAAATGTATTCATTTGTTTTCTCGTCATATCCCGCGCTCATAAATACGTCCCCGTCCTCCTCGCGCTCAAGCCCGACCGTAAACGTGGGTAAATTGTGCGCAAAAAGCGACTGCACGTAATATGACGGCGTGAGATACAAATCGTGATTGTTGAAAAATATCAAATCGGGCGTCCACTGGCTGTAGCCGTCTTTTGCGAAGAGCGGCGCATAGGACGCAAAACGCACAACGTCGGCGTTTCGTTCAAAGCCCGTCATCATTGCCGCCTCGCCGAGCGCAGCAAGAAGATTGTTCGGCTTTGGCTGATTGTCGCCGATGTGGCAAGCGTATTCTCCCGCGAAAACCTTTGTTTTCGTCCTGTCGTAATTGTCGTAGCGGTCGGTATGTTTGAACGCCCACTCGGGCTTTACGTAATAGTGCTCGTCAACCATGTACGCGAAATTTTCATCTTTGTCACTGAGCCACGCTTTCGCCTTGTCAAACTTCTCTCCGTCGGGCTCGGGACCCGACGATGTAACAAGCTTTATTTGGGGGTGCTTTTCGGAAAGAACCGCAGCAAATTTTTCATATCTTTCAAAATAGACCTCTTCCCACTGCTCGTTTCCTATCGCAAGATATTTTAACCCAAACGGCTCGGGGTGCCCCATCTTTGCGCGAAGATGCGCCCATTCGCTTTTCTCGCTGTCGCCGTTCGCAAATTCAATCAGGTCAAGCGCGTCCTTTATATACTCCGTCAAATCGTCCGCCGCTTCCTTACACTGGTATTGACAGCCCATGCCGCAGTTTAAAACCGGCAGCGGCTCGCAGCCCAAATCCTCGCAGAGAATAAAATACTCATAAAATCCCAAACCGTAGCTTTGATAATATTCCGGCGCAAAAATGCCGACGTCCGCGTCCTGCCAGCGATTCCAGTTGCATTTTCTCGTTTCAATGTCGCCGACGGTTTCTTTCCACTTGTAACGGTTTTCAAGTCCGTTACCCTCAACGATGCACCCGCCGGGAAAGCGCATGAACCCGGGCTTTAAATCATGCAGCACCTGCGCCAAATCGCGCCGCAGCCCGTTTTTTCTGCCCTTAAACGTCTCCTGCGGGAAAAGGCTTGTCATGTCAATGTCAGCCGCACCGTCTTCGAGAAACGTTATGTAAAGCTCACCGTCACATGCGGTTTCGGTCGCGATCAAAACGCAGCTCTTTTTCGCCCATGCGTCGCCCTTGCTCTCCAAAATTTCCTCGCAGAGAGTTTTATCTCCGCTCTTTATTTCGATTTTGAGCTTCGCATTGCCCTTTAAATACGCCGAAAAATCGTATTTTTTTCCTTCTTCGACAAAGATGCCGTCGAAGCCTCGGTTTTTTATGCCCTCGCCATTCTTTCCCGCAATATGGGCATATTGCACATTTACCTCGTTTAACGGCTCTTTCGTCTGCGAAGTAAATTCCGCATTCCCGACTTTGCTCCACGCAATGAGCGGCGAATTTCCCTCGTTTATTTTCGTCGGGAAAAAGTCAAACGAGCGGTTTTCAAGCATTTCGGCATAGACCCCGCCGTCCGCGCCGTAGTTGATGTCCTCGAAAAAAAGTCCAATCATGTTGGGATTTACTTTGCATCCCTTTTTATCCGTTATCGTTACTTTCATAATTTAACCTCATCCTTTCTCTTTGCCGGTATTTTCGCCGGTATCTGCGCGAGTAAAATCGCCGCGAACATCACCGCGCAGCCTATGATCTGCCTTCCCGTCATAGCTTTATGCTGTATGAGCCATGCCGCAATGACGCTTATGCACGACTCTAAACTCATAATTATCGACGCAAACGTCGGGTTAAGCCCTTTTTGCCCCACAATTTGGAGCGTATACCCCACGCCGCAGGACATGATTCCCGCGTAGGCAATCGGCAGCCACGCCGCCGCCACAAGCGAAAAATCGACATTTTCCCGTGTCACAAATACTCCCGCCCACGACAGCACGCCACAGACGAAAAATTGTATGCAAGCCATTTTCACCCCGTCAACCTTCGGCGAAAAACGGTCGATAATAAGTATGTGTCCCGCAAAAACGAATGCGCACAAAAAGAGCAGCACGTCAGAAAACGAAAACGCCAGCGCCGCCCCCTGCGGTACGCATAAAAGATAGAGCCCGCAGAGCGCCGCCGCGACCGCCGCCCAAAGCGTGGGTGTGCTTTTTTTGCCTAAAATGACGCCGATTATCGGCACAATAACTATGTAAGTCGCCGTGATGAACCCCGCCTTGCCGACGCTTTCATCGGAGAGCTTTATCCCCGTCTGCTGCAAGTTGCTCGCAACACAGAGCGCCGCGCCACAAAGTGCGCCGCCGAGCTAAAGCGTTTTGTCCCGCCACGGCTTTGCCGCGCCGCCTTTCGCCCTGTCGCGGCAAAAAATGACCGGAAGAAGGGCAATAGCACCGATAATGCACCTCATCCCGTTAAACACAAACGGCGAAACATAATCCATCCCGACGTCCTGCGCGACAAACGCCACGCCCCAAACCGTCGCCGTAATCAAAAGCATTATTGTAGAGCGTAATTTCATATATAATCACCTCAATGTCACTACTGTTACTCCCGAGTCTCCCTCGCCGAATGCGCCCATTCTGTAAGATGCAACATGCTTGTGCCGCTTCAAAAAGTCCTGCACGCCGCTTCGCAGCGCACCGGTGCCCTTGCCGTGGATAATCCTCACGCTTTCAAGCCCCGCCAAAACGGCGTCGTCAAGGTATTTGTCGAGATTTATGATTGCCTCGTCAATCGTCTGCCCGCGCAAATCGACCTCGGGTGAAATGTTAAGGCTTTTTCCCGTCGCAACGCCCGCGACTTTGCCCGATTTTTTCTTTTCCTTTTTGTCCTCTTTCACAAGCCGCAGCGCGGAAACGTTTGTCGTTATTTTAAGTATTCCGACCTGCACCGTCAAATTACCGTTTTTGTCGGGCAGCGTCAGAACCTTTCCGACTTGTCCCATGCCGGTCACCTCAACGCTCTGCCCCAAAAGAAGGCTTTTGGGGTCAATCGGCGGATTTTTCGGGCGGAAAACTTCTTCCGAAAGCTTTTCCTCAACGCCGCCCAAGCCTTTCTTTATTTTGCGGCGCTCCTCTTCAAGCTCGTTCAAGCTCGCGTTTTTCGCCTTGTCGCGCATTTCTTTTATTATCTCGTCCGCTTCGCGCTTTGCCTGCTCGTAAATTCTCTTCGCGTCGCGTCTGGCATCGCGCAAAATGTTTTCCTTTTGCTTTTCAATGCTCGCCCTCGCCTTTTCGGCTTTTTCGCGCTCCTGCGCCGTTTCAAGCTTTGCGGCTTCCGCCTCTTCGCGCTCCGTTTCGGCGATTCTGCGCGTTTCCTCAAGGGACGAAATAACGTCCTCAAATTTTGTGTTTTCCCCGTCAATCAGCCTTGACGCGCGGTCGATTATCCCCTCGTCAAGCCCCAATCTCTTGGAGATTGCAAAGGCGTTGCTCTTTCCCGGAACGCCTATCAAAAGCCGATATGTCGGTCGCAGCGTCGCAACGTCAAATTCGCATGCCGCGTTTTCAACCCTGTCCGTTTCAAGCGCGTAAAGCTTAATTTCGCTGTAATGCGTCGTCGCCGCCGTTTTCGCGCCGAGCTCCTTCATGCGCTCCAAAATTGCCACAGCGAGCGCCGCGCCCTCCACGGGGTCTGTTCCCGCGCCGAGCTCGTCAAAAAGTACGAGAGAGGTGTAGCTCGCTTCCTTTAATATGCGCACAATGTTCACCATATGCGCCGAAAACGTCGAAAGCGACTGCTCAATCGACTGCTCGTCGCCTATGTCCGCGAAGACGTTTTCAAAAACGGCAATGCGGCTTCCCGACGATGCGGGAATGTGCAGCCCCGCCTGCGCCATCAGCGTCAAAAGCCCGAGAGTTTTGAGCGCAACGGTTTTGCCGCCTGTGTTGGGACCTGTTATGACAAGCGTGTCAAAGCTCTCGCCCAAATAAATATCCGTCGGAACGACAACCTTTGCGTCAATCAAAGGGTGACGCCCCTTTTTAATGTTCACAATTCCGTCGTCGTTTATCTCGGGGCGCACCGCGCGCATTTTTAGCGCGAGCTTGCCCTTGGCGAATGCGAAATCGAGCGCGGTTATTATTTTGCAGTCGCGTTTTATCCCGCCGCCGTCCTCGGCAACCATTGCCGAAAACGACGATAAAATGCGTTCAATTTCTTCTTTTTCCTTTTCCTTCGCTTCGCTTATTTTGTTGTTTATTTCAACCGCCGCCATCGGCTCGATAAATACAGTCGCGCCCGATGATGAGGAATCGTGTACTATTCCGGGGACGGCGCTTCTGTTCTCGCTCTTTACGGGTATAACAAACCTGTCGCCGCGCATCGTCACAATCGCGTCCTGCAAAATCGCCGAATACCGCTGTGATTTTATCATGTTATTCAGCGTTTCGCGTATGCTCGCGCCGAGCGATTTTATTCTGCGGCGAATGCTCGCAAGCTCGGAGGACGCGTCGTCCGCAATTTCCTCCTCGCTGATAATAGCCGAAATTATCTTCACGCTCGTTCGCTTGTCCGTAAAAATTCCCGCGCACAAATCCGTCATGTACGGATATTCCGTGTCAAAATTGTCCTCGTCAATGTACTGAGCAATATCGCCCGCAATCCTGAGCGTGTGCGCGCAGTTCAAAAGCTCGCGCGGCGACAGCGTGCCGCCCGCTTCGGCGCGCAGAACGCTGCCCGTCACGTCGCCAATCGGCGAAATGGGCGCGGCGCCCTTTTTTATGCAAAGGCTCTCCGCCTCCGCAGTTTCGGTCTGCGATCTTTCAACTATGTATTTGTCGCTCGATGGCGTCAGCTCCGCCGCGCGCGCCTTTCCCTTCGCCGTCACAGCCTCTGCTTCAAGCTTTGCTTTTATCTTATCAAATTCAAGCACGTTTATCGATTTCTCATCCATATTACTATCCCGCTTTTCTTAATTTCCTCAACATTGTAACATATTATTCTTTATTTGTAAAGCCGCCGTATACCTCTATCGCGCCGAAAATTGCCAAAAAAATTCCGAACAGCCTTCTTAACCACACAGCCGACACAACCGCCGCGCCCCACGCGCCCAAAAGCGAAAGCGGCAGCCCCAAAATTAACAGCAGCCCCGCCTTTTTGTATTCAACGTTTTTGTTTTTCGTATGCACAAAAAGCGCCGCCGCGGCAGTCGGCAAAAAGTAGCACAAATTAACGCCCTGAGCCGCTCTCTGCCCCAACCCCAAAAAGAATGCCAGCATCGGAATTAAGACAACTCCGCCGCCCACGCCCATGCCCGAGATTATTCCCGCCAAAAAACCCGCAATTCCCGCAATCATATTTTAACGCCTACCTTACTGCGCTCGTTATTCCCGCCGCTATCATCGTAATGCCGAACAATATCCGAAGCCACATTTTTGATATTTTCCCCAAAACCTTCGCTCCGCAAAACCCGCCCAAAATGCCGCCCAAAGCAGCCCATAAAATAACGCCCCAATTTCCGGCGAGACTTGTCGCATATATAATAAGCGACGCCGCGCTCAGCGGCAGTATAACCGCAATCGCCGTGGCGTGCGCTTTTTTCGGCTCAACATCCAAGAATTTCTTTAAAACATAAACCGCCGCGATCCCGCCTCCCGAGCCGAAAAACCCGTTTATTATCCCGATAGGTATGCCCAAAAGTATGGCGCTTTTCTTTTTCACATTTCTTCACCGCTGCTATTTTGCGCATCCGTGCGAAAATTATTCACCGCATCAAACATCCGACACAATAAATAAAAACGCTCACCTTTTATCAACATTTTTTATCCGAATTTTGCGCAACTTTCTATTTACTTTTGCTGCAACTTAAGCTATAATACTCTTAATTTCGATTTCACGGAGGAAAACAATGTTTAAAGCACAGCTTAACACCAACACCTTGAAAAGCAAGGTGGATAAAAACATCTACGGTCACTTTTCCGAGCATCTCGGCCGCTGCATCTACGGCGGGCTTTACGTCGGGGAAAATTCCGACATTCCGAACGTCGACGGTATGCGCCTTGACGTCGTTGAGGCGTTAAAAGCGGTCAAAATCCCCGTCCTTCGCTGGCCGGGCGGCTGCTTTGCCGACGAATACCACTGGATGGACGGCATCGGTCCCAAAAACGAGCGTCCCTCGATGATTAACACCAATTGGGGCGGCGTCACCGAGGACAACAGCTTCGGCACACACGAATTTCTGCGCCTTTGCGAGCTTTTGGGCTGCGAGCCCTACATCAACGGCAATTTGGGCAGCGGCACGGTTCGCGAGATGAGCCAATGGGTTGAATATCTCAATTCCGACAACATTTCTCCCATGACCGAGCTTCGCAAAAAGAACGGACGCGAAAAGAGCTGGGGTGTAAAATATTTCGCCGTCGGCAACGAAAACTGGGGCTGCGGCGGCAACATGCGCCCCGAATACTATGCCGACGAATACCGCCGCTACGCGACCTACTGCCGCAACTACGGCGACAACAAGCTCGTCAAGGTTGCCTGCGGTCCCAATGCGAACGATTTTAAATGGACGGAAACGATAATGCGCCTCTGCCGCGGTCACATGGACGCGCTCTCGCTTCATAACTACGTATGGCGCTGGAAGGACTCCGCCACGGAGATTGACGACGAAAAATATTTCGACGTTGTCCGCGACGCCCTTTCGATGGAATTTCTTGTTGAACAGCATTCCAAGATTATGGATCAATACGACCCCGGCAAACGTATTGCGCTCTTTGTCGATGAGTGGGGCGCGTGGTACAAGGCAATGGAGGGCACAAATCCGGGCTTCCTCTACCAGCAAAACACAATGCGCGACAGCGTCGTTGCCGCGTCCATCTTAAACATTTTCAACAACCATTCCGACCGCGTGCGCATGAGCAACATAGCGCAGGTTGTCAACGTCATTCAGGCTCTCATCCTCACCGAGGGCGACAAAATGCTCAAAACGCCGACGTATCACATCTACGACCTCTATAAAGAGCATCAGGACGCGACGCTGATTGGCTGCGACATTTTGGAAAACGACGAATATTCCGTTGAAATGCGCCGCCCGCCGATGCCTCCCGAACATGAGGGACATCATCACCCGCCCAAGGAAATAAAGAGCGTGAACATCTCCGCAACCCGCGCCGAGGACGGCTCAATCTGCGCAACGCTCTGCAACGTCAATCACGAAAAATCAATCTCCTGCAGCCTTTCCCTTGTCGGAAACAGCTATTCGGAAGTCTCCGCCCGCATCCTCACAAGCGAGCGCTATGACGACATCAACACCTTTGAGGAGCCGGAAAAGATAACTCTTAAGCCTTTCACCACCAATCTTTCGGGCAGCGAAATAACCTTTGAGCTTCCGCCATTCTCCACGTTTGCGCTCATCATATAATGATGGAAAAATGCAAAGCCTGCCGCTACACCTCGGCAATACATAAAGAAACGATTGAAAAGGAGCTCGCCCGCCTCGGCAAAACGCCTGACATTTTGGCGGACGACGACACAAGAAAGGAGCGTCTTGAAGCCTGCTCCGAGTGCCGCCACCTCGACCAGACGGGCACATGTATGATGTGCGGCTGCTACGTCATGCTCCGTGGTGCAATAAAAAAGAATAAATGCCCCAAAAAATATTGGTAAACCAAAAGGACGGCTAAGCCGTCCTTTTAAATTATACATTAAATAAAAAGTGAACAATATCCCCGTCGCGCATTACGTATTCCTTGCCCTCGCTGCGCACAAGTCCCTTTTCTCTCGCCGCTGCAAGGGAGCCGCACTCCATGAGGTTTTCAAACGAAACGACCTCCGCTCTGATAAATCCGCGTTCAAAATCCGTATGTATTTTGCCCGCCGCCTGCGGCGCCTTCGTACCCTCGGTTATCGTCCAAGCGCGCACCTCGGGCTCGCCCGCCGTAAGATAGCTAATGAGCCCCAAGAGTTTATAGCTCTTTTTCACAAGCCTGTCAAGCCCCGATTCCGAAAGTCCCATTTCCTCCAAAAACATTGCCTTTTCGTCGTCCTCAAGCTCGCTTATTTCTTCCTCAATCTTCGCCGAAACGGGCAATACCTCCGCGCCCTCACGCGCGGCAATTTCTTCGACTTGTTTCACGTAGGGGTTGTTTTCGACCCCGTTCACAAAATCGTCCTCTCCGACGTTCGTCGCGTAAAGCACCGGTTTCATCGTGAGAAGCGACAGCTCCTTCACAATTTTCTTCTCCTCGTCCGAAAGCTCCACGCTTCTCGCGCTCCTGCCGCTTTCAAGCGCCTCTTTAATGCGGTTCCACATCTCAATTTCCACGGCATATTTTTTATCGCCCGATTTCGCCATCTTCCCCGTGCGCTCAATCCGCTTTTCCACGCTCTCAAGATCTGCGAATATCAATTCCAAATCAATCGTCTCAATATCTCTCACGGGGTCGATGCTCCCGTCAACGTGAATTATGTTTGAATCGTCAAAACAGCGCACAACATGGACAATAGCGTCCACCTCGCGTATGTGCGACAAAAACTTGTTGCCCAAGCCCTCGCCGCGGCTCGCGCCCTTCACAAGCCCCGCAATGTCGACAAATTCCACGACCGCCGGCGTAAATTTTACGGGATTATACATTTCGCGCAGCTTGTCCATCCTCTCATCCGGCACCGCGACGACGCCGACGTTGGGCTCGATTGTGCAGAACGGATAATTCGCACACTCCGCTCCCGCCTTTGTAATGGCGTTAAATAACGTACTTTTTCCCACGTTGGGGAGTCCAACAATACCCAATTTCATAATTTAAAATCTCCGTTTCGCTAAAATTCACTGTTTATTCATAGAAAATACACAGCAATAATATATTGAAATA
>JAJQCX010000075.1 GCA_021202495.1 Clostridia bacterium | reverse complement strand
TCCTAAATCATATATAGCAATATTCTACTTATATTATACTACTTTATTGCTATGAAGTCAATATATAATATGTTAAACGGAAAATTTCACGGAAATTATTTTTGAAAGAATTTTTCGACGGGAAAAATATATGTCGAATGATGTCGTATGGAAATTTGTGAACAAAAGAAGCTATGGGTTGACTTTTGGAAAAAGGAGTGATATAATAAAAAAGATTGAACGAGCGGAAAAATTTTAATGACGGAGGTTTATATGGCAAAAAAAAATAAAATAAAAGTCATTCCTCTCGGCGGCTTGGGCGAGATAGGGAAAAATCTGACGGTGTTCGAGTATGGCAACGAAATAATCGTACTCGACTGCGGAATGGCCTTCCCCGGAGAGGATATGCCCGGAGTTGATGCGGTGATACCGGACATCACTTACCTTGAAAAGAACAAGGACAAAGTGAAAGCGCTTGTCATCACTCACGGACACGAAGATCATATCGGTTGCGTACCGTATTTTCTGCGTGACATAAATGTGCCTGTGTACGGGACGAGAATGACGCTCGGATTGGTGGAGCAAAAGCTCGCGGAACACGGCATTTTATCGGTGTCCAAATTGATTCGGATACACGCGGGAGACGAGTGCTGTATATCGAGAAATTTTACTGTGGAATTTATCAGAGTGAACCACTCTATTTCGGATGCGGTGGGCGTGGCGATAAAGACGCCCGCGGGAGTGATTGTTCATACGGGAGATTTTAAAATTGACTGTACGCCGATTGAGGGTGCGATGATTGATTTGGCGAGATTCGGAGAGCTCGGAAAACGCGGTGTGCTTGCGCTGATGAGCGACAGCACGAACGCGGAACGCAAGGGCTACACAATGAGTGAAAGAACGGTCGGAGAAAAGTTTGAAGAGATTTTTAAGAACACGAAAAAAAGAATTATTGTGGCGACGTTCGCGTCGAACGTGGACAGAGTAAATCAGATAATAACCGCCGCGGCGAGAAACAAACGCAAGGTGGCTGTTTCGGGGCGGAGTATGATAAATATTATAGAGGTAGCTACGAATTTGGGCTATCTCGAAATTCCTCAGGGTACGCTCATTCCTATTGAGGACGTTAAAAAGTACCAAAATCACCAGCTTGTCATTATCACGACTGGAAGTCAGGGCGAGCCGATGAGCGCGCTGACGCGTATGGCATATTCCGACCATAAAAAGATTGAGATTACGAAAAACGACCTTGTGATTATTTCGGCGTCTCCGATTCCCGGCAATGAAAAGGCAATCTCAAACGTTATCAACGAGCTTTACAAAAAGGGCGCGGAGGTCATTCATCAGTCGCTGATGGAGGTACACGTTTCGGGGCACGCCTGCCGCGAAGAACTGAAAATTATCATGGGGCTGACAAAACCGAAATATTTTATCCCGGTACACGGCGAGCAGCGGCATTTGATAAATCACGCGTCGCTCGCGCTCGGCATGGGCATCGACCAAAAGAACATTTTTATGATGGAAAACGGACAGGTGTTTGAAATGGGCTCGGACGGGGCGAAGGTGACGGGCGTTGTGCCGTCGGGGAAGATTTTGGTGGACGGCTATGGCGTGGGAGACGTTGGCAACATTGTTTTGCGCGACAGAAAGCATTTGGCGGAGGACGGAATTATTATTGCGGTGCTGAGCCTCACAAAGGACGGCAAGCTTGCCGCGGGACCCGACATCATTTCGCGCGGATTTGTGTATGTGCGAGACAACGAGGATTTGATTGAAACGCTGAGAATCGAGGCGGAAAGAAGCGTTAAGGATACGCTCATCTCGCGCCAGAAGGATTGGAACACGATAAAGACGAACATCAAAAACGACCTGGGCGATTTCATTTACGAAAGGGCAAAGCGCAAGCCGATGATACTGCCGATTATTATGGAAGTGTGAAAAACCGCATCAAAGCGAAATTGAAGCTTTGATGCGGTTTTTTTGTTAAATATCAGTCTTTCACAAATTCGATATTTATATCGCCGTTGTTGGCGGAGGCGGATAATGTTTTACTGCCGCCGCTTTTTTCGGCGGGGAGATTACATTCGCCTTTTTTGACGCTTGTGCTTATGGCAAAGTCATCCCAACCGCCGATTACAGTGCCCGAAATATCTCCGTTTTTTACGGAAAGATTGATGCTTTCCGCAGCGTTCATTTCCTCGAAAAATATATTACCGCCGTTTGCGGAGAGGGAGGCGGAATTAAGTGATACCGGCGAGAGGGAAATGTTTTCGTTGGTGGTTGAAATGTCAAGCGAAGCGAGGGATGAATCGGGAATGTAGAGGGTTATTTTGCGGTTTTCCGCAGATGTCTTTGTACCGATATAATCGGACGCGGATTTGTCTGCGGCGGATGTCATTGTGAGAGTACCGTTTGAAAGAGAAATGTCGTAAAAATCCTTTTCGCTTTCAAGGTAGTCGATGCGGATTTGATTGTCGTCGGAAAGTACGACGTCGATTGCGCGATCCTGAACGTCGAGAGTGATTTCTTTGACGGCGGATGCGTTCTCCGAATAGGTTTTCGCGGTAAATGTTTCACTCTCCGAGCAGCCCGCGAAAAACAGCAGCGCGGATAAGGCAATAGGTAAAAATGTTTTTCGTTTCATGGAAAAAATCCTCCTTGATTTGAATTGTGATCTTTGATACAATCAGTATAAGGCTTTGTGTAACACAAAGGTCAATGGGGAATTTTATAAAAATGAAGAATTATTTTTCGATAAGCGAGGCGGCGAAGGCTGTCGGCATGACGAGCGAAACGCTGCGGCATTATGACAGAATAGGCTTGGTGAAACCGAGTTTAAAGGACGAATGGACAAATTATCGATATTACACGAGAGAGGATATTGTGAGGCTTAACACGGTAGGCGCATTGCGCCGGATGGATTTGCCGCTGAAAAAGATAAAAAAGTGCTCGAATATGACGATTTGGAAAAGATAATCGCGTTTTTAAATGAAGCGGAAAGGACGGCAGATAAGAAAATCGCGGCGCTGCAATACGGAAGAGAGAAAATAAGGTTGGCGAGGGCAGATTATGAAAATAAGCTTTGCGGACGCGAAGAGGCGGGCGAGGCGGCTGTGAAAGAGTTGGAGGAAAGAGTGATACTTTTATCGGAGGAGGAAACCGAGCCGTCGCTCGATAATTTGTGGAATTATCACAGCCGATTTTACGAAAAACTGCCGCATGAGATGAGGGAAAGGTTTGCGTTTGAGGATTTGGCGGGGATATATATTGAAAACGGAAAATCCAATTTATTTGCGGTGTGCATAAGATATGAGGAGACGGAGGGAATTAAGATTTTGCCAAAGGGAAAATATTTGTGCGCCGATTGTACGGAGGAAACAAGAGAAGAGCGGACGCGGGAGTTGGCAGATGCGGCTGTGCGGGAATACGGAGCAAAGACGCGCTTTGTCGTGCAGCAGATAGTTATTTCGGGAATATTGCAATGGAAATATCATGTGCAGGTATTTTTGGGATGAAAAGCGCACCCGTCGGGAAAAGTGACGGGTGCGCTTTGTTCGAGACAATCCCGAATTTTGTGTAAAGTATATACAAAGCCTCCAAGATGGTATAT
>JAJQCX010000152.1:7640-23494 GCA_021202495.1 Clostridia bacterium | reverse complement strand
AAAAAATAGCGTAAAATAATATCATGTTAGATTTGAATACATTATTAAGAGAGGAGGTTAGTCATGGCGGAGTGCAGAAGATACGAGATTGACGGGATGGAACTGGTTGTTCCGTTGAGGTATGATGAAAAGATGGGGATCTATATTGAAGACTATCGAGAGTGGATGGAGAACGTAATCCTGACGCCCGCGGGGAACGTGATAATGTTTGCGGGAGAGGACGCGTGTGAACACGGCAAAAGAGAAAACGACGAGGAATGCCGAGACTGCGGAACGTGCGTTTATTACAGGAGAGCGGGAGAGAGATCGTGGATTGGGATATGCACAAAGACAAGCGAGCATTCGTACGGTGCGAAGTGTGAGGAATTAGAAATTAGCAATTGAGGCACAAATTCCGCGGTGCGGAATTTGATAAGAAGAAATGCAGAAGGAAGCTGAGAAAAATAATTTTTAAGGAGAAATGCAGTTATGAAAAAGATGAAGAGGCTATCGGCGTTTATGTTATGCGCGGTGATGATTGCGGCGTTTTTGCCGGCAGGAGTGAGCTTTGCCGATGAAAACAGCAGTGCTTGGAAATACACCGTGACGATTGCGACGCAGGACGTAAATAACGCGGGAAGCGGCGACACCATTAAGTTTATAGGAGGCATTGCCACATATGACAGCAACGGCACGGTATCATCTGTAAATGAAGTAGACATATTTACTTTCACCGAAAGTGTTTCCAGAAACTCTTCAATTACACAATCCGTGTACAGCGATTATGCGCCGTGGGACTTTTACACTATGGGCATATCGTGCGGCACGGACAATGCGCTGTGCATACAGTATGTCGAAGTGAAGGTGGAACCGAACAGCGCAAAGTTCGGGTCTCACGCGGCAAAGGAAATGACATTGATTTCGAAAGACGAGGGCTCAGCCCTTGCCGGATGGATCGGCGGCAAGCAAAAATACGAGGAGCAGACAGTATTCCTTTTTGTTACCAAGATGGTAAAGGTTAGCGGTCACCCGTTAAGCGTTACAATGGCGGTTGACTTCGGAAGCGTCCTTAACGATTCGCTCGACGATTGGCTGACAAACTTATCGGGCACAAACGTGCTTAACATGACAGGCGAGTATGGATACATTGTCGCAATATGGGACGGCGAAATAAACGACCAGTATATGCAAGGCAATTACACCTATAACATCTTTGATTATTCCAACTCTCCGCAAGTCAGCATTGAGGCGACAGCTTACGGCGCAACCTCCGTCGACGGAAAATCCACAGAGACATTTAATTTACAGTCTCTTGAAGACGGCGCAGGGATGGAGGTTTACAAGACAACCAGCTTGGGCTTTGAGGTTGACAGGGCGAAGCTGCTGCAGTTTATGAATGAAAACCAGATAAACAAAATAACAATAACGTCAACGGTGACGATACCATACGGCAGACTGAATAAAGATTACACAACGCGAACCCTTACGGCAACTTATACAATAATAAGAGGCGCGTTCACGATAGGCGAACCGCAGTACCCGTCGACCTATTCAAAGCCGGCTGAGGTTAATAATTATTACTACAAAGCCGGGACAAACGGATTGATTGAGGTAAGGGTGCCGATTCTGATAAATAAGACAAACAACGACCACATCAATCTTAACGTCAATTCTTCCGGTACATCTTCGGTGCTTTACTCGGTAGCGGGCAGAAAGCTGGAATTTGAATACGCGAGGCTGCAGCTCGGATCGGACGAGGATCTGTATGTGGAACCGTTCGGGCAGGACAGCGTAACGATAGACGAGAACGGAATCGCGACATTTTACTTTATGCTCCCCGGCGACTGCGACTCGGGCGACGTGGGCTTTACCTTCATATTAAAGAGGGCTAGAATAAGCGTTCCTCTGACATCGAAAGGTGGTTCGCTGGACTTTTATCTTTACAACCCGAGTGAGACGCCCGAGACGGGCGGCAGCGACGACGGATTGGGGAACGTCGGAGATATTTCAGTTTTCAGCGAGGAATATAAGCTTGACAGAGTAACCCCGACGGTTGAGGTTTCGGAAACAGCGGACGGTGGAAAATTCGGCGAATGGACGAACAGCTTGACGGTTTCGGTCACAACAAGCGAAACGCTCTACAACAGATACGATGTTTCATACATCTCCGGCACGAACTCGGACGGCAGCGGAATATACAGCACCGACGCGGGCATTTTCTCACAGCCGCAGTTTTCATATTCTCTGAAAAAGCTCATTACCGACGCTGAAGGTAACATTGTTAACACTAATTATTACGCCGGCTACAGCTACATATTAAACGACGGCACGGCAGGTACGGGCGACACATCGCAAACGGCGCTTGCGGCGTCGGGCGGAGACGCAAAGGAGCTGACGGTTGCGCTGGCGAACGCGGAAGAGGGAAAATACATACTGCAAATAACGGGCAAGGACAGAGCGAACAACGTTGTCACCCACGAAGTGGAAGACGTTTGGCTTGACAACAAGCCTCCGGTTGTAAAGATGAACATTTCAAGCCCGGAGGTTGCGGTTGACGGCAAGCTCTCTCAGGAATATATATTCGGTGTAACCGACCTGTCGCTTACGGGAAAGGTTTATTATTATATTGATACTGTTGGAAACGGTCCCGCGAGCGACTACACAATCGGCGCAACGGCGGGCATAGACGAGACAACCGGCGTAATGTCGACATACTACGATCAGTGGGTATTCCTCAACCAGACGGATAACTACGCTGAAACGACTGACGGCGCGGCGGTGATAACGCTTGACCCGGGCGAGGAATTTGAAGGAACAATCTATTACCTTGCGGTTGACAGCTGCGGCAACACGACTTCGACAGTCTCTAAGCCCATAAGTCTCAGCAACGTGAGCCTTGACTGCACGATAGATTGGACAGAAATAGATAATCAAAAGGATTATGAAATAACGCTTGACAGCTCTGCGGGCACAAGCGTGAGCTACAGGTGGCTTGACCAAAACCAAAACCCGGTAACCGAGAGCCAAGAATACACCGGTTCCGTTACCGCAAGCGACGCGTGGGGCACGGACGACGCATGGGACGGATATTACTATTTTGAATACACGGTGACGGCAAGCGTATCAGGCGTGTCGACGAGCGCGAAGGCGGCATTCTTCTTTGACAACAGCGCGCCGACGATAACGATAACGGATTCCGATGCAGGCAAATATATGTCCAATCACGGTTTAAACATTGCGATTAGCGACAACGCGATAATAAGCGAGGCGACGGCGCAGTTCTACAGAGCCGACGGCACAGAGGTAGGCGAAGAGATTTCGCTGATAGACGCGGACTCGAACGGAAAGTACTCCATAAACGAAAACCTGCTGTTCGGACCGGAAGATGGAATTGTGTCGGGCGCATATAAGCCGAAGGTGTACGCGGTTGACGAAAACGGCAACGAAAGTGAATCCGAGAGCAGCCTTATACACATAAGAAAAGAAGCGCCGACGGTAGAGGTTACGGCGGAGGCTGACGCGGTTTACGGCGTGAACAATGCCCCGCTTGTGATGAAGGACGGAGAATACACCGTTACGGTAAGCGTGAGCGAAGCATTCGTCAATCCCGAGCTTGTGATGCTTGAGATAAACGAAAAGCAGTACGCGTATTACAGAATAACCGACGGCAGCAGCACAAACCCCGGAGTGTGGAACTTCTTGGGTGAGCTGACGGCGGAGGAAGTGACAAGCGAATTTAAGGGAACATTTACAATCACAAACCCGACGGAGCTCGTTGAGGGAGAAAACATTGTGACGATTGAAACGATTATCGTCACGGCAGGAAGAAGCGTCTACCCCAACGACGATGTGGAAACGCTCGGAAACGAAGCGGTTCGCATCGGAAGAGGAAGCTTTACAATTTACCTCGACGAAACAGCTCCAAGCTACAGCCTTACGCTTGAGGACGAATACACTGTTGGCAACATTGTCGGAAAGCTGAAGCTCTATGACAAATATTCGACGGACTTTACGGTTGAGGCGAGCGACGACGCGGTAGCGCTGGAGCTTGTCGAAAGAGAATATTACGACGAAGAAGCGACCGAGGAAGAAACCGACACGGGAAACACAGAGAACACAAATGAATTTGTGGAATACACCGCGGTTTACACGGTGACAGTGACGGATAACACCGACAGCACGATTACCGTGAAGGACAAAGTGGGCAACACAATAACGATACCCGTGAAGGTTGAGCGCATTGACCGCGAAGCGCCTGTTGCGGAAATGACGAACTTTGACTACACTCAGAGCGGAGAAAGAACGGACGCGGAGGCAACAGTTAAGGTGTCCGACATGATGCGCGGCTCGTTCCGCGTGGCGGTGATACCGGCAGATGAGCTTGCGGACGCGATTGAGGAAGGAACGATAGACAACAAGTACTTCGGCGATTACAGCGACATGGTAACCTATTCTGTATATTCCGAGGTCAAGACGCTCGTTGACAACGAGGTGACGGCGGAATACTATATTAAGCTTGCGGGAAATGACGGCGACTATTACATAGGTGTGCGCGCCGAGGACACGCTCGGTAACACAAGCGACACGGTATTTGACGAAAAATTCACAATCGTCAATGCGGAGCCCGTGCTCACGCTTGAGAGCGTTTCGCCGAAGGCGGCGGGAACGAAAGCGCTGGCAAAGGTGACAAGCAATGTTCCGATTTACATTATGCCGAGTGAATTTGTCGTTGATACGGCGGGCGACGCGGACAGCGTGGAGGAAGCGAATTTACAGCTTGCGGAAAGCTACGCGGACTACTTCTACGAAGAATATTCGCTTGTGATAACCGAATCGGGAGAATTAACATTCTATGTAGTTGACGATTTGGGACGCTCATACGCGGTGACACTCAACGTGACAGACGACGACGTTACGTTCGGAAACGACCTCACAGAGCCGATAGTGACAAGGTTCAATTATGTCGAAACATACGCATGGGGACGCGGTGATCTGATAAGCAGTGAAATTATTGAAGTTGCGGACGATGAATACATAGCCGGGTACAGCAATTGGACATATCCCGATGATGTGGACGGCTACTGCGAAATGAGTCCGATGATTTCCATAGAGGCAGTGCCGCTTGCGGACGGAACGGAGACATATCTGATGCCGTTTTCGGGCGATTGGGACGACAGCGCCGAATACAGCGGAATGACGTTTAAACGCGATATGTCAGAGGAAGGTGCTTACGGCTACACGAAGATGGTATATTCCATCGATTGGTACGATGCCGATGTCAGAAGCATGCAGATTTACGTAACAACGGAGGAAAGATACCAATACGGCGCAAGCGACTGGGACATTGCGGACATATTGGTCGAGAAGGTTGACAGCAGCGAACCTGTGGTAACTGCGGTATACAACCCGCAGTCGAACGACCCATACAATGACGAGGGGGCAGCCTACACGCATGACGACGTTGTGGTTGACGTTTACATGAGCGACCCTCAGACTGGCTTGGATTGCATAGAAATCTCGGGCTATAACAGCGAGACGTGGGAAGAAATCGAGCTGACAATTCTGCTCACGGATGAGGACGGAAACGCAATCGACTACTACGCAAATCCCTACACATACACAAGCGAGCTCGTAGACCTTGAGCTTTATTCCGACACCGATATACGCAGTGTGAAGAGGCTGCGCATGACGATACACAATAACTCGTATTTTAACGTAAATCCCTACAACACGCTCGGCATTGAAGGCTGGCTGTGGTCAGAGGGCATATATGTGGACAATATCATGCGTACACCCCTCTCGGAGGATGAATACACGCTGACATATTACTATCTTGACAACAACGGCGACTGGCAGCTTGTTCCCGACGGCGACGACACGACGTATTTTAAGAAGGGCAAGGCGGTTATAACGCCGACGGATTCGGGAAATTACCGTGAACTTTACGTTTACAACAACGGCGGCGAATGGGAAAAAGAGCTTGACATTATGCAAAACAGCTACACCTTCAAGCTGAAAGACCGATACGGCTATGTTCTCAACGTCACCGCGGAGCTGACACGCTTTGACGAAACGCCGGGAACGATAACATACACCCTGGGGAGCAGAGCCTCCGACAACTCCGCCCCGCTGACGATAACGGCGTATGATGCGCAGAGCGGCGTTGGCAGCGTGACGCTGACGCACGGCGGAATTGAGGAAACCTTGACCGAAACGAGCATAGATGAGGACGGAGTTTATACATATAATAAAAACCTCACAACTTCGGGCACATACACAATAACCTTGACCGACAAGGTAGGAAACGTTGAAAGAAAGGTATTCTCGGTATCGTCGATTGACACCGAAGCGCCGGAGATTGCAAAGGTAAGCTACAGTACGCAGAAGCTGACGGCATCCTCGGTAACGGCGGCGATAACATACACAAAGTCGAACGTGACACTCAAGAGCGTGACACCGGTGCAGGATGATTTTGACTACAGAGTAAATTACTCGACCTCTGTCATTGAATTTTACGAAAACGGAACGCTGACCGTGACATTTGAGGATGCTTACGGAAACGAGGGCTTCGGAACCGTGGGCGTGAGCTGGATTTACACAATCCCGCCGTCTCTTGAAGCGGTATGCGAGGTTGCGGACGACTGCCAGTCGGTTGCCGTGACGTTCATAAAGGCAACTGACGACAACGGCGTTCCGATTGACCAAGAGCGCGAGCTGACCGACATAACAGTATATTACGCGGGCAACGCACAGAGAGTGCAGTCGGTTGACGAGGACGGAAACGTAGTTGACGCAAAATACACGTTTGTGAAAAACGGCGAATACACATTCGCGGCGTATGACGACGAGGGAACGACATCCTACCTGACAGTTAAGATTGAGGGAATAGACACGTCGGCTCCGGTTGTGACTCAGGTGCTGTGGACATACAATTACGACAAGCTCAACGACAGCGGCGAATGGGAAACGATGCAGGTTGTGAACAATGAATGGACGCCCGACGACGAGGACGGCTACAGAATTTACGTTGACGACGACAACCCGATAACGAAGTACGATGTAAACGTAACGATTGTGACCGACGTTGAGGCAACAATTGCGGGAAAGACGGACTATGAAAGCACAACGGAGCACACCGTGACATATGACTCCAACGGAACATACATGTTTAACTTTAAGAAGCCCAACGGCACGACGACAAGCTACGGCTTTGACGTTGAGGTTATCGACAAAACGGCTCCCGTGATAGAGCTTGAGCAAACGGAGCTTATCTTCTACGAAAACGAACAGATGAATACGCCCTACAGTAGAGACATGATTGACAAATGCTTTACGGCATACGACGTATTCAGAGACACGATAACCGATTTGACAGAGAAGGTTACAATAGACTACGGCGACTTTGATCCGACGAAAATTACGAATAACACATACGATCGAACGAAGCCCTACACGATAACTTACACAGTCACAGACGACGCGAACAACACCACACAGGCTAAGATGATGGTGAGACTTGTGGGACTGACGGACACGATTGTGCTTGTAAACGGCGATCTGCCCGACAGCGCGAACCGCAGCTACGTAAAGGGTGAGGACACTCTGACGCTGACGCTCAAAAACTTCTCGGGCATTGCATACGCAAAGGTTGCCTACGGAACATGGTCGATGGGCAAGATGAAGAGTCAAGGCACGGTAATTGAGCAAACTCTTGACGAAAACGGCAACGGAACCGGCGAATTTACCTACACTGTACCCAAAGAGGGATGGTACACGATATTGATACAGACGGATAAGCGGGATTATTTCAATCTGCAAATCGCTGTCGAAAACATTGATTGAGAGGGAGGATTGACTGATGTACAGAATTAAACGAATTACAGCGCTGATGCTCTGTGTGGCTATGCTTGCGGCCTTTGTGCCGCAGGCAGCCTTCGCGGCGGACGAGGCGGAGGACGGGATATATCAAATCACAAACGGATATTTGATATATTCGTACAACGCGAAAACAGGTGGATTTGCGATTGAAACAGACGAGGGACATCCCAAGAAAAAGTACGACAACAATATGCCGCTCCTATACGCGGAGGATTCCGACCGAAGCAACGGCACCTCCTTTGTAACGGTGAGAATTAACGGCGACGACTACATTTTCGGTCAAAGCTACGGCTTTTTCAACATGGCGACGACGATAGGCGAGCCTGTGATAAGCGAGGGCGGCAGACTGATGGAGATTGATTGGTCGATAAAGGGCATTACCGTAACGATGTCGGTGGCGCTCGGCACGACGGAGAACACCGACACGATAGGAAACGCAGGTCTGGCGTTTGAGGTGACAAATAACTCGGGATCTGACGCCGAAGTCAGCGTTAGACTGCTGCTCGACACGGCTCTCGGCGAGGTTGACGCTCCGTACATAGTGGTCGACGATTCCACAACGACGATAGCCGTTGAGACGGAGTGGTCGGGAGAGAGTGTTCCAAGCCAAATAAGAAACGTGGACTCTCTCACAAACACGAGAGCTGTCAGCTACATACTCCCCAAGGGCTGGCAGGGCGGAGTTGAACCGACGAAGATAATCGCGGGACACTGGGCTAATTTGGCGAACACGCGCTATGAGTACACAGCCGACAAATACTGCGACTTCACAAACGCGTCGAACACATACAGAGTCGCGGACGCGGCGGTGGCGCTCTATTGGGAAGGGCGGACGCTCTCCGACGGCGAAAGCTACTGCGCGGAAACGCTCTACGGCATAGGAAACTTTTCCTCGGACACGGGAGAATATGTAGGCATAAACGTGACGGATTACGAAAAGCTCGAAATGAACTCTTCCGAGGACGGCTACGAAAACAACGGTGAATTTACGGTTGTTTTCGAGATTGACAACACTCTCGACGATTCGATTGATTTAACCGACATAAGCATTGCCGTTACGGCGGAGGATGAATATTTTGAGGTTCTTAATTCAAGCGGAGATGTTGTCGACGTATATCAGACGACATACGACCAATTGCTGTAGGGCGGAATTATAACCGACAAATTTACACTGAGGGCGCGTCCGCAGCAGACGATAACCTCCGGTACGTTTTATATTTCGTTGACGGGATATGCGATGATTGACAACGTTTTGACAATGGTTGAAACGATGGCGACCAGAACAATCGTGCTGCCGTCGGTGACGAACGCGAAGGCGTACATTGACATGAGCACGGTCAATCCCGAAATCGTGTACACCGAAGGAGAAAAAGCGGTGACGATTTCGGGCAACATGAAGGAATTTAAGGCGCTGGAGGGCAACGAGGGCTGGGCGCTTTATCTGAGACACACAACAAGCGACCATGAGGTCGTGATTGAAAAGAGCAAGGTGGCGTTCCTTGACGACAGCTACTCGAGCATGAGTTTTACGACAACCGAGGAGCTTGAGGTCGGATTTTACAGCATTGAGTTTGAATTTACCGACACAAACCTCATAAGCGCTTTCGGCAACAAGCTCACGGCGGGAGGCGAGCTTCAGGTTTCGGCGGATGAGACATACGCTTTAAAGTCGTATTCGCTCATGTCGCTGGTGAGAAGAACGGACACCTCCACAAATCACACATGGTACGATTTCATCGCGTTTACCGACGAAGGCGACTATCAAAGCTTCTATGACGGTAAAACGCAGAAAACCGGACTTATAAACAAAACAGTCATTCAACACAATTTCGGCGAAAACAAGAGCGCGACGATGGAATATGAAATACTTTTGACGGTGCGCGGCAAGCTGCGCGAGATGGAGGACGCGAAAAAGGGAGTGTATTGGCAGGCGGATTACGCCGACGGTTCTATAACGATTAACAACATACTCTCCTACGAGGGCAGCGAACCGCTGCAGATGTACTACAGCTCGGGAAGCTACGTTATCGAGGGCAACGGACTTTTGAAGGTGGTAAATTCCATCAACGTTTGGAGAAGCGAATGGAGCTACACTGTGCGAGATGAAATTATCTATTCGTTAAATCCCGACAGAACAAGCAGTCTTGTGGGAAATATCAACGAGCTGACGCTCTCATTTGGCGGCGCGGCGACGATGATACAGTCAATCGGCGGCTTTTTGATGGATTTGAGCTACGGCGTTATGTCATCTGAGTGGTTTGACGAGGGCGACGGACAGGTGACCTATAACATTGCGTTCGGCGGCACGGTGAGTATACCGATAAGCTCAAAGTCAAACTCGGACGACGATGAAGCGAGCAGCGCTGCAAACAACATAAAGAGCGCGGACGACGACGATGAGGACTTTTACATAGTCGACGTAAGCACAGGTCAAGTGACGAGCGGTGCAACAAGCTCGACCTCCACCACGACAACGACAAGCTCCACAGGAACGACGACGAAAAAGAAATCCGGACTTTCGGGAGCACAGATTTCGGCGGACCTTAAAGAGGTTATGTTCGGTGAAATGGGCAACGTCGAGGACGGCAAGGTCGTAGTTGAAGGCATCGGCTTTGAGGGCATTAACACCACGATTACCCTGGGACTTCCCGACAACGTGCTTGGCTCGTTTATAAAGAACGATTCCGGTTTGGAAGTGACGATGACGATAAATACGCTCAACAACATTTACGAGCTTGACGCGAGCATTAAAATAATGATTATCGAATGCGAGGCGACGCTCGGATTTAAGCAGGTGACGGTGAGCGGCAGCGACAAGGTTGTGCCCAACAACATAGCCTTTTATGTGAAAACGGAAACGGGCGGAGTGCCGCTTGTGACACCGATTTTGTACCTGAACGGCTTGGGCGGCGGAATTTACAACTTGGCTGACACGATAGGCGGTAATTTCACAACACTGCCCCCGGTAACGCTTTCGCTCTACATGGGACTTAACGCGTTGAATTTGCTCTACGGAGACTTCACCGCGACGGCGAGCCTATCGGGATTGTCGCTTACGGGCGAGCTGACGTTTAAAGGCAACAAGAGCGTGCTTTTGGTTGAGGCGGGCATTTCGGCTCAATGGACGACGCCGTGGAACCTGAGCCTTTACGGAAAAGCCAACTTCCTGAGCGGCGTTTTGAAGGGCACCATAAGCGTGACGATAGCGCAAAACTATTTCTACGGATATGTTTCCGTGACTCTGATGATTCCGGATGAAATATTCCTAATCGGCGGATTAGAGCTGGCAAAGGTTGAGGGCGCGGTGTCTAACACGTTTGTCGGCGGAAACGTCATAATATTGGGACTCCAATACGGATTTATATACTATTGGGCGACAGGCGAATTTGACCTTTCGACAAGCATTGATTTGTCGGCGCAGACGATGTCTGTAACCGACGAGGACGGAAACGAGGCCGTATTGATTTATGCGACGAACATGACGCCGCTGAAAACGACAAAGGTTGAAACAGATGAGGATGAAGGAGTATTCCGACTGATGGATGCCGGAAGCGCCGTCTCCGAGACGGCAGCCGATGTTTCGGGAACGGACGGAATTTACGCAATGCTGATTGAGGTTCCCTACACCGGCAACGGAATGCCGTCCATATGGAATCTGACGCTTGAAAGTCCGAGCGGCGATGAGATTGCGCTTGAAGCAAGCGATAACAACGGCGGCGGAAACTTCATGATTCAGGACAGAGGAAACAGCGGAAAATACATTTACATTTCCGTGACGGATCAGAGCCTCATTGAGGACGGAGTTTGGACGCTCAAATCCTCCGCCGACAACGTGACGCTCGGCGACATGAACATGAGAGCTGTCGCGAAGATACCCGAGCTCAGTGCGACAAGCTTCAGCTATGACGAAAACGACCCCTTTGCACTCGACGTAAGCTGGACGACGGACGCGACACGCGCAATCGAAGGCTATGTTGACGTCTATCTGACGGACGATGCCGACGTTTTGACAAAGATGAAAAATTCCGACAACGGAACGACGCTCGGATATAACGCGGCGCATGTGGATCTGGGTTCGATAGGAGACGGCAGCGTGTCAATCGAGCTTCCGGAAGGACTTGACAGCGGAGAGTATTACGTTGTGACGATGCTCTCTCAGCAGGACGGAATAAGCTATGTTATGAGCGCCGATACGTTGAAATTCACAAATCCCAATCTTCCCAACAGTGTGAAGAGCGTGAATGTGAAATACGGCGGAAACGGGGATTTGTACATTGAGATCGAGGACGCGGACGACGTTGACTACACGGATTATCTCGTTGAGATAACGGCGGTTGACGGAACGGAACTGACAAACAATTTCAACCGCTACTCGATAGACGAGGAATACATTTACATAGGCAAAGAAGCAGAGCTTGAAGCGGATAAGGAATACGTCGTGAACGTGAGAACGCTGCGCGAGACGACAATTCAGCCTTCCGCAGGCAGCAGCGAGGCTGCGGAGACGATTTACTACTACGGATCGGACACTGTTTCATCTGACGCCTACACGATGCCGGAAATTGCGAAGCCGCAGCTTTTGAGCGTGGAAACGGACTTTACGGCGACGGACAACAACATTGCCTCCGATGCGGTGACGATAACCTACACGTTTGACAGACCCGTGTGGATGATGCTCGATTCCAGAGGAGAGAGCGTTTACCAGGTGACGAACGAATTTAAAGAGGTTTGGACATTTGAGCTGACCGACATGGAGGACGGCGAATATATTATCGATTTTACGGCATGCGCGAAGACGAAGGACTATGTGACGGGCGCGGACTTCCCTGACGTTGAAAACGCGCAGATAGGCTTTAACGTCGACACCTCTCCCCCACTTTTGACGCTGGCAATGACGGACGCGACGACGATTGACGGTGATGAAACCACGGCGGCGATGAACGTCGTGACGGCGGACGCACAGGGGTACTACTCATTCGGCGGATTGACGGAGCTTGAAGCGGAAATGACGGTTGACGGAGTTTCCGACAGCAATCTTAAGGTTGACAGCTTCGGAAGCTTTGCCTACAGCGGAAAGCTCGCGGACGGCGAAAAGGGCACGCAGCACCTTTTGAAAGCTGTCGACAAGGCGGGCAACACGGCGCAGCTGATGGTTTATGTTGTAAGCGGCAACGTGAGCGAGATTGAAAAAATCGAGCTTTGGAACGGCGAGGATAATGTGACGAACGGCGAAATCACGCTCGACGTGGGCAGCACGGCGGATCTGACGGTTCGGGCATACTACGCTGACGACGAGGACTCGTATTGGGAAATTTCGGGCGAGGAAATCGAATGGGAGATGCTCTACGAAAACACATTGATAAGGCTTATGGACGGCAGCGTGACGGCGCTTGCGAGCGGCGAAACGGCGCTTATGGCGACGCTCCCGACGGCGGTTATGACAAAGGGTGATACGCAGTCGACGATAGGATATTCGGCGTACACAATCATAACGATTAATCCGGGGCTGACGGTGACATACAACGCAAACGGCGGCAACGGCGCACCCGGAAAGGACACCGACCTTGCGGCGGGCGAATATACGTTAAACAGCGTTCTTATTCCGTCGCACTCGAATGCTGCGGACGGCACGGCGATTGTCTTCATCGGCTGGAGCGAGACAAAGGATGAAACAATTTACGCAAAGGGCGACACGGTACCCACTACGGTGACGAAAATAAGTCTTACTGATGATACCACGGTTTACGCACTGTGGGGCTACGATGCGAACGAAAACGGCACGGCGGACGTTACGGAGGAGACATACAATCTCACCTACGACGCAAACGGCGGCACGAGCGTACCCGACGCGGTGTCGGGGCTGCTCACAGGCGAATATACGCTAAGCGAGGCTGTACCGATGCACGGAAACGATGCGGACGGCAATGAAATTATATTCATCGGTTGGAGCGAAACCGAGGATGCGACAATTTACGCGAAGGGCGACACGACGCCTACGACGGTGACGCAGGTGACTGTCGCGAAAGATACCATCGTTTACGCAGTATGGGGCTATGATATAAACGAGAACGGCACGGCTGACGTATTTGAAGATACGTACACTGTTTCATACAATGTGAACGGCGGAAACGGAGAGGTTGACACCGATACGGAAGTACTCTCCGGAGCGCACAAGCTGAGCGCGGCTGTTCCGACGCATGACGATGAAAACGGCGTTACTGTTGTATTCATCGGCTGGAGCGAGACGCAGTACGGCACGATTTTCTCTTCGATTGACGACATGCCGAACGTTGTGGAGGAAATCACGGTTTCCGGCGATACGCTCGTTTATGCGGCATGGGGCTATGATGAAAACGGCAACGGAATTGCCGACATTGTTGAAGGAGCGTATACCGTCAGCTACACTCTTGAGCATGTGACGCTGACAAACGAGGCGGAATATGTAATCAAGGGGCACGGATATACTACTGAGGTTACGGCTGACGGCGAGCACACAATTTCGAGCGTGAGCGTAGTTATGGCAGGACAGGACGTTACGGATGAAGTGTACGACGCGGAAAAGGGAATAATCACGATTAGCGCTGTAACGGGCGACGTTGTGATAACGATTAAGGCGGATCAGAACCGCTACACATTGAGCTATGACGCAAACGACGGCGACGGTGCGCCGACAAACGAAATAGGGCTCTTGGCGGGCACACACGCGCTTAGCGCAACCGTTCCGACGCACGACGCGGTTGGCGGAATTGCGGTTCTCTTCATCGGCTGGAGTTTGACTAAGGATGCACACGTTTACGCGAAGGGTGAAACGGCTCCGCAAACCGTGACGAGCGTGACTATCGCAGGCGATACCACCGTTTACGCGGTATGGGGCTACGACGAAAACGAAAACGGGACCCCCGACGTTGATGAGGACACATATACTCTTACCTACGACGCAAACGGCGGCAACAACGACGCACCCGACGATGAAACGGAGCTTTTGGCGAACACATATACCTTAAGCAGCGTTATCCCGACGCACGCGGACGATAGCAACGCCAAGGTTGTATTTATCGGTTGGAGTGAAACTAAAGACGCACACATTTACACCGAAAGCGACACGGCTCCGACGACGATAACGAGAGTTACTGTTGCAGGCGATACCACCGTTTACGCAGTATGGGGCTATGACGCCAATAACAACGGCACAGCGGACGTACTTGAGGGTACATACACGATTGTCTATGTGCTTGAAAACGTCGAGCTTGACAATACGGCGGCATACGTAATCGCGGCGGAAGGCTACAGCGCGAATATCACGGTGAAGGAAGGCTGCACGATTGCGGAAGCAAGTGTGACGATGGCAGATCAAGACATTACCGACACGGCATACAACGGCGGCACAATCACAATTGATTCCGTAACGGGCAACGTGATAATCACCATAAAGGCGGCGCTCAACCGCTACACGGTTTCCTACGACGCGAACGGCGGCAATGACGCGCCGACAAACGAGACGGGCGTTCTTGCGGGCGAGTATAAGCTTAACACCTCCATACCGACGCATTTGGACGAAAACAACATTGCGGTTATCTTCATCGGCTGGAGCGAGACGAAGAGCTCCGAAATTTACGCAAAAGGCGGCACGGCTCCGACAACCGTGACGAGCATAACGGTCGCGGGCGATACAACAGTTTGTGCGGCATGGGGCTACGACGAAAACAGCAACGGCATAGCCGATGTGAACGAGGAAACATATACTCTCACCTATGACGCAAACGACGGCAACTACGCTCCCGATAAGGCGACAGGGCTTTTGGCGGACACATACGCTTTGAGCGCCGACACACCGACACACGCGGACGATAACAACACCAAGGTCACATTCATCGGTTGGAGCATTGCTAAGGACGCAAAGATTTACGCAAAGGGCGAAACCGCACCGACGACTGTAACGAGCGTTGAGGTTTCCGAAGATACAACGGTTTACGCAGTATGGGGCTATGACGAAAACG
>JAJQCX010000152.1:0-7540 GCA_021202495.1 Clostridia bacterium | reverse complement strand
TGGGGCTATGACGAAAACGAGAACGGCATTGCCGACGTATTTGAAAAGACGTACACCGTTTCCTACGACGCAAACGACGGCACGGGCGCACCTGCCGATGAAACACTCATTTTGACGGGCACGCACCACACGTTAAGCGCAGCTGTTCCGACACACGCGGATGTGAATGACACGGCGGTTGTATTCATCGGCTGGAGCACGGCGCAGGACGCACATATTTACGGCGCAAACGATGACATTCCGAACGTGATAACGAGCATGACCGTAACAGAGAATACCACTCTTTACGCGGTATGGGGCTATGATGAAAACACCAACGGCACGGCTGACGTTATCGAAGGCGCACACACGTTCACCTATTCGTGGGAGAACATAACGAGCGACAACGAGACGGAATATGTTATCGCAAACGGCAGCTACACTGCGACCCTCACGCCTAACGCGGGCTACGCTATCGCAAGCGTGACCGTTACAATGGACGGAGTTGACATTACGTCCGAAGCGTATAACGCGGAGACCGGCAAGATAACGATTGCAAGCGTTACAGGCGAGGTCAAAATAACCGCGGAGGCAGAGCTTATCCGCTACAGCGTAGCGTATGATGCAAACGGCGGCAAGGGTGAAATGACAGACGAAAATTCGCCATACGGCTACGGCGAGACGGCAACTGTTTTGGAAAACACCTTTACCCGTTCGTCCTACAAGTTCGACGGCTGGAACACGGCAGCCGACGGCAGCGGCATAAGCTACAGCGCGGGCGACGAATTAACCGTAAACGCGGACGTTACTCTCTGCGCACAGTGGAAGCGTACCGGGAGCGGCGGCGGTGGCGGCGGAAGCACAACCATTACACAGTACACGGTGACCTTTAACACCAACGGCGGCAGCACAATAGGCTCCGTTAAGGTTGATAAAAACGATACCTTGAGCGAGCCCGAAGAACCGACAAAGAGCGGATATGAATTTGCGGGCTGGTACACAAGCGCCGAGCTGACAAGCGAATACGACTTTGACGCGAAGGTGACCGAAAACTTCACCCTCTACGCAAAGTGGACGGCGGAAGAGAGCGGCAAAGGCGCCGCAGACGATGAGCACGACTGCCCGAGCAAGAAGTTTACGGACGTTGACACGAATCTCTGGTACCATGAATACATCGATTACGCGCTTGAAAACGGCATAATGAACGGCACAAGCACAACGACGTTTGAACCCGATACGGCGATAACGAGAGGCATGATTGTGACGATGCTTTACAGGCTTGAAGACGAGCCCGAGGCGGACGCGGCATACGGATTTGACGATGTTGCGGAAGGTATGTATTACACCGACGCCATTGCGTGGTCGGCTGAAAACGAGATTATTTACGGCTACGGCGACGGAAACTTCGGACCCGACGATGCAATCACACGCGAGCAGATGGCTGCGATAATGTACAGATATGCGCAGTACAAGGGCTATGATGTATCCGTCGGAGAGGACACCAACATTCTCTCCTTTGACGACGCGCTTGAGATAAGCGAATACGCAATAGCCGCAATGCAGTGGGCGTGCGGATGCGGCTTGATTGAAGGCACGGGAACGGCGCTTGAACCTGCGGGAACGGCGACAAGAGCGCAGGCGGCGGCAATATTCACGAGAGCTTGCGAAATGATGAAAAAGGCGGAATAAAAGGGAAAAATTTAGGTAAAATCAAATAGGCAAAGGAGCGCCGCACGGGATAATCCGTGCGGCGCTCCTTCGTTTTACAGCGATATTGAAATTCCATAAAAATGCTTGATGAAAAGAGCGCAGGTTACGAAAATAAAGCAGCAAACTGCGGCGGGAGGCAGCCGTGCGCACTACAACAAAAATCGCAAAAAGTCAAGCTTTTTTATGGAACAAAAGTATCGAAAAAAAAGAGTTGTATCAAAAGCCGTTTTGTTTTGATACAATCTCGTTTTTTTGCGCAAATTACGGCATATAAATCTCCGTTATGCTCACTATTTTTCCGTTATTTATCTCAATTTTATACAGAGCATCTTCTTCTCCCCGTTCGCGCAGAAGTTCGGCAAAATCTTCGGATATTATGCTTTTTTCTTCGTATGAATTTTCCCAATCCAATATTACAATTTCGCAGTCATCGGCAAGGTCGTAACGCACCTCAATTAAGTCCGAATTATGGACATAAATTCCGTTTGGGGCGTCCTCATCTTCGATTTTAAGCTCCGCCGCTCTGTCGCTCGGAACAGATACCAATTCAACCTCGTCGAGCACTGCCGCATAGCCGTCAAAGTCCTTAATATA
The DNA here is from genome assembly GCA_021202495.1 of Clostridia bacterium. Taxonomy (GTDB): domain Bacteria; phylum Bacillota; class Clostridia; order UMGS1883; family UMGS1883; genus JAJQCX01. Next base: position 5,257 of record JAJQCX010000152.1, on the reverse strand, counting down.
GGCTAAAATTTCGCTCGAAATATCAACCTCGGTGGGAATATATTCCGCTATTACATCATTTTCCGTTACAATCTCCGCTTCGTCTTGAGGCTTCTGCGTCTTTCCGCAGCCCGCCGCCGCAAGGGCGCACGAAAAAGCCGTAATTACCGACAAAATTTTCTTCAATACTCATCGCTCCCCGCAAATGATTTTCCGGTATGAGCGCGGCTCATACCGGAAAATTTCACTTATTAAAATGTAGATTTTCGTAGATTTCTTGTAGAGTTCTTGCAGAGTTCTTGCAGAGTTTTATTAATTTTCGTTATTCTGCGCCCACTTTGCGGCTTCGCAGTCCGCAAGAAGGAACGCGCCCACGCCGAAGTCGTGCGTTGAGTTCTGTGCCGTCGCCTGCGTCGCGTTGGAGCCTATCGCCTGAATGTAACCGACAGCTCCATTATCAAGCAGCGCAACCTCGTTGAGGTAGCCGTAAGCTCTTATAGCCGGTTCAAGATAAGTCGCCTCGTCGAGCAAGCCGTTGTTAATACCCCAGAACAAGCCGTAGGTGAAGAACGCCGTTCCGCTCGTTTCGTAGCCCTCGTCGTTGCCGTTCGAGCCTGTGGGATAATTTTGCAGCATCGACTGTGTCCAGAAGCCGTGACCTTCATCGTCAACCTCCTGGCAAGCGATTATAGCCGCCGCCATTTCCATGTAGGTTGTGTAGAACTCGTCGTAGTGCTCATACGTTTCCGGCATATCGGTCATAACCTTCGCGAGCGCAGCGAATGCCCAGCCGTTGCCTCTCGCCCAGAAGTTCTTTTCGTCCTCGTGACCGGAGTTCGGATTCAACGGATATACATAGCTCGCGTCGCGGAAGAAGAGATATTTGTAATCGTCGGGATCGGAATAGCTCGCTCCGCTCTTGAGCGCAGCCGAGGTCGTGTAGCCGTCCGCGCTTGTCGGGATACCGTTGGGTCCGTCGTACATGAGCTCCTTCGCGTACATAAAGTACTTGTACATCGCGTCAAGATAGTCCTCATTATCGGTCAGCTTGTAAAGCTTCGAGAGAACCGGCATAACCATGTAGAGAGCGTCAGTCCACCACCAGTAGCTGTCCTCGTCGGTCGAAATCTGATAATCCATAACCTCATAGACGCGTGTCAAATCGGCATCTTCAACGCCCAAGTTATACAGGTCGATATACGTCTGGAAGCAGGTCTGCCAGTCGCCGAAGAGCACCGCCGTGCTGCCCTGTGACTGACTATAACCCCATGTCCATGTTGAAGGATCGCCACCGTATTCGTTGCCCATCCAATTGTTGTCGTTTGCCCAGTCAACGGAATACTGCAGATAATCCTCGTCGCCCACAAGCTCGTAAGCCGCCATGTTGCCGGTATGATACGCGGCTCTCGACCAGAACGCCGGGTCTATGCCTTCAGTCCATGTGTTGTAGGAATATGTGCTCTGCCAATAATCGTTTGCCGCTTTAACATACGAAACGGCATCGTCATATGTAGGCATCATTGCAAGAACCTCCTCATCCAAATAGGAATTTACCTTCAATTCAGCGACGTTTATCGCATCCGCCAACGGCTCCAAATCTTCGCTCCAAAGATAGATAACCGAGTTTTTATTATCATCGGTGTATTCCATCTTCTTCGCAATTGTCACCGTCTCTCCCGTGCGGGACGCCACGCTCGCCGTTTCGGTTTCGCAGGCGGTCAATATTCCGTCGGAATTATACGTCGCAACCGCCAGCACAACCGTCTTATCCTCAAGCTCCGTATTTAACACGTTTGCCTCAATCGAGAGCGAATAACTTGTTTCTTCAAAGTCGTCGGCACGAACCTCGGCTGTCAAATCCGCCTCAATCATTTCTTTCATTTCATAATAGAGCTCAATGTGCTGTCCGAGCTCATTCATAACAACCTCGTCGCCTATCGCGCTCGCGTCGCCCGTTATCGCAACCAAGTCGTAAAGGCTGTTTTCATTATAGCTCTCGTCAAGCGTAAATGTTGAGCCGTATGCTCTCGAAACAGCGTAAGACGTGTAAAGCTCGCCGTCGTAATAGATATAGATTGTCAAATCGCCGCCGACAGCTCCGTTATACTCGGGGAATACCTGCACATAGGCGGTAAGGTCAAGCCCTATCGAGGCAACAGAGCCCGAAACGGTAAATTCACCGGTTTCGGCATAGCTTTCCGCATCAACGTCGTCCCAAGCTGCCGCAAACGACGCGCTCTCGCCGTCAGCCGTAACCGTCACAACGCTCGGAAGCGACGGAGCCTTGCCCACATATGTCAAAACGCTTATGTCGTTTACCGTAACGCTCGACGCCTTTTTGTAAACGACGGTCAGCTCTCCGCCTTCTTCCGTGACGCTCGCAATCGTCAAGGTTGAAGCCTCTTCATCTATAACATAGAGCTCGCCGTTATATGCCTTCAATCTGTCGGTAACATTATATGTGTAGCTTGATCCCGCAGTGGCATACGCTGTCGTTGTGCTTATAGTATCGCCGTCTTCCGTCACGCGGTTTACGGTTATCGGCGCGCCCTGGCTGTAGATAACTATTTCGGGACCGTCGCCCGAATCATACGACGCCATGTTTGCGCCGCCCGAGCTTGACGTGATAACAAAGGAGAAGCTCTCCTCCGTGTTGTTATTCATAAAGTCGGTTATGTCCCATTCAACGTAGCTTCCGCTCGCGCTTGAATCGAGCGACAGCGTTGAGACAAGCTCGCCTCCCGTAACGACGCCGCTTTCGTCAACCGCCGCGTTCGTTTGGTCGGTAAAGTTTTCGTATGTTACGCTTGTCAGCTCCCAATTGCTGTTGTCGCCCGTCAGAGCGTAAAGATAATAGTCGCCCTCGCCGGTAACCGTATTACAATAAATTCTTAACACACTCTTTGTGCTGTTTGCCGCGGAGCTGAGTTGGCTTGCGCTCAAATCCGCACGCATCAGAACGAAACGCTGATAATCATCGTAAACGCCATCGGGTGCGCTCGCCATAATATCCGTGAGATAATAGAGATTTGTCGCGGTGGGCCATCTGCCCGAAACGGTTACATCCTCTTCAACGGAAACCGTAATCGTTTCGTAGTCCGTCTCATAGTCGCTGGGCTTATAGGTTTCGTAAAGCTCCGCAACCTCGCTTGCGAGCAATGCTCTGTTGTAAAGGCGAATTTCATCCATCTTGCCGCAGAAGTCGGGGTTTGTCTCGTTCTTCCAAAGCGTTCTGCCTATCCAAAGTCCGTTGGAATCTCCCGACAGATCGCCCAAGTCGCCCAAGCTTCTTGTCAGCTGCGTTGCCGACGCGTCATATTCCGTTCTCTCAACGCCGTTTATGTATATCGTCGGCGTGTAATATCCGTCCGAGCCTTTTTCATACGTCACAGTCAGCATTGCCCATGTGTCGTTAAACGGCGTGTCGGAAAGAGTCGCCGAAACGTAGCTTGTCGCGTCGTCCGCGCTCGATGCTATGCCGCGATCCTGCAGTCTCGAATCGCCGCTCGACGCCGTGTATCTGTAAAAGATTGAATCATACGCATCCGACCCGTCAACGCCGAAGTCGAAGAAGCGCTGCATATTGGAATTATACACATAGCTCGTGTCAACATATATCCATGCCGAATATGTGAAATCCTCAATATTTTCATTCACATTGTCCGGCAGCTGAATTGCCGCGCCGTCGTAATAGCGCGTTCTGTTCCAGAAATATTCCTGTGCCGATCCGGGGAACACCGCAACGCCGTCGGTTACTTGTAACTTCTGGTCAAGCTGTAATTCCGAACCCCAGCCGGAATAATAATCCGTATTATTGGAAACCGTCGCATCGTTGCCGTTGCCGGACATGTCGGCAATCTGCTCGGGGTATTCCTCCTCGGTGTCAAAGGTGTAGTAGAGCACGAGCCCCGCGTCAAGCACGCCGCCGTCCGACATGACGACTACCTTTACCTGAACCGTATTTCCGTTCGACGTCACGCCCGAAACATAAATCGTTCCCGTCTCGGAATAATCGTCAAGGTCGAGTGTCTCCCAAGTTACGCTCTCTTCCTTCACCTCACCGGTGTTATATGTCACAGTTACGGTCGAGGGAAGCGAAGGATATTCGCCGACAGTCGTCGTAACGCTCGAAACGCTGTAGCTTGTCATTGTCAGCTCGCCCATCGGGCTTGTCGTCTTGTAGAGCGTTTCAACCTCGCTTGCCGTTATCGCGCGGTTATAAATTCTTATCTCGTCCATCTGTCCGCAAAAATCGGGGTTTGTCTCAATGTTTTGATTTGTCGCTCCCCACACGGTTCTGCCTATGAAAAGACCGTTTGACGAATCGTCCATCTCTCCCAAATCGTCAAGGCTTCTCGTAAAGGTCGTATCGGAGGAAAGAGTTTCATTCAGCTCTCCGTTTATGTAAACCTTTGCGCTGTAATATCCGCTGTTTTCGTCATATTCAAACGTCACCGTCAAAAGACCCCACGCGTCGGTGAAGGGCAAATCGGAAAGAGTGTCCTGCGTGTAGCTTGACGCGTCGTCCGCGCTTGACGCAATGCCGCGATCCTGCAGGCGCAAAATTCCCGCCGCCGAATTGTGGCGGACGAAAATACTGTTGTAGGCGTTATTATTCGATATGTTGCCGAAATCGAATATACGCGTCAGATTGCCGTCATATATATAGCTCGAATCCGCATTTATCCACGCCGAAAACGTGAAATCCGTAACCCCTTGGTTAAAATCGCTCGGCAGCTGCAGCGCCGCGCCGAGGTAGGCGGTGCCTCCGCCCATGCCGTATGTATAAGAATTGCCCGGGAAAACAGCCACGCCGTCCGAAACCGTCAGTTTGTTGCTGATTGTCGTCGTCGACTGCTGCGGTCCCCATTGCTGCGTTACCGTATCCTCCGTGTTAAGCACCGCCGCGTTGTTGCCGTTACCCGATTGGTCAATAATTTCGCTCGGCTCAGAATCGTCCGAGTCGAAATTGTAATACGCAATCAGACCCTCGTCGATACTATCCGCCGCCGTTATTGTGACAGCCGGAATCATCGACGCCATGAGCGCGCACACAAGCACAAAACTCATCGCTCTCTTCTTCATCCTCAAAACTCCTTTCAAAAATCCGAAACACATTCGTACATTTATTCTACCATATATTTTTTTAATTTGCAACAGTTTGAAATGTTAAAGTTATGTGTTCAGATTTAGCTTTGTTAACAGTTCAGCCGCTTCGCGGCCGAACACGGGGACAAGCTCCGCTTTTCCCCGTAAACCTCTTTTCACATCGCGCGCT
>JAJQCX010000176.1 GCA_021202495.1 Clostridia bacterium | reverse complement strand
TAATGTGCTGTTGGACATTCTCTTTTCACCTAAAAAGTAAATGCTGTTGCCGTGGGGTGGCAGCGCGCTCTTGGCTTTTGAGCACGTTTGGCATGGAGAAGTAACACTGTGGTTTCCGTTTTTGACGAACGCGGCAAATCCTGCGGACGCAATCGAAATGATACACGAAATGGCTACAAGCGGCGTCGGCATGGCGCTTCTTGTTGCAGCGGTATAGGTTGGCACGGTCTGCGCCGAAAGCATCATCGCAAAACACCCCTCACCCGTCCCGATAGAGGCAAAAGCCGACAACGAAGAATAATCAAAGGTCAGAGCCGCCGTAAAATATAAATTTTACGTTAGTCTGACATGAAAGGACGGCTTTGCATATGGGCGCCATAATTGCCGTAATACGGCGTGAAGCGATATATTTATGGTACTACTTTGATATACAGCTTCGTCAAATTCTGCCCTACTGGGCTCTCGGCATTGTGATAGGCTCGGTTATATCGGTATTCGGCAAGGATAAAATACATAAAATGCTCACCGTAATTCAGGATAAGCATTTGGGCATAGCGGGCATTGTTTCCGCCGCGCTTTTGGGAATAGCCTCCCCGCTTTGCATGTACGGCACGATACCTATCGCTGCGTCATTTTCGCAAAAGGGACTGCGCGACGATTACCTCGCCGCGTTTATGATGTGCAGCGTGCTTTTAAATCCGCAGCTTTTAATCTACAGCGCCGCTCTTGGGAGGGCTGCGCTTATTATACGCTTTGTTTCGTGCTTCCTGTGCGGCATAACGGCGGGCGTGCTTGTTCGGATATTTTATAAGGATAAAAAGTTTTTCAACTTCACGAAATTCGACGTAAGAAAAAGCCGCGACACCGATCCGAATATGTTTATGCGCCTGTTGAAGAACATCGGCAGAAACATCAAAGCAACCGGACCTTGGTTTTTGATAGGCGTCATATTGTCGGCGCTCTTTCAGCGCTACGTTCCGGCTGAAAGCTTCGCGGGGCTCTTCAATAACCGCGGCTTTGGGCTTTTAATGGTGGCAACAATAGGTGTTCCTCTCTATGTCTGCGGCGGCGGAACAATACCGCTTTTGCAGCAATGGCTCGCAAGCGGCATGAGCATGGGTGCGGCAGCGTCATTTATGATAACGGGTCCGTCAACAAAAATAACCAACCTCGGCGCGCTGAAAATTGTGCTCGGCGCAAAGCACTTTGCAATCTATATCGCATTTGTGATTATATTTGCGCTCGCCGCAGGCGCGGTTGTGAATTTAATAATATGAAACAAGACGCTCGTGCGGAAAAAATCCCGCACGAGCGTCTTGTTTATTTATTTTTCCGCCACGCTTCTGCCCAAAGCTTTGCACGCCTCAATCGCCTCATCGTCGGGCGCGTCGTTTGCCATAACTCCCTCGCCCACCGGAGCCGCGCCGCACTCTTTGCATCTTTCTTCCCAAGTGCGCATCCATTCGCCGTCGCCCCAGCCGTAGGAGCCGAAAAGCCCGACGTTTTTCCCCGCAAGCTTTCCTTCAAGCTCCGTAAAGAATGGTTCAAATTCGCTCTCTTCCAAAACCTCCGCGCCCATCGCCGGGCAGCCCAAGAGAAGATTGTCAAATTCCGCCGCCTCGTCCGCCGTAATTTCGGAAACAGTGAAAAGCTCCGCTTCCCCCTTTTCCTTCGCGCCTTCAAGCACAGCCTGTGCCATAGCCTCGGTGTTGCCCGTTCCGCTCCAATAAATAACCGCCGTTTTTCCCATGAATAAAACTCCTTTAAATAAATTTGCGCTTTGAGTTAGTCTTTTCTAACCTACGGTCAAAAAAATATCAGCCGACCATACCCGCACATTCCGAAAGAATGTCGCAAAGCGCACAGGCGCTCGACGAATGAATGTGCTTCACCGTAACGTTTGCCTTTTTCGCCTGCTCGGACGCAATGTTCACCATTTTGTGCGCCACAGTCTGCGTAAAAATAATCATAACATCGGGTCTTCCTATCTTATTTTTAAAATCCGCCGGATACTGCGTAAAAACCTTGCACTTAAATCCGTATCTTTTGCAAATCTCCTTATAACGGCACTCCATTCTGTCGTGCCCTCCCACAATTACAACACTCACATCAAAAACCTCCTTTAAGTATAGTACAAGACCGCCCCGCATCGAGGCGGTCTTGAAACTTCTTTTATTTTTCTTTCTTTACGTTATTGCTGTGGCACGCGGCGGAACACATAGAACAATTGCCGCCGCACGACAAGCTCTTGCCTGCCTTTTTTGTCTTAATCATGCTTCTTATTACCATCGCAACCAACAGCACCAAAAGCATTAACACCAAAATCGTTCCCGCCATAACTACCACTCCTTTAACTTAATTAGCCCTTCCTCGGGTTGTACGGGCGGGGTTCATCCCCGCCCACGCCCGCCACCGGCGGGCTCCAATTCAAATTCCGCAAAGCGGAATTTGCTCCTTTATTCTACATTTTACATTGTAAATTATATATTATTTTACCGCAACCGCTCTCTTATCCTTCTTCACGCTCTCCGCCTTTTTCGCGGGTCTGAAAAGCATGTAGATAAAGAGCACAATTATCGCAATCGCCGCTATCGTGAATACGCCGAACGTGCACTCGCCCGTGAAAAGACCTATAACCTGGAACACAACGAGCGATGCCAAATATGCCAAACCGCACTGATAACCAATCGCAAACCAGAACCACTTTGTGTTGTTCATCTCGCGCTTTATCGCGCCCATCGCCGCAAAGCACGGTGCGCACAAGAGATTAAATATCAGGAACGAAAGTCCGCTTGCCGTAGACGAGCCGTTCACAACGAACGCCGCCGCCATGTTCTGCCAAACGGTGCCTTCGCCGCCCGCGTAGAGAATACCCATCGTTCCGACAATGTTCTCCTTTGCGACAAGCCCCGTTATCGACGCTACCGCCGCCTGCCAGTTGCCCCAGCCTTGCGGAACGAATATCCACGCCAACGCATGACCGATGGTTGCAAGCAGGCTCAGCTCAATTTCTTCTTCGCCCAACATTCTGAATCCGTCCTCCGCAAATCCGAAGTACGTCAGGAACCAAATAACAATCGTTGAAAGAAGAATTATCGTTCCCGCCTTCTTAATGAACGACCAGCCGCGCTCCCACATGCTGCGGAGCACCGCGCTCACTTTCGGCAAATGATATGCCGGAAGCTCCATAACGAACGGGACCGGATCTCCCGCAAACATCTTTGTCTTTTTAAGAATAATACCCGAGCAAATAACCGCTGCCAAGCCTATGAAATACGCGCCCGTCGCAACAATCGAGCTTCCGCCCAAAAGTGCGCCCGCAACCATCGCAATAAACGGTATCTTCGCGCCGCAGGGAATGAACGTCGTCGTCATAATCGTCATTTTGCGGTCTTTTTCGTTTTCAATCGTTCTGCTTGCCATAACGCCCGGCACGCCGCAGCCCATGGAAACAAGCATCGGTATGAACGCCTTGCCCGAAAGTCCGAATCTTCTGAAAATTCTGTCCAGTATGAACGCAATACGCGCCATATATCCGCAGTATTCCAAGAATGCCAGCAAAATGAACAGCACCAACATCTGCGGCACAAAGCCCAAAACCGCGCCGACACCCGCGACAATACCGTCAAGGATCAATCCCGAAAGCCACTCCGCGCAGTTAAGCGCTTCAAGTCCGCTCTCAACAAGCGACGGTATACTCGGTACAAATACGCCGTAATCCGCCATGTCGGGCTCCGCGAGCTCATACGCCGTCAAAACTTCAATCGCGTCCCACAAATCGGCGTATGTCGCGCTCTCCTCACTCGTTTCAAGCGTTTCCTCGTCCTCAACAAAGTACGTCACCTCGTCGCCCTCGGCAAAGAGCGCCGCCAAATCATTGAGCGCATCCACATCGCCCGCTTCAATCGCATCGGCAATTGTCTCGGCATCCGCCAAACCGTTTTCAACGGCATATTCGCTGAACGCACCCGCAACCTCGGCAGCTCCGCCGTATTCCTCTGCCGCCTCTTCATACTCCGCAGTACCTATTCCAAACAGATGGAATCCGTCGCCGAAGAGATTGTCGTTCGTCCAATCCGTCGCCGCAGCGCCTATCGTGGACATCGCTATGTAGTAAACCAGGAACATCACAACAGCGAAAATCGGCAGCGCCAAAAAGCGGTTTGTAACAACTTTGTCTATCTTATCCGACGTTGTGAGCTTTTCCTTGTTCTTCTTAACGTAGCAGTCCTTTATCACAGAACCTATGTATGCGTACCTCTCGTTTGTGATAATGCTCTCCGAATCGTCGTCCATCGCGCTTTCTGCCTTTGCGATAATGTCCTCAACGTTCGGCACGTTCTTTATCATGGAATCTATCTTGCTGTCTCTCTCAAAAAGCTTTACCGCGACAAATCTCTTTTGCTCTTCCGCAACGTCGCCTCCAAGCTTCGCCTTTATTTCTTCAATACATTCCTCAACCGCCGGGTCAAACTTATGTACCGCTTCAAATTTCTTTTTGCTCTTTGCCGCGCTTACTGCCTTTTCCGCTGCTTCTGTTATTCCCTTGCCCTTGAGCGCGGAAATTGCGACCGCCTCGCAGCCCATCGCCTTGCCGAGCTTTTTAATGTCAATCTTGTCGCCGCCCTTGTCAACAACGTCCATCATGTTGACCGCCATAACAACGGGAATGCCTAGCTCCGTCAGCTGCGTCGTAAGGTAAAGGTTTCTCTCCAAATTGCTGCCGTCGATAATGTTCAATATCGCGTCCGGTCTCTCCGAAACGAGATAATTTCTCGCGACAACTTCCTCCAAAGTATAAGGTGAAAGAGAATATATGCCCGGCAAGTCCATTATCACAACGTCTTTTTGTCCCTTGAGCTTGCCTTCCTTCTTTTCCACCGTAACGCCGGGCCAGTTGCCGACATATTGATTTGACCCCGTCAGCGCGTTAAACAACGTCGTCTTACCGGAATTGGGGTTTCCGGCAAGCGCTATCTTAATAGCCATCTTAAAATACCTCCTCAAATTGATTTCAAAATTTCACGTTCAAACTCAAAGCGCCTGCACGTTTATCATTTGTGCGTCAGCTTTTCTTAATGAAAGCTCATATCCGCGCACCGTCACCTCAACCGGGTCACCGAGCGGTGCAACCTTGCGAATGTAGACCTCAACGCCCTTTGTTATTCCCATATCCATAATTCTGCGTTTAACGGCTCCCTCGCCTTCAAGCTTAATGACCTTAACCGTCTGCCCTACCTGTGCGTCTCTAAGCGTCATAGCAAAAACTTCCCTTCTATATAAAATAAATTATTCACACCATAATTCTCGCCGCCATCGACTTATCGATGGCAATGCGTGTGTCCTTGACGTTCACAATCATGTTCCCCGCCATTTCCGAAACGACCGTCACGTCGCTTCCCTCAACAAAACCGAGGTTTGCCAAAAACCTTCGCGTTTCATCCTTTCCCGTAATGCGTACAACAGAATACTTTTCACCCTTGTCAGCCAAAGATAACGGCATCATATATCCTCCCCCGCAGCTGCAAATTTTCTCTTAGTTAGTTTTCCTTAACTAACTTTCACGGTTAGTTTAGCACAACTAACCTCCTTTGTCAATACAATTTCCAAAGTTTTTTTGTCAAAATTTAATCTCCTCACCCTTGCACAATTTTGTACACAGTGCTATAATATCCCCCAAACAATTTATATATTGGAGTTTTACCATGTCAAAAAAAGAAGTTATTTTAAATTCATTCAAAGCGGCTTTCCCGCTCACACTGCCCATCTTTGCGGGCTTTTGGTTTTTGGGCATTACATACGGCGTCACAATGACGTCAAACGGCTTTTCGTTTCTCTATCCGCTTCTCATGAGCATCACCATCTTTGCCGGCAGCATGGAATTTGTCGCCGCAAATATGCTCCTCGCGGCGTTTGACCCGCTCTCCGCATTTGTCATGACGCTCATGGTCAACGCCCGCCACCTTTTTTACGGCATTTCCATGCTCGACAAATACCGCGGTCACGGCGCAAAGACAATTTATCTCATTTACGGAATGTGCGACGAAAGCTTTTCCATAAACTACACCGCCAAAATCCCGCCCGGCTGCGACAGCGGCCAATTCATGTTTTTCATAACGCTTTTAAATCATCTCTACTGGGTCACGGGCGCCGCAATCGGCGGCATTTTCGGCTCATTTGTCACATTTAATACCGAAGGCTTGGACTTTGTCATGGTCGCCATGTTCGCCGTCATTTTCATGGAACAATGGCTCAAAGAAAAAAATCACACAAGCTCGCTTTCGGGGATTTTTCTCTCCCTCGCCTGCCTGTTTCTTTTCGGGCGCGACGGTTTCATCATTCCCTCCATGCTCGTAATTTTATTATCACTCACCCTTCTTCGCGGAAAGCTTGACGAAACGGAGGCGGCAAAATGACACTTTCACAGCAAATCATCACCATCATCATGGTCGTTTTTGGCACGGTATTAACGCGCTTTCTCCCCTTCCTCGTTTTCCCCGCGGGAAAACCAACGCCCAAATACGTAAAATATCTCGGCACGGTTCTCCCCTCCGCCGTTTTCGGGCTTCTTATCGTCTATTCATTAAAGGACACACAGCTCCTCGCCTCCCCGCACGGCATCCCCGAAGCGATTTCCCTCGCACTCGTCATAGCGCTGCACCTTTGGAAAAGAAATATGCTCCTATCCATCGCCGGCGGCACAATCTGCTATATGCTCCTTGTACAATTTATATTTTAAAATGCATCAACCCCCGCGCGATTTCTCATTCGCACGGGGGTTTACAACAATATTACATATAATCCTCTCTCGGCGGTGTGAACACATCGACAACCTCCCCCGCCTCCAAAACTCTGAACGAGTGCGTCCGATTTCCGGGTATTGAATAAGAATCTCCCGCCGTCAATTCATATTTTTCATCATCAACTACGAGCTCATATTTTCCCGAAATAACATATCCGCTTTGCTCATGCGGATGAGTGTGCGGCGAGGCAAAATTTCCCACCACATAATTCATCTTCGTCACCTGCGATTTTTCGCCGTATGCGAGCGAATCCAATAGCACCCCCTTAAAAACCTTTTTTACCGCGTCTTCCTTTTTAACGACCGTTTTCACATCAAAAACCTTCTTTCCTTTATATATTCAAAGGCAATATCGCCCCTGACGTAGCCGTAGTCCTTCAATTTTATTTCTTTAAATCCGTATTTTTCATAGATGTGCAGCGCAATTTTAAGTCGGCTGTTTGAAACAATGAACAGCCTTTCAGCGCCGTGCTCCAACGCCCATTTCATCGCCGCTTCAAACACGGCGCTTCCCGCACCCTTGTGCGGAACATTTTTGTTTGACGCCAATTTGCAGATCTCCCACGTGCCGCCCTCCATCGGCAGCGCCATGCACGTTGCCAAGGCAACATTATTTTCAACGGCGAAAAATATCATCGCGCCCGCTTTCATTTCCTCATCGATTTTCTCAAACGTTTCCCTGTCGTTCTCTTCCAAAAATCCGAAGTTTGAAACAATCCAATCGGTATTGAAATCAATAAAATCCTGCCTGTACCTTTCCTCAAATTGAATGATTTGCATTTTCCTTTTCCCCCTTCTCCAAAATTTCAATCGCCGTATTCAACGCTCCGCACAGTAAATCGCAGTCTCCAACGCTCAAACGCGCAATCTGCTCTCCGATGCGACTGTTTGTCAATTCAATCAGCCTTTCTGTTTCCGCCTTACCCTTTTCAGTCAGCGTAATTTTCACGCATCTCTTGTCATCTTCCGCTTTTATTTTCTCCGCAAGGCCCATCGCGCAAAACCGCCCGATAATTCTGCTTAAATAGCTTTTATCTATATGCAGAATTTTCACAATGTCGCTTTGCGTACACATTCCGCGAATATTCATTTCAAAGAGAATTCGCGTTTCAGCCACCGAATATTCGCCGCCCAAATAATTCGCATTTAAAAATCCCATGTTCACCGTATAAAATCGGTTGAATTTTCTTATCTGATTTATCGTTTCAATCTGCTTATCCATTACTATCCCCCTTACTAAAAACGGTTGACTTTGTCCACTGTTTTTATTGTACGCCGATTTGTGGACTTTGTCAACCTTTTTGACGTATTTTTATATTTTTAAAAATTTAATTTACAAACCCCCTATATTTCTGCTATAATACACTATTAAGGAACGGGAGGCGATAAAATGTCGTCAAAGGATAAGGTCTTGCAATTTCTCACAGAAAACGATTCCACGTTTACATCCGGGCAAAAAATCGCGGATTTATTGGGACTTTCCCGCAACAGCGTGTGGAAAGCCGTAAAGCAGCTCAAAGAGGACGGCTACAAAATTGAAGCCGTCACCAACCGCGGCTACCGTCTTTCCGGCAAACGCGACATTCTTTCTGAAGAGGAAATAAGAAAAAACCTCGTTTCCTTCCCCTCGATTCCCATTTTTTATTATCCCGAAATCGATTCCACAAATAAAAAAGCGCGCGAATTGGCAAATTCGGGCGCACAAGAGGGCACGCTTATCGTTGCGGACAGCCAAAGCGCGGGACGCGGAAGACTGGGGCGTTCGTTTTATTCGCCAAAGGGCGTCGGGATTTATTTTTCCCTCATCATTCGCCCGCGCGCACTTTCCGACACCGCTCCTTTTATCACCACCGCCGCAGCAGTCGCGGTTGCCAAAGCGGTGCGCGAAAAATGCGGCAAGGACGCGCGCATTAAATGGGTCAACGACGTTTACATAGACGGCAAAAAAATATGCGGCATTCTCACCGAAGCCGTCACCGATATGGAATCGGGCACAATCGAAAGCGCCGTCATAGGCATTGGCATAAATTTCTACAGCGGTTCATTTCCCGAAGAGCTCCGCGACATAGCCGCGCCTATCTTTACAGAAAAAAGCTCCGTCACACGAAGCGAGCTTACCGCCGCGGTCACGGACGAGCTTTTAAGCATAATAACCAACCTTCCCGACCGCTCGTTTATGCAAACCTACCGCTCGCTTTCTCTTGTAATAGATAAAGACGTAATCTGCCGCCGCGGCAACTCAACATTTGAAGGTCACGTTCTCGACGTTGACGAAATGGGCGGCTTAATTCTAAACGTCAACAACAAAATCGAAACCCTCCGCAGCGGAGAAATAACACTCAGGCTAAAATAGGCGGCGCTGCTCTATATCTCAAAATCAAGAGGATCCAGCATCGATGTGTCAAACTCCCGCTGCCTTTTCACTCTCGGCGCAAACGGGTCAAACTCATATTTCTTACATATTTCGCTCGCGCGCACCCTTCCCTTTTTCGCGCAGCCAAAGAATTCCCCATTTTGCTCCTCGCGAAAGCGGCACCTTGCGCAGCAGGCGTTTTCACCGATTTTTTTCTTCATTACGTATCAATTCCAATCAAAATCAACATTATTTTGTTTAATTATACAATAATAATCTCTTTCTTACAAGAGTTTTATTAAATTCATTTAGAAGCACTGATTGATTACAGTGCATGATTCCCTGTAGTGGTCGGGCTTGCCCGACTCGTGTAACGGCTAATAATCTCTTACACACAAGAGTTTTATTAAAAATTCATTTAGGAGGACACCACTATGACACAGCTTATCAACGGCGGAGTATATCTCCTGCACGGACGGGAAATCGCGCAAACCCCCGGCGAAAGCTTCCCCTCTCCCGACGATGCACGAGAAAATACCATGGCATACAACATACTCCGCGCACACTCAGGCGGCGGGAGAGGCAAGAACATGAATATCAAGTTCGACGCTCTCATCTCCCATGACATCACATATGTCGGTATCATTCAAACCGCGCGCGGCAGCGGCCTAAAGGAATTTCCCGTACCCTACGCACTCACAAACTGCCACAACTCGCTCTGCGCTGTCGGCGGCACAATCAATGAGGACGACCACGTTTTCGGTCTCTCCGCCGCAAAGAAATACGGCGGCATTTACGTTCCCGCAAATCAGGCGGTCATTCACCAATTCGCCCGCGAAATGATGGCTAAAGGCGGCGGCATGATGCTCGGCTCCGACAGCCACACCCGCTACGGCGCACTTGGCACAATGGCTGTCGGCGAAGGCGGACCCGAGCTTGTAAAGCAGCTTCTTTCAAATACATACGACATCCCCTCACCCGAGGTTGTTCTCGTCTACCTCACGGGTACGCCCAAGCACGGCGTAGGCCCTCACGACGTCGCAATCGAGCTTGTCGGCAAGGTCTTCAAAAACGGCTTTGTCAAAAACGCCGTTCTCGAATTTGCCGGTGACGGCATAGCAAACCTTTCAATGGATTTCAGAATAGGCATTGACGTCATGACGACCGAAACAGCCTGCCTTTCGTCCATTTGGGAAACCGACGATAAAGTAAAGGCGTTCTACGAAAATCACGGCCGCCCCGACGATTACAAAAAGCTCGCCCCCGGCGACGTGGCATATTACGACAGAGCCGTCATCATCAACCTTGACGAGATTGAAAGCATGATCGCTCTTCCCTTCCACCCCTCCGAGGCGTACACAATTCACGAATTTAACGAAAATGCCGCAGACCTTCTCCGAGAGGTTGAAAAGCGCGCCGAAGCGCAGTTCGGCAAAAAGGCAAAGCTTTCCCTCACCGATAAGCTCGTCGACGGCAAATTCATCGTCGACCAGGGCACAATCGCAGGCTGCAGCGGCGGCATGTTTGACAACATCTGCGAAGCTGCCGCCATCCTTGACGGCGCGTCTGTCGGCGACTCGTATTTCTCGCTTTCGGTCTACCCCTCCTCCGTTCCGGTCAACCTTGCGCTCATCAAAAACGGCGTTCAGGCAAAGCTTTTGGAAGCGGGCGCACTCTTTAAGCCGTGCTTCTGCGGACCGTGCTTCGGTGCGGGCGACGTTCCGTCAAACAACGGCTTCTCCATTCGCCACACGACGCGCAACTTCCCCAACCGCGAAGGCTCCAAGCCCGGCGAAGGTCAGCTTTCAGCCGTTGCGCTCACCGATTCGCGCAGCATAGCCGCCACGGCTAAAAACGGCGGCGTCCTCACCGCTGCGACGGATATTGAATACGATTACACCCCCTCGGAATACGTCTTCGACAAGGGCGTTTACGACAAGCGCGTTTACCGCGGCTTTGGCAAGGCGAACCCGGAGGAACCCCTTCGCTTTGGTTCCAACATCACCGATTGGTCGAAAATCTATCCCCTCTCGGAGCATCTTTTGGTTAAGCTCGCCGCCGTCATTCACGACGAGGTCACAACAACCGACGAGCTCATTCCCTCCGGCGAAACGTCAAGCTACCGCTCAAACCCCTTGCGTTTGGCGCAGTTTGCCCTCTCCCGCAGAGAACCCGAATATGTAAAGCGCAGCGAAAGCTGTGCAGAGCTTGAAGCAAAGCGCCGGAGCGGTGAAGCGCCCTCGGAGCTCATCAGCGTTCTTTCCCGCGTCTGCGGCGATCCTAAAGAAACGCTTAAAGCAACTTCGTTTGGCTCCGCAATCTACGCCACCAAGCCCGGCGACGGCTCCGCCCGCGAACAGGCTGCGTCATGTCAGAAGGTCTTGGGCGGCTACGCCAACATCTGCCGCGAATTTGCGACCAAGCGCTACCGCTCAAACTGCATCAACTGGGGCATTTTACCCTTCACGTTAGATAGCGATACTCCCTTTGACTATTCAGTCGGCGACTATATATTTATCCCCAACGTAAGGCAAAATCTTCTCGACGGCAAGGAGGAATTTCCCGCAAACATCATCACCAAGGACGGCAGAGAAAACATCACCCTTTATGTCAAAGGGCTGACGAATGATGAAAAAGACATCATTTTGCAGGGCTGCCTCATGAACCACTACGCCGCAAATCTCAAATCAACCGAAAGGAATGACAGCAATGAGTAAAATCAAAATGCAGAACAAAATTGTCGAAATGGACGGCGACGAAATGACCCGCATCCTCTGGAAAATGATAAAGGACGAGCTTTTGCTCCCCTTTGTCGAGCTTGACACAGAGTATTACGATTTAGGTCTCCCCCACCGCGACGAAACGGGCGACAAAGTCACATTTGAAGCGGGCGAAGCCGTAAAAAAATATCATGTCGGCGTCAAGTGCGCCACCATCACGCCCAACGCGCAGCGCATGACGGAATACAACCTCCACGAAATGTGGAAGAGCCCCAACGGCACAATCCGCGCCATTTTGGACGGCACCGTTTTCCGCGCGCCCATTGTTATCAAAAATCTTTCTCCCGCCGTTCGCAATTGGGAAAAGCCTATCACAATCGCGCGTCACGCCTACGGCGACGTTTACAAGGGCACCGAATACCGCGTCCCCACCCCCGGCAAGGCGGAGCTTGTCTTCACAGCCTCCGACGGCGCCGAGACCTTCCGCGAAACAATCTACGACTACGAGTGCCCCGGCGTTCTTCAGGGACTTTACAACAAGGATTCGTCAATCCGCTCCTTTGCAAAATCCTGCTTTGAATACGCCCTCTCCACTCATCAGGATTTGTGGTTCTCCACCAAGGACACCATCAGCAAAAAATACGACCAGACATTCAAGCTCATCTTTGCCGAAATTTTTGAGAACGAATATAAAGCGAAATTTGAAGAGGCGGGCATTGAATATTTCTACACCCTTATCGACGACGCCGTTGCCCGCGTAATCCGCTCCAAAGGCGGCTTTATCTGGGCTTGCAAAAACTACGACGGCGACGTTATGAGCGACATGATTTCAACCGCGTTCGGCTCGCTTGCCATGATGACAAGCGTCCTCGTGAGCCCCGACGGCAATTACGAATACGAAGCCGCGCACGGCACCGTAACGCGCCACTACTACCGCTATCTCAAAGGTGAGGAAACATCCACCAACCCTATCGCGACAATTTTCGCATGGAGCGGCGCACTCAAAAAACGCGGCGAGCTTGATAACACGCAGGATTTGATTGACTTTGCCGATAAGCTCGAAAAGGCGTGCATCGACACCATGGAATCCGGCATAATGACAAAAGACCTCGCCCTCATAGCCGACGGCGAAGCTGCCTCCGTCAACACAGCCGACTTCCTCAACGCCATCCGAGCGAATCTCGAAAAGCTTTTATAATGACATACAAAAAAGAGCAGTTCTTTCATTTTTCCCGAAAGAACCGCTCTTTTTTGTGTAATCTTTATCGGCAGATTATAATATCAACCAAGGTGTAATACTAATATTCAGCTAAAAAGCTTGATTTTTACGCTGTCACGGGTCTACGGGCGGAGATCATCCCATCCGCTTTCGGCATCCCTCGATCTTTAACATCTTACCATCACGTTAACAATTACTGTTGTAAGGGCGCATCTTGCTCCGCCCTTTCCGCGCCCGCAGGCGCTTAAATTCAAATTTTGCGCAGCAAAATTTATTCATTTTCGCTTAGGTTATCCGGCCCTTTTCAGCAAGCATTTTGATAGAATTTTAGTATAAGAAGGAAAGAAAGCAAATGGAAAATGTTATCCAAAAAGAACTCCTTTATACAATTACGTAACAGAACATCTCAAACAAGCATGGTCGCCGGAACAAATAGCGGAAAGAGGCAAGATGGACGGCTGCCAAGTATGTTTTTCCACTATTTATCAGTATATACACAGAGGCTTATTGGATGGAATATCTTCTAAAAAACATCTTCGCAGACGCGGAAGGAAGAAAACTCCTAAAAACAATAAGTTTAATACCATTCATCCCGAACACACAATTCACGAACGACCTGCCGTTATAGAGGAAAAAAGCAGGTTCGGTGATTGGGAAGGCGATACTGTGTACGGAGCCGTAGGAAAAGGCTGCATGGTTACGCTTGTTGATAGAAAAAACAAGGTTTTAGCGGCGGCAATATCACAAAGCATATTTATTCAATTACTTTAGATAACGGATCTGAATTTTCAGCATTTAAGGAGAAAGAAAAGGATTTTAACGGCTGAACTGTAACCCTTTTCGGCAATCATTTTCATTGAATTTCAGTATGACTATTGAAATAATCCTCACACTTTGATATAATACTATCGGAAAGCGGGATGAAGTATGATGGATACTTTTAACATAGAATTGGCGGGATTGCCAATTGAAATCAAAAGCAGATATGATTATTGCCGCCGGTTCTGTAGGGATTACCTGACCGACAATAAGCCCGTATTCTCTGTCTGTGCGGACGACGAACGCTTGGCGGAGCTTCGGGAATACAGTCCGGACATGAGGGATGAATTTTTGGAGCGCGACGCGATTTATTCCGTTCTTGCTTCCAAGCTTCCGTTCTATAACCGTGTGGTGCTTCACGGAGCATGTATCTCCCATAAAGGAAAAGGTATCCTTTTCACAGCCGCCAGCGGAACGGGCAAATCGACGCATATCGGGCTGTGGAAGCGGTATATCGGCGCCGATGTCGACATTGTAAACGGTGACAAGCCGATTTTTCATATTGAAGATGATAAAATAACAGCCTATGACACTCCCTGGTGCGGCAAGGAGGGCTGGAACCGCAAGCACAGCGCTCCGATGGGCGCAATCTGTTTTCTTCGCCGCACGGAGGATGGCGCAAATCATATCCGCAAGATTGACCCGGAGGAAGCGATTTCTCTGATGCTCCGTCAAATGTTCCATCCATATGAGCCGGACGCTACGGAACTGATGCTGGATCTGTTCGATAAAATGCTTGAATCGCTGCCGATGTACCTTTTGGCGTGCGACATCTCCGAGGACGCGGTAAGGTGCAGCTTTGAGGCGTTGACCGGTGAAACATACATCAGCCGCGGAATCCAAACCGCACCTGATGAAATAAATAAAATTTGGCGTATGCCGAGACAATAAGCGCGGGAGGAATTTTAAAATGAATATCAAAAAAGGCTTCGTTATCCGCAAGGTTGCAAACAAATATGTTGTGGTTGCCACAGGTCCGGCAAGGCGCGAGTTCAACGGAATGGTAAAGCTTAACGAAACGGGCATAATCATTTGGGAAGGCGTTGCCGCCGGAAAAACGGCGGATGAAATCTCAGATATGCTCGCGGAAAAAAGCGGCGCAAAAACCGAAGGAGACCGCACATATATCGCAAATAACGTAAATGCAATGATTAAAGAAATGACCGACGCGGGATTTCTGACGGAATAAATCTGCCGTTCGGCTGCTCTTAAGGGAGACGTGTGTTTAAATGAGCGAAACGGAAAACATTTTATTGCAGCTTGCCGGCAGGGCGTTGTTCAATGCGCCGACAAGTTTTGACCCCGCCGCGGCGGACTGGGCTGCTCTTTATCAAGAAGCAGCCGCTCAAGCGCTTTCACTTCTTATCTGGGATACACTTTCCGATGAGGAACGGAGCTTTGTTCCCGACGATATAAAGCGCCTCTGGGAACAATATTCTTTTAACTGTGTCGTTTACAATGAACTGCTCCTTTGCGAGCAGGAGCAGGTGATTCGGCTTCTTGAGGATGCTTCTGTCCCATGCGTTATATTGAAAGGCAGTTCATCGGCAGCCAATTATCCGAATCCGTCTCTTCGCGTTATGGGCGACATAGACTTGCTTGTAGAACCGGAGCGGCAGATGGAAGCCGTGAAACTCCTCCAAGCCAACGGTTACGGCGATGTTTTGGACGAAAATCATCACTGCCATATGACCCTTTCCAAGGAAGAGATTACCGTGGAAATTCACAAGGAGCCGAACGGACTGCTGCTTAACAATAATTCCGAAAGCCTGCGAAAAATCAGAGAATACTTTAGCGACGCGATTGACAAGCGGCAATTTATCAACAATCTGCCGTTCCCGTCGGATGAAGAGCAGGCTGTCATTCTGATTCTGCATAAGCTGGAACACTTTATGCTCAGCGGTCTGGGATTGCGGCAGCTTTGCGACTGGGCGGTATTCGTGAATAACAAATTGGATGACGCCATGTGGGCAAAGCTGAAACCGCGGCTTTCAGAGTTTGGTATGCTTACCTTCACGGAGGTCATGACGCAAATCTGTATCGATTATCTGCGCCTGCCGGAGGCAAATGCGCCCCGGGCAATGCAGCGAGATGACGAAACGGCGGCAAAGGTGATGGAGCAGATACTGAAAGAAGGAAACTTTGGAAAGAAAGTTGACAGATACGGCGAACGTTTATTTAATGACCCAAATTCTTCAAACAGATTTACCAGCTTTATCAAAGTTTTGGGAAATGCCTGCAGGGAGCATTGGCCACTCTGTGAGAAATACGCGGTTTTAATGCCTGCCGCCCCTTTTGTATTGCTGGGAAGATATATGATTCAACGGCGGAAGGGTGAAAGACCGAAATTAAATTTAAAAAAGAAATATCAACAAGCCGGTCATGACCAGAAGCTTTATAAAAAATTAAAGCCGTTCGTAACGGAGCCGGAAAACTGTTAAATTATCTGAAACTCTGCGATTACACACCTCTCTCGGTCGTAGGTCGGATCTGCTCCGCCTTTTCCGCGCGAGCCCCGCGTCAATTCAAATTTTGGCCGAATTGCTCTAAGCATAGAGGGATTGAAGAGTAATATCATCAAAACAGGCGAAAGCGGTAAAATCCCCGCTCTCGCCTGTTTATGTATGTTTTTTATTCCCCGCCCAATCGCTTCACCGCGCGAGGCAGCGCATCCTTCGCATTGCCCCACGGTGCGTCCTGATTGCGGTAGTCGTATTTCTGCGTAAACCAATGCACGTCCTCGTTGAGCTCGTCAAGCCTTGACGACTGCAAATTGCAAAGCTCACGCACAAATTCCTCCAACTTGCGCCCCGTCAGCTCGTTTGCACTCTCTTCAAGCACAAGCTTCATATGCGGCATACAAAGCCCCTTCGATTCCGCAAACTTGCGCCGAAATTCGCTCTCCTGATCCCACAAATAAACCAAATTTCCCGCCGCAGCCCTCACTTCCTTGTTCATCTTGTCGCACACCGCGCACGATGAAACAATTTTGTCAAGCTCATCGGTCAATTTCTCAACGCTCTTTTTTGCGCCGCCTGAGCCTATTCCGCTCACCTTAAAATGCTTCGTTCTGCGCTTAAGTCTCCCACGCATTTCCTCAATATGCGTATCGAGCATAAGCGCAAGCGACAATCTGTTGCCCCATTCGTAAAGCTTCGTCAAATGCCTCGGGCAAAACCCGCGATTATTCGTCACCATTCTGCACTCCGGCTCCATCATCGAAGGACCCAAAAAGTACTCGATGTTGCTGTCCTCAATCGTCTTTGCCACGCGGCACATAACGCAGTCACAGTCCTCATTCAGCGCGTCTGTCAGCGGTATCGAGTATATTCTCTCCTGCATTTAAATCCCCTCCTATATGTTAATTTCATTTTAGCACATGCCAATCGCTTTTGCAATATCAATTCAATTATTCAACGTAGAATGTTTCTCTAAACGTCTCATATTTTGAATCGCCCAACAAATCCTTTAATTCATAGACGCTCTTAAACCCGCCGGTTTCCTCTCTGTATGAAATTATCTTGTTCGCCGTCGTCTCGCCTATGCCGCTTATCTCAATCAATTCCTCATATGTAACCTCATTCAAATTTTTCGCGCCGCTCTCCGCGCTGCCCTTGTAGGGAAAATAGACCTCTTCCCCATCGTTCACATACGCCGCGAGGTTCACGCTCTCCAAATCGACGTTTTCCGCAAAGCCGCCGGCAACTTCGCCCAAGTCCTTTATCCTCGTTCCGTAGGGCACCTCGTAATAGCCGCTTATTTTCACCGCGCCCTTTATGTGTACCCCGACTACAGCGTTTTCCTCCGCCGCCTCAAGCGCACTCTCTTCCGCCCTGTAATAGACAAGAGAGCCGAACACAACCGCAATAAGCGCAAAAAGCAGAAACACCGTTTTCAGTACGTTCCGCCTCTTTGCGCTCATATCGTCCATGTTGTCAAAAAGCTTTGCCATTTTCCCTCACCCGTCAATCGCCCGCTTCGTACATTTCGTCGCGCTTAAGATTATCGCCGTTATATGCCGCAACCGCAAGAGAATCGCATCTTTCGTTATATTCGTGCCCCGCGTGCCCCTTGAGCCACACAAGCTCCACCTTGTGGCGCGCAAGCTGCGTTAATATTCGCTCCCACAGGTCGCGGTTGAGCGCCGGCTTTCCGTCCGATTTTTTCCAGCCGCGCTTCTTCCAAGAGTACACCCAGCCCTTTTCAATCGCGTCCACAAGATATTTTGAATCGCTGTACAGCTTCACCTCGCACGGCTCTTTCAGCGCTTCAAGCCCGACGATTGCCGCAAGCAGCTCCATGCGGTTGTTCGTCGTCCTTTCAAAGCCCTCGCTTATCACCTTTTCGTGCCCGTTATAACACAATATCGCACCGTAGCCGCCCTTTCCGGGATTTCCGCTGCACGCCCCGTCGGTGTATAAATCTATCTTTTTCATTCTGCAATCTTCGCCACAGCCGCGCTCAGCGCCGCTTCATCACATGCCGAAACCTCGTCCGCACGCACCAAGCTCCACTCTTCCTCATGAACCGCCACATCACCCGCATCTATCGTCACAAACGGCGACAGGCACTCCATCTCCGTATAACCGTCACAGGTGTAGCTTTCGCAGTTGCAGCCGTTGTCGGGATATTCCGCACCGCGCACAAAGCCGAATTTCTTCACAAACGCGCAGCCGTTCACAAAATAAATCATGTATCCGTGCTCGTTCAAAACGCCTATCTTCGCCGCCCTATCGCAATCACAGTCCTGCGACAGCGTTACAAACTTTTCACCGAGATATATTCTCTCGTCATTCATCGGCGTATACTGCCAAAAGTTGACCCACTTGTTCGGGAAAAATCCCGTATCGCATACGTTCTGCGGAATAACCGCCAATCCGCCCGTCTGCATAACGCTGACCGTCCACGGCGCGACCTTCACCGCCCAAGCTCCGGTGTTTGTAACTGTATGTTTTATCTTAACGTCGCCGTCCTCTGTCATTTCTATCTCGGTCGTGTACTGCATATTTGTCCATTCCTGCTCCGGCGCGGTCAAAATAACGCCGTTTTCCTTAATCTCGCACTCAACCGCATAATCGTCCGGATAATATGTACGCGGATGCCTCTCGGGACTGAGCCACAGCCTGTGCCCGCCGACAACGCGCCAAGTATTGCCCTTAAACGGCGAATTTGTGACGTCATTCGTATATTTATTTTCAAAATCCTCGAAAAACATATTCTTCTCGCCCACATACGCGCAGCGCACAATATAGGGCCCTCGCTCCAGCGTCGCCACAACCTCCTTTTCCCCGTTCGATATTCTCACACATTCCCCATAATGCTCGCAGCTGATTTTTTCAACAACTATCTTTCCCACAGTAAAATCCTCCTAAGATGAATTATAAATCGCTCAGTCGGGAGCGTTTTCACACGTTATATTTATTATAACTTCTTTTTAAATATTTTGCAAGATAATTCTTGACTTCTATGAAATTTTATGCTATTATATCTACCTGTAAGGAGTTTTTCCCATGACAAACCGCTATATGGAGGCAGCTCTCGAAGAAGCGCGCAAGGCTTTGCCCTTGAGGGAAATTCCCGTCGGCGCGGTCATCGTTCAAAACGACTGCATAATCGCCCGCGGTCATAATCTAAGGCAAACCCACTTCGACGCAACTCTGCACGCCGAAATTGTGGCAATCAGAGAAGCCTGCTCCCTCCTTTCCGATTGGCGGCTTTCAGACTGTGATTTGTATGTCACGTTGGAGCCGTGCGCAATGTGTTCCGGCGCAATTTTAAACGCAAGAATGCGCCGCGTCTATTTCGGAGCGTATGACCCTACATACGGCGCTGCCGGCGGAAAGATAGATTTGTTTTCCCCCGCATACTTGGGCGGCAAAACCGAAGTTTACGGCGGCATAATGGAAAAAGAATGCACCGATTTTTTAAACGGTTTCTTCTCATCTCTCCGCGGAAAAACAACTTAATATAATACGGACAGGTATCGAAGAGGTCATAACGGCCCTGACTCGAAATCAGGTAGTCACGCAAGTGGCTCGTGGGTTCGAATCCCACCCTGTCCGCCACTTTTTCGAGACTTTTGTTTATCGCAAAAGTCTCGATTTGTTTTTGTTCCCCCAAAAAAGTTCCCTCACTGATTGTTAAGGTGTACTATTCCGGCAAGCGTATCAAGCGACGAAAATTTTGACGTTGCCTCAAGGTGTGAATATGTATTGGCGGTAGTTGAGAAATCACTGTGTCCAAGCCACATCTGTATGTCTTTCAATGTTATTCCGTTTTCCTTGCCTTTATTCAAGAGCAATGATGCGCAAGTGTGTCTTAGGTCATGAAATCTGATAACCCTCAACCCGTTTTTTTCGAGCAAGTTTTTCCATGATGATGTTATATAATCGGGCATTATCAAATCTCCAAGCTCGTCAACCATAACATATTCAAGCCATTCTTTGTTATATGAGCTTTTAAATTTTTTTCTGTATATTTCTTGCCTTGCTCTGATTTCAAGCAATCGCTTTTTCAAATCTTCATCAAGCGGTAACGCTCTGAGACTTGATTTTGTCTTTGCCCGATCCTTTGCAACAATCTTTTTGCTTCCGTCAATTACGGGCGTTGTAACGGTATGATTGATATAGAAAACATTGTTTTCAAAATCAATCGCCGACCACCTAAGTCC
Source organism: Clostridia bacterium (assembly GCA_021202495.1). Taxonomy (GTDB): domain Bacteria; phylum Bacillota; class Clostridia; order UMGS1883; family UMGS1883; genus JAJQCX01. The sequence continues at coordinate 3,037 of JAJQCX010000176.1, read as the reverse complement.
CACAATTTCACTTCGGCGAAGCCCGTAAAATCCTCCGAAAATAACCGGAAGCTCCAGCTTGGTGTCCTTTGTTAAGCAAATCACTCTATTGAGCTCCTCGCCGCTGTAAAACTTACCGACATATTGATTTCTTTCCGGCTTATCTACTTCTTCAATGGGATTTTCTTTTATATATCCCATCTTTCGTGCATAGCAAAGAGAAAGCCTGATAATTGCGTGATAATGAATTACCGTATTTGCCGTCACTCGCTCAAGCTGAATATCATAGAAGGTTTGTATATCCCTCGCCGTAAGTTCTCCAAGCGTTATCCCCTGCTCTTCAAAATACGGCGCAATCGGATTTGTCACATTCCCCAAATACGAAGAATATGTTGTATCCTCTATTTTTTTCGTGCGTTTTCGCGTTAAAGGCACATATTTTTTCAAATAATCCGAAAACAACAAATTTTGCACTTGTTCTTTCGGAATATCATCAAGATTCATATTTTTTAATATGTCATACCTTATAACCTTTTTCGCTCTTGTAACATTGGCAGTACCCGAAGCATTAACATCTATCACCTCGCTTTCGCCCGCATCCTCGGAAGCCTTAAAATCATCTAATATTTGTCTTAAAATATTTTCGGCTTTTTTCTTATTTCCGCGTATAGGCAATTTTGTCAGCACCCATTTCTGCTTTCTTTCGCCATTCTCCGCATAATATGACACTACCGCATAATAATGTCCTTTTTTCTCTCTTAAATGTCCCGTGACATTCTTGCTCATAATTGATACCTCCTACATATTTTTCAAGAGAGAACAATCACCTATCATTGACAAAACGATTATATCATTTTATTAAACACATTGCAAAAAATTATGCTGTTTAATTGTTGCTTTTCATCAAAAAATCAACAATATTCAGTTTTGTCACACGATATTCCCGTCCAACCTTTATACAATCAATCTTTTTTGATTTCAGCATCTTATAGCCTGTTTTGGTGCTTATTCCGCCCAATATTTCGCACACCTGTTCTATACGCAAAACGTCGGGATACGCTTTTAACATTTTAATATATTCGCTGCGCCTCATCTTTTATTCCGACATAACTTTACTCTCTCCCTTGTTTGTATGAATCGATTTAATTGCACACAATAACATACTTTCCGCGAATTTGCTATTGTGTGCAATTAAAAACAAAAAGTATAAACGGACGGCGATTTGCTTTATCGCTCCATAGGAATTTCACCTCCCCGGCTTTGCCCGGACTATTCCCATTGCCTGTGACGCTCTTAACGCTCCGACTGTGGCTGAATAGAAGTATCATTATACCGATACGAAGTCTTGGCTCACAGACAGCAAAAATCTGTGCTGTTTCGCAGGCGTTGTTCGCTCGTTCCGCTGAGAAGTCATGGCGCACCTGTCACACGGCTCGTCCGTATCGGAATGTATCCGTTTCACTGTTATTCTGCAATGCCGTTATCTTGCACGCTTTCTTTTTCAATGTACACAAGACTTTATCATCAGTCTATCAAAAAGCACCTGTTTGCAAATGCCTTTTAATAGACCGACAATTTACTCATTGTTACGGAGGGACAATTTCTGCCCCTCCTCAATTATTCAACATTTTCAAGCTCCGCTTTCAAGCGTTTTAACGCCGTACATTTTTGCGCATATGTACTGTTTAATGTTGTATCCAACAGAAATGCAATCTCAGCCGGTTCCATTCCCAATATAATATTGAATGTCAATATTATTCTTTCCATTCTCGCAAGCTTCAGCATTGCTTCTGTCAGTTTTTCGTCATCAAATGTGTCATAAATCATTCCTATCGCCACCTTATCCAATATTTTTCTGTACTCCTCCGTCACATTAACATTAAAATCTGCCGTTTCGGAAATATTGCCTTTGCCGCAATATTTTTTCATAAATAAATGTTTAAACAACCTCTCGAAATAACTTTCCATCTGCTCCCCTCCGAAATTTTTCATTTTGAAAAATTCATCGGAAAACATCTGTTAGTTATATTAAAGCACTTTCTCGCCCCAAACCTTAAGTCAAACTCAAAAATTTTTTAAAAAAATTCCTCATTAGTTTTTTCATGCAAATCATCTCCGTTTTTTAACGTTAATACCGATGTTCTGATAAAACAAAAAGCCGTGAGGTTGTTTTATTAACCCCGCGACCTTTTGAAATATCACTTTTTTCGCAATTTGAATAACATTATTTTTAATCCAAATACTCCACAACTTCAAAATCCTTATTTATCTTCATCCACACATCCCCGTCCCGCACAGTCGCATAACCATTTTTAAAGCTCGTTGCTTCGTCCCATTCAAGCTGTGTTGCGCGTTCGCCCGTATGGTCTATGTATGAAAATTTACTTGCCACAGGCGATGGCGTAGAAAATCCTTCGGTTCTTATCACGCAATATCCGTCGCTGAACGCACCCGCCGAATTATATTCTTTTCCGCCAAAAACCTTTTCTCCGTTCTTATCAATGAAATACGCCATTCCGCCTTTCATTTCATATACCGCACATACGCCCTCGGAAAATCGGGATGTCACTTCATATTGCTCCGCAATAACCATCTCTCCCATTCTGTTCATAAAGCCATACTGTGGATAGTCGCCCCTTTGGGTTGTCACCGCCGCCAGTCCTTCTCCGTAAGATTTAATATATCTTACCCCATCAAAGATGAACTCATTTCCGTAAACGTCCATATACCCCGCTTCGCGCTGTCCTTCTTCTATCCGCCTTGTAAAAACTATCACGCCTTCTTTAAAGGAAGATGTATAATTGACAGTCGGACCGTATTTTTCATAATCCATCGTCCAATCCGAAGGGGAAACATATGTCATGTAATCAAAATAATCCGTTTTCAACATAATTTCCCCGTTGGGATCTCTGAAACAAATCTTTGTATAGCCGTCATCATCCGTATATGTACTCTCCTCCCAGTCGTCTCCCGGATATGACACATCCTTTGTCACATAAATCTGCCCGTCTTCGTCGTCATATTCGACCTCCGCGCCCATTCCTTCCGCAATCGTGCG